>PLXR01000071.1:325-29853 GCA_003151495.1 Opitutaceae bacterium
GCCAGGCGGGCGGCCACGCCTACCGGAGCGTCTACCCGGGACCCGTCGGGGCCGTGCTGTCTCCGCTCCTCCTCGGCAAGCGCTTCCCCGAGAAGGCCGACCTGCCCAAGGCGTCCAGCCTCTGCGGGGCCTGCAACGAGGTCTGCCCCGTAAACATCCCGATCCCCGACCTTCTCCTGAGGCTGCGGGACCGGGCGCATTCGGAGGGGATTCCCTCGCCGGGCACGCCGCCGATGGGGGCCTGGGCGCTCCTGGCGACGCAGCCGAGCGCCTGGAGGATCGCGCTCCTCGGCGGGCGGCTCCTGAACCACCTGCCTACCTCCCTCATCCCCGTGCCCGCGCTCAGGGCGTGGGAGTCGAAGCGGACACTCCCGACTTGGCGCGGCGGGGAATTCCGGGCATGGCTAAGGAAGCGCCGCGGGTAGCGGCCAGCCCGGAAACCAATCCCCAATGGACACGCCGCAGGAAGCCAAGCCCAAGCTCGAGCCCTTCATCCTCCCGGGGACGGAGATGCGCGAACTCACGGCCCGCGCCCTCATTACCGGGACGATCCTGGGGACCCTGTTCGGCGCGTCGTCGCTCTACCTGGTGCTCAAGGTGGGCCTGACGGTGAGCGCGTCGATCCCGGTGGCCGTCATCTCGCTCGCGCTCTTCCGGATGCTTTCCAAGCTGGGGATGCGCGACGCGACCATCCTCGAGAACAACGTCACCCAGACCGCGGGCTCGGCCGGTGAGTCGCTCGCCTTCGGCGTCGGGGTCACGATGCCGGCGATCATGATCCTCGGGTTTGACCTGGAGCTGACCCGGGTCCTTCTCGTCTCGGTCCTCGGGGGGCTCCTCGGCATCCTCATGATGATCCCGCTCCGGCGGGCGCTGATCGTCAAGGAGCACGGGATCCTGAAATACCCGGAAGGCACGGCCTGCGCGGCCGTGCTGACGGCAGGGGCCTCGGCCGAGGACCGGCTGCACGCGTCGCCCGGGGCCGTCGCGGAGATGAGGGCCGCCGAGGCTGCGGGTCTCGGGAAGGCCCCCGGGGCCAAGGCCATCTTCACGGGGCTCGGGGTCGGGATCGTCTACAACGTGCTCAACCGGGTTGCGCGCCTCTGGAAGGACACGCCGGAGAAGATCTTCGGGGCCCCCTTCAACGGGGCGTCGGTGAGCGCGGAGATCTCCCCGGAACTCCTCGGGATAGGCTACATCATCGGCCCGCGCATCGCGGCGCTCATGTGCGGGGGGGGAGTCCTCTCGTACCTGGTCCTGATCCCGATGATCAAGTTCTTCGGCGAGCACATCCAGGGGCCCCTGGCGCCCGGGAAGATGCCGATAGCCGACATGGCCCCGGACGAGGTCCGCGGGGCCTACATCCTCTATATCGGCTCGGGGGCGGTCGCCGCCGGCGGCATCGTGAGCCTGCTCCGCTCGATGCCGACCATCTGGCACGGGCTGAGGGAGGGCCTGCGCGACGTGGGCTTCCTCAACCCCGGCGGCACCGGGGCGGCGAGCGGCCCGGTTCCGCGCACCGAACAGGACCTGTCCATGAAGTTCGTCGGGATAGGGATCGTCGTCCTGATGGCTGCGGTGATGGCGGCGCCCATGCTGCTGGACGCGGGGATCGGCACCAAGCTCGTGGGCGCGTTCCTGATCGTCCTCTTCGGCTTCCTCTTCGTGACGGTATCCTCCCGGCTGACGGGCGAGATCGGCTCCTCGTCCAACCCGATCTCCGGCATGACGATCGCCACGCTCCTGCTGACCTGCCTCATCTTCCTGATCGTCGGGTGGACCGGCAGCGCGTACTACGTAACCGCGCTCTCGATCGGGGCCATCGTCTGCATCGCCTCCTCGAACGGGGGGAGCACCTCCCAGGACCTGAAGACCGGCTACATCCTCGGCGCCACGCCCAAGCACCTGCAGGTCGCCATCCTCTTCGGGTCATTCGCCTCGGCGCTGGTCCTTGGGCCCATGCTCCTTGCGCTCAACGACTCCCAGGCGACCTACATCCCGGTCCCGGCCGCCGAGGAATTGCGCGCGGACGTGTCGGGCCTCTCCTCGCATGAGAGGATCAAGGGGCCTCAGGCCCGCGACGACGCGAACACCTACCTCGTGTGGCACCGCAGCGACCCGGGCGGCGGCGCGTCCGAGAAGTACCTCGTGGACGCCTCGGGCAAAGCCGTGTGGCTTGTCGATCCCGGGATCAACGGCACCCACTTCAAGCGGCCGGACGGCTCCTCGGTGAAGAAGTTCTTCGCGCCGAAGGCGACCCTGATCTCCTACATCATAAAGGGCATCCTGGGCCACAAGCTGCCCTGGTCGCTTGTCCTCCTGGGCGTCATGATTTCCCTCACGCTCGAGATGTCGGGCGTTCCGTCGCTCGCCTTTGCGGTCGGCATCTACCTGCCCCTCTCCTCGTCGAGCCCGATCTGGGCGGGGGGGATAATCCGGTGGCTTGTCGACCTCTACAACCGCCGCAGGCACAGCGGCAAGAACCTGAGCGAGGACCAGCTCGCGGCGGAGGGGGACAAGAGCCCCGGGGTCCTGCTCGCGTCGGGCTACATCGCAGGCGGCGCCATCGCGGGCATCGTGATCGCGCTCCTCCAGGGGGTCGACAGGCTGGCGCCGATCGACAACCGCTTCAACGACTGGGCGAACGCCCACAACCCGGTCTACAATGGGCCCTATGCAGACGCACTCTCCATGATCATGTTCGTGGTGTTGTGCGTGTTCCTTTACCTTGTCGGTCGCGAGAGGCTGCTTGCGCCGCGGAGACTATCCGGCGCCAGGGAGGGCCATGGGTGACGATCGGGAGGTGATCCTGGGCAGGGTGAGGGCGGCGCTCGCCCCGCTTGCCGAGCGGGCCAAACTGCCGGAATTCGGCGCAGGCCTGGAGGCCGCGCGCGGCCGGCTCGGCGGCGGCGATCCCTTTGCGGAGTTCGGGGCCCAGCTCAGGGCCGTGAACGGCGAGGTCGCCGCCGACCCGGCCGCGCTCGCCTCGTCCCTTCGGGCCCGGGGCTGGATGCACGGCTACTGCGACCCCGCGCTCTGGCCGGGCCTGAAGGCGCACTTCGGCGAGGGCTTCACGGTTGAAACCGTCTTCGACCGGACGCGCGTGGACGACTACGCATTCGGCATCACCCGCGGCGTCGGTGCGGTAGCCGAGACGGGCACGATCATCCTGGGCGACCGATCGACCTCGTCGCGGCTGGCCGCCCTGGCCCCGTGGGCGCACGTGGCCGTCATCCCGAGGGATGCCATGTTCGGGGACCTGGGCGAGGCCGTCGCCGCGCTCGGGAAGGACCCCAACGTCATCTGGTGCACCGGCCCGTCAAAGACGGCCGACGTCGAGGGCATCCTGATCGAGGGCGTCCACGGCCCGGGGGTGCAGATCGCGATGTTCGCCGACTGAGGGCCGGGCGGCCCGCCCGGCCGATGCGGTTCAGGGGACGACGCCGTCGAAGTACTCGACGCTGATGCTTTCTATCACGGCGCGCATCCTCGGGAAATACGCTGCGCCGTGTGCGGAAACCTGGTGGGCATCAAGGGCCGCCTGGTCCCGGTACTGCTCGTGGACGATGGAGGCGCCGGGAATCGTCCTCGACTTCAGGAGCGAGTACAGCAGGCACCCGGGCTCCTCTCTGCGCATGATCCCGCGCAGCTCCTCGAACATGCGCTCGAACTCGGCCTCGCTGCCGCCCTTGATCCGGACAACCTTGAGTCCCCCCACCATGGCAGTCCCCAGGCGCCCGCCCTTCAGGCGCGCTCCTCAATGACAGGGTTCGTCAGGGCGCCGATCTTCTCGATGTCGATCGTGATCGTGTCGCNNTGCGGCGTGCCGGTCAGGATGACCGTGCCCGGCAGGAGCGTCTTGCTCCCGCTCAGGAACTCGATCAGGGCCGGGACGTCGAAGACCATGTCGTCCGTGCTCCAGTCCTGCATGGGCTGGCCGTTGAGGATGGTCTTGATGCGCAGGGCGTTCGGGTTGGGGATCTCGTCCCTCGTGACAAGGACCGGCCCCATCGGGCAGAACGTGTCGAAGCTCTTGCCCTGGCAGAACTGACCGCCGCTCCACTTGAACTGCCAGTCACGGGACGAGACGTCGTTCGCCGCCGTGTAGCCGAGCACGTAGTCGAGGGCGTTCGCGCGGGTGGCGTTCTTGCAGGCCCGGCCGATCACGACGGCGAGCTCGCACTCGTAGTCGACCTCCTGGCTGGCGAGCTTCCTCGGGAGCTCTATGGGGTCGCCGGGGTTCTGGAGGGAGTTCGTGCTCTTGATGAAGAGCATGGGCTTCTCGGGGAGGCCCTTTCCGCCCTCCTCCGCGTGCCTCCTGTAGTTGAGCCCGATGGCGAGGATGTTGGGGGGCGCCACGGGGTACAGGAGCTTGCCGGGAGTGACGACCTTGTCGGTGGCCCGGTACGAGCCGAAAATGTCGCCCGTGATCTCCCGGGCGGTTCCATCGGGCTGGAGCGCCGCATAGGCGGGCCCCGAGGGTGAGAGGTGGCGTATGATCTTCATTTGTGGGGGAGTCAGGGTGCGGCCTCGGCGTAGGCCTCCATGCCGACGCAGGAGCAGACGAGGTGCCGGTCGCCGTAGACGTTGTCGACGCGGCCGACCGCCGGCCAGAACTTCGAGGCCCGGGTCCAGGGCGCCGGGAATGCCGCGAGCTCGCGGGAGTAGGGGTGGTTCCACTCGTCGGCGCACACGACCCGGGCCGTGTGGGGCGCGTTCTTGAGGGGATTGTTGGCCCTGTCGGACTCGCCGTTCGCCACGGCCTGCATCTCGCCGTGGATCGCGATCATGGCGTCGCAGAACCTGTCGAGCTCCGCCTTGGACTCGCTCTCGGTCGGCTCGATCATGAAGGTCCCAGGGACCGGGAAGGAGAGGGTGGGCGCGTGGTAGCCGTAGTCCATGAGGCGCTTTGCCGCGTCCTCCGCCTCGACCCCGTGCCTCTTCCAGCCCCTAAGGTCCACGATGCACTCGTGCGCCACGAGACCGGAAAGGCCGCGGTAGAGCACGGGGAAGAAATTCCCGAGGCGCTTGGCGACGTAGTTCGCGTTCAGGATGGCGACCTTTGTGGCCTCGGTCAGCCCGTCCGGGCCCATCATGCGGATGTACATCCAGGAAATGACGAGGATGCTGGCGCTCCCCCAGGGGGCCGCGCTGACGGCGCCCAGGTGGGCGCGGCCCTGGTCCTTCGCAAACGGGGACACGACCACGTGGCCCGGCAGGTAGGGGGCCAGGTGCGCCGCCACCCCGATCGGGCCCATCCCTGGGCCGCCGCCGCCGTGCGGGATGCNNTCATGTTGGCCCCGTCCATGTACACCTGGCCGCCGTGGGAGTGGACGATCTCGCAGATGTCCTTGATCGCGCTCTCGAACACGCCGTGGGTGGAGGGATAGGTGACCATGAGGGCGGCCAGGTCCGCCGAGTGGGCGATCGCCTTTGCCTGCAGGTCCGCGACGTCGATGTTGCCCTGGGGGTCGCAGAGGACGGGGACCACGTGGTAGCCGCACATGGTCGCGCTCGCGGGGTTGGTCCCGTGGGCGCTCGTCGGGATGAGGCACACGTTGCGCCGGCCCTCGCCCCTGGACTCGTGGTAGGCCCTGACCACAAGTAGGCCCGCGTACTCGCCCTGCGAGCCCGCGTTGGGCTGAAGGGAGACCGCGGCGAACCCCGTGATCTCGGCAAGCCATGCCTCCAGGTCCCTGAAGAGGCGCCGGTACCCGCGCGTCTGCTCGGCCGGGGCAAAGGGGTGCAGCCTGGAGAATTCCGGCCAGGAGATGGGGAGCATCTCGCTGGCGGCGTTCAGCTTCATCGTGCACGAGCCGAGCGAGATCATCGACTGGCAGAGCGTCAGATCCTTCGCCTCGAGGCGCTTGATGTAGCGGAGCATCTCGTGCTCGGTGTGGAACCTCTCGAAGACGGGGGCCGTGAGGAAGGGGCTCGTCCGCGCGAGCGGCGCGGGGAATCCTGCGCCAGCCGCGCCGGCCTCGGGGAGCGGGACGGCGCCGAAGATGCCGAGGAGCGTCCTCACCTCCTCGATCGTCGAGGCCTCGTCGAGCGAGATCCCCACCTGGCCCGCGTCGATCCTGCGTAGGTTGAAGCCCTTGGCCTCGGCGGCGGCATGGACGCGCTCCGGCGCGACGTTGCCCACGGTGAGCGTGTCGAAGAAGGGCTCGGCGCCGACCCTTGCGCCAGCCGCCCTCAGGCCCGCGGCGAGAAGCTCCGTGAGGAACTTCGTCCTTTGTGCGATCCTCCTGAGGCCCTCGGGGCCGTGGTAGACGGCGTACATCGACGCCATGACGGCGAGGAGCACCTGGGCCGTGCAGATGTTGGACGTGGCCTTGTCCCGGCGGATGTGCTGCTCACGCGTCCCGAGGGCGAGGCGCAGGGCGGGATCCCCCTGCGCGTCCCTGGAGACGCCGACAAGGCGCCCGGGCATCTGCCTCTTGAACTCGTCCCGGGTGGCGAGGAAGGCCGCGTGCGGCCCTCCGAAGCCTGGCGGCACCCCGAAGCGCTGCGCGGAGCCCACGGCGACGTCCGCCCCGAACTCCCCAGGGGGGCGCAGGAGGGTCAGCGCGAGCAGGTCCGCCGCGACGATGCAGAATGCGCCCGCGGCGTGGGCCCTCCCGAAGAACGCCGAGTAGTCGTGGACCGCGCCCCAGGTATCGGGGTACTGGACCAGGACGCCGAAGCATCCCGGCCCGACCTCGAAGCCGGCGTGGTCGCCCGTCACCACCTCGATCCCCAGCGGCTTCGCGCGGGTCCTCACGATGTCGATCGTCTGGGGATGGCAGGCGTCCGAGACGAAGAACGATCTGTGGGCCGCGGCGTCGCCTCCCTTTAGCCGGTGGCACATCATCATGGCCTCGGCGGCAGCCGTTCCCTCGTCGAGCATCGAGGCGTTCGCGATCTCTAGGCCCGTCAGGTCGCAGACCATGGTCTGGAAGTTGAGGAGCGCCTCGAGGCGCCCCTGGGAGATCTCCGCCTGGTAGGGCGTGTAGGCGGTGTACCACGCCGGGTTCTCGAGGACCGTCCTCTGGATGACCGCCGGGACCAGGGTATCGTGATAGCCCATCCCGATGAAGTTCCTGTAGACCCGGTTGTCCGACGCGATCGAGCGCAGCTCGGCGAGCGCCTCGCTCTCGCCCGCCGCGGCGGGGAGGTTCATAGGGCCGCGCCGGATGTGGTCGGGCACGGCCGCGTCGACCAGGGCGTCGACGCTCGGATACCCCAGTTCCGCCAGCATCGCCGCCGTGTCGGCGGGGCTGTCGCCCAGGTGCCGGCGGGCGAACGTGTCGTTGGGATTCGCGGGATCGCGGTGCGAAGACATGCGTGAAAAGGGTAGGGGGGAGCACCTTCCGCGCAACCGAGATTTGGGCAATCGGAGCGAGTTGTTTGTATCCCGGCCTTATGTCGTGTAGAAGGGTGCCCAATGGGACAGAACCCTTTATCCACAAGGCGGGCGCGCGCCGCGTTCGCCGGGACGAGGCTGGCCGAGCTCTACCCGAATCCGGCGATCCCCCTGGACCACCGGGACGCCTACACGCTCCTCGTCTCGGTGGTGCTTTCGGCCCAGTGCACGGACAAGAGGGTGAACGAGGTGACCCCCGCGCTCTTTGCGCTGGCCGACTCCCCCGGCCGGATGGCCGGGGTTCCGGTGGACCGGATCCAGGCGATAATCCGCCCGTGCGGCCTCTCCCCGCAGAAGGCGAGGGCGATCTCGGGGCTTTCCCGCATCCTGGCCGAGACGCACGGCGGAGAGGTGCCCCGAACCTTTGACGAGCTCGAGAAACTCCCCGGGGTCGGGCACAAGACGGCCAGCGTGGTCATGTGCCAGGCCTTTGGGATCCCGGCGTTCCCCGTGGACACCCACATCCACCGCCTGGCCAAGCGCTGGCGGCTCTCCAGCGGCGCGAACGTCGTCCAGACCGAGAAGGACCTGAAGGCGCTGTTTCCCGAGTCGGAGTGGAACATGCTCCACCTGAGGATGATCTACTTTGGAAGGGAGCACTGCACGGCCCGGGGATGCGATGGGCACACGTGCATGATTTGCTCTTGCTTCAATCCGCGGCTCAGGTCTTGCTGACCCTTCACTTGTTCGGGCTGTAGCGTAGCCTGGTAGCGCGCTTGCATGGGGTGCAAGAGGTCGAGAGTTCGAATCTCTCCAGCCCGACCATTTTCCTATAGGATAATCACTTAGGTGATTAGATGAATCGTTCCCTTCAGCCGCCTCGAGGGACCCGCCGCCGCCGACCCGGCCTGTGCAACTGATTCCCGCCCGTCACCTGTTGGCCACCGTCTTTGCCAAGGCCTCGAATTGCGCCCTGAGAGCGGCGACCTCCCCCTGAGCTGCGGTCAATGCGGCGACTTGGCTCTTCAGGTCCGCGATCGTCCTTTCCTGGCCCTCTACGCGGTCGTGCTGCTTCCTGAATTCATTCAGGAGCATGGCGTTCACGGCCTCGTAGCGGACGGTGTACGCCTTGCCCATCTTGTCGTGGATCACCAGGTCGGGTGAAATCTTCTCCACCTCCTCGGCAACGAGGCCGAACTGGTGCGTGCCCTTGGGGTCGATCTCCTCCTTGTACTGGAAGGTGACGGGGCGCAGGGCCAGTATGGCCTCGCTGGACGAACCCATGTCCTGGATGTTCCGCTTGAAGCGCTGGGAGGAGGTCAACACCCCGAGCTGGCCCGTTCCGGCGACGACATACACCGCTGCCCCAGTCACTATGGAACCGTCGATGCCCGCGATGAAGGTTTGCACTTGGGTTCCCTGCGTTCCAAGGCGTATGGCGGCGCTGTTCGCGCCGATTCCCGTGCCGTCCGTCGCCACTCCCGCGTTGCCTACATCGATGTTATAGCTGCCGGTCGTCAGGTTGTAGCCCGCCTCGTTGCCGAGCGCCGTGTTCATCGAGCCGGTCGTGCAATTCGTGAGTGCGCTGAAGCCGATAGTCGTGTTCCCATTGCCCGTGGTATTGGCATTGAGCGCCCCTTCGCCGACGGCCGAGTTTAAGGCGCCGGTTGTGTTTGCATAAAGCGCTGCTTCGCCGACGGCCGTATTGTCGTTTCCGGTCGTGTTAAGCCAGAGCGCCTGGCCTCCGGCAGCCGTATTGGCGCTGCCCGTCGTGTTGGAGGATAGCGTCTCGCTGCCCACCGCAGTGTTTTCCGCCCCGCCATTGTTCGAGTGAAGCGTGTTAAAGCCGACTGCTGTAATGTCCGAGTCGGTCGTGTCCGAATAGAGCGCCTGGCTGCCGACTGCAGTGTTATGCGTCCCGGTGGTGTTGCCATACAGCGCCTCGAATCCGAATGCGGCGTTGTCGGCTCCGGCCGTGTTGCTCCAGAACGCCTGAGCGCCGTCGGCCGTGTTGTTGCTCCCTGTGGTGTTGTTCTGGAGCGCCTGAGCGCCGTCGGCCGTGTTGTTGAAGCCCGTTGTGTTGGCATAGAGCGCCTGGCCACCGGTGGCAGTGTTGTTGTTGCCCGTCGTGTTGCTCCCGAGCGCCTGAGCGCCGGCGGCCGTATTGGTGCTTCCTGTCGTGTTGGAAGAGAGCGTCCCGTAGCCGACGGCCGTGTTGCTGCTGCCCGTCGTGTTGCTCCTTAGCGCCTGGCCCCCGGCTGCCGTGTCGTTGCCTCCGGTCGTATTCAAATAGAGTGCCTGGGCGCCGTCGGCTGTGTTGCTGGCTCCCGTTGTGTTGTCCACAAGCGACTGGCTGCCTGTGGCCGTGTTGCTGGAGCCGGTAGTGTTGGAAAAAAGCGCCGCGGCGCCGACCGCTGTGTTGTTAGAGCCGGACGTATTGAAATAAAGCGATAATGCGCCATCCGCGGTGTTTTGGACTCCCGTCGTGTTGGAATTGAGAGCCTGGTATCCAGCTGAAAGATTGGATCCCGCCGATTCCGAGGCGTCCACGGTGCCCAGATTCCCGTTTGGGTCGACAACCACCGTCAGGGCGCCGTTGGCAACCGTCGCCCCGTAGATTCCGGCGATGAAGGTCTGCGTCTGCGTCCCCTGGGTGCCGATGCGGATGGTGTTGCCCTCAGCTGCCACGCCCAGATCAAAGAGGTCAATGTTGTTGCTTCCGGTGGTCAGGTTCGACCCCGCGCCGTTACCGATCGCGATGTTGTTGTTCCCCGAAGTGTTCAATGCAAGCGCCTGGTATCCGACGGCTGCGTTCCCGCTGCCCGTTGTGTTGTAGAAGAGGGCCTCACTTCCCAGCGCCGCGTCCTGGGAGCCCGTCGCATTGCTCGTTAGCGCATTGTAGCCGGTTGCCGTGTCGTCACCCCCCGTGGTGTTCAGGGACAGGGCATAGAAACCGTAGGCCGTGTTGTCATTGCCCGTCGTGTTGGTATACAGTGCTGAAGAACCGTCCGCCGTGTCATAGTTCCCCGTCGTGTTGTTGTAGAGGGCCGCAGCCCCGGATGCGGTGTTGTCGTGGCCCACGGTGTTGGCATTGAGCGCTCCCGAGCCCAGGGCGGTGTCCTGGTATCCCGTGGTATTCGAGCCGAGCGAGCGGGTGCTGAAGGCCGAATTGTGGTACCCGGTCGTGTTGGAGTAGAGCGACTGCCAGCCGTAGGCCACGTTGTAGCTGCCAGTGGTGTTGGAATAGAGCGCCTGGTAGCCGGTCGCCGTGCTGCCGATCCCGGTGGTGTTCGAAAGGAGCGCCTGGCTGCCGGTGGCCGTGTTCTGGGCCCCCGTGTTGAGGTCAAGCGCCTGGTAGCCGGTCGCCGTGTTGTCGCTGCCGGAGACGTTGCTGAAAAGTGCGCGCCAACCCATGCCCGTGTTGTTGATGCCGGTCGTGTTCTTGTTGGCCGACTGGTAGCCGTTGGCCGTGTTGAAGCTTCCGGTCGTGTTCTGGGCCATCGCTCCTGTCCCGTTGGCCTCGTTCTGGTTGCCGGTCGTGTTCGCGGCCATCGAATTGTAGCCGAAGGCCGAGTTGCCGGCGCCGGTCGTGTTGTTTGGCAGCGCGTTGTACCCTACAGCCGTCAGGTCGATACCCGTCGTGTTCAGCCAGAGTGTCCTGAAGCCGATGGCGACGTTCTGGTTCCCGGTGGTGTTGCTGTAGAGCGCTTGGCTTCCGATCCCGACGTTGTTGGCTCCCGTCGTATCGAAATAGAGCGCCTGGTAGCCAATGCCGGTGTTGTTCGTCCCGGACGTGACCGAGTTTAGCGCCTGAGTGCCAAAACCTGTGTTGGTCTGTGCGTGCGCGGTGCCGAGGAGGAGCAGCACGCAGATGGAACGAACGATAGGGGTGAACGCCGCCTTGCATTTCATCATTTGAAGCCTTCTTGGATTGATCGCCCTGGGCCGTGGCCAAAATGATCGGGATGACCAAATTGGCACGACTCAGCTCTATAGGGGGATGCCCCACGGAATCCGACGAGGCGGTCTTTCACAACCCTTTAGTCAGGCGGCCCTTGCCGTCTGTTTTGCCTAGGGACCGGGCCGCTGGCGGGCCAATCGGTGCAATGGGTTCCTGCTCGTCACCTGTTGGCCATGGCTTTTGCTAGGGCCTCGAATTGCGTCCTGAGAGCCGCGATCTCCCCCCGCTCGGCGGTCAATGCGGCGACCTGGCTCTTCAGCTCCGCGATCGTCCTTTCCTGGCCCTCCACGCGGTCGTGCTGCTTCCTGAATTCATTCAGGAGCATCGCATTCACGGCTTCATAGCGTACGGAATAGACCTTGTTATTCCTGTCGCGCACCACCAGGTCGGGGGCGGTCTTCGCCACCTCCTCGGCGACGAGCCCAAATTGTGGACGCGCCTGGGGATCGCTCGTGTAATGGTAGGAAACCGGACGCAGGGCCAGGATCGCCTCGCTCGCCGAGCCCATGTCATGGATGTCCTTCTTGAAGCGTTCCGACGAGACATTGGACACAATCTGGCCGGTCGTCGTGTCGACGAGGACCGCGGTCGTGGTGGCGCTCGACGCGCCCAGGATGCCCGCGATGAAGGTCTGTGTCTGGGTTCCCTCTGTGCCAAGGCGGATGGCGGGGCCGTTGGCGCCGGTGCCCGTGCCGTCGGTGCTCGCGCCGATATTGGAGATGTCCACGTTGTTGGAACCGGTGGAAACGGCGCCCCCGGCGCCTTCCCCGAGCGCCGTGTTGCCGCCTCCGGAAGTGAGGCCAAAGAGCGCCTGGTTGCCGACCGCCGTATTACTGGTGCCGGTGCTGTTGTAGAGCGCTTGGTAGCCGTCGGCCGTGTTGCTTTGCCCGGTCGTGTTGAAGAAGAGGGCGGATGCGCCATTGGCGGTGTTGTAGGGACCGGTCGTGTTGGAGTAGAGCGCCTGGTAGCCGTCGGCCTCGTTGAGCATGCCCGTTGTTTCGTTATACAGCGCGGTGTATCCCGTAGCCGTGTTGCTTCCACCCGTCGTGTTTGCGGCGAGCGCCCCGGAACCGTTCGCCGTGTTGGATGATCCCATCGTGTCGGAGGAGAGGGCGCGGCTGCCGGTGGCCGTGTTGTTGGAGCCGGTGGTGTTGCTTGCGAGGGCGGACGCCCCGAAGGCGGTATCGTCCGCCTCGGACGAGACGGCCAGGGACGCAAGCGCGCCGGCTCCGGCAGCCGTGTCGAAGTATGTGTCGGTCAGGACCTCCGACGGGCCTGTGGCGCCCACGCTTCCCGTGGCACCCTGCAACCCAGTGGGACCCGCTGGACCGGTCGCACCCGCGACGCCGGTCGGGCCCTGGGGTCACGTGACGCCGTCGCTGCCTGTTGAGCCCTGCGCGCCCGTCGGGCCGGCCGCTCCCGTTGCACCCGTCAGGCTGGCGAGCGGCATTGCGCCGAGGTTGCCGGTGTCGTCAACCACGACTCCCATGGCGCTCGGGACATTCGACACGGCGGTGTTGTAAATGCCCGCGACGAAGGTCTGCGTCTGGGTCCCTTGGGTGCCGATGCGGATGGTGCCCGCCTCGCCCGCCAGGCCGGGGTCGAAGATGTCGATGTTGTTGTCCCCTGTGGTCAGGTTTGTCCCGGCCGTTGTCCCGATGGCGATGTTGCTGCTGCCGGTCGTGTTGGAGTAGAGCGCCTGGAAGCCCTCGGCGGTGTTGTTCCCCCCGGTGGTGTTCGAGAACAGGGCCTCCACACCGGTGGCCGTGCTGGTGTTGCCCGTGGTGTTGTTGAGGAGTGCCACGGCCCCCGTGGCCGTGTTGCCGAATCCGGTCGTGTTGTTGTAGAGCGTGCTCCTGCCGGTCGCCGTGTTGCCGTATCCCGTGGTATTGTCGCCGAGGACATTGGAGCCTGTCCCCGTGTTGTCGTAGCCCGTTGTGTTCGCCACGAGGGTCAGCCATCCGACGGCGGAATTGCCGCTCCCTGTCGTGTTGGCGGCGAGCGCGGAGAAGCCGACGGCGGTGTTGTCGTTGCCGAGCGTGTTCGAATAGAGCGCCTGGTAGCCGACGCCCACGTTGTCGGATCCGTTCCCGCCCCCGTCCCCCGTGTTGGAATAGAGCGCCCGGGCGCCGTCGGCAGTGTTGAAGCTGCCAAGCGTGTTGGAGAAGAGTGCCTGGTAGCCGTTGGCGTTGTTCGACGCCCCGGTAGTGTTCGCCGCAAGCGAGCCGAATCCGGTGGCCGTGTTGCTGCTTCCCGTCGTATTGGCGGCGAGCGAATTGACACCGTCGGCGACATTGTCCGTGCCGGTCGTGAGGGACCCGAGCGAACCCGGGCCCGTGGCCGCGTTTCCTCCCGGGAGGGAGGCAGCCACGCCCAGCTGGCCCGCGCTGTTCACGGCGACCTTTTGGCCGTTTACGACCGTGCCGAAGATTCCGGCAATGAAGGCCTGGCTCTGGGTCCCCTGAACGCCGATTCGGATCGTCGGGCCGGTCGCCCCCGTCCCCGAGCCGTCGGACAGGAGCCCTATGTTGCCGATCTCAATGTTGTTGTTGCCGGCATTCACGGAGTTGCCGGCGAAATATCCCAAGGCGATGTTGCCCGAACCGCTCATGTTGGCCAGCGCCCCGAAGCCGACTGCGGTATTGTTTCCGCCAGCGGCGTTTGTGGCCAGGGCCCCCTCGCCGAATCCCGTGTTTTGGTTCCCGCTGATGTTTGAATTGAGCGCATCGACCCCCGCGGCGGTATTTCCGGTCCCGGTCGTGTTTTCATTCATTGCATTGTACCCGTTGGCAGTGTTGTCGGAGCCGGTCGTGTTCAGGTAGAGGGAATACGAGCCTTCGGAGGTGTTCTGTGACCCCGTCGTGTTGGTATAAAGTGCCTTGAAGCCCGCAGCTTGATTGTCGGAGCCCGTGGTGTTGAAAAGGAGAGCATCATAGCCGTCCGCGGTGTCCTGCGAAGCGGTGGTGCTGGTCGAGAGCGCCCCCGTTCCCGACGCCGTGTTGTAGTTGCCTGTTGTGTTTGCCTCGAGCGCTCCAACACCCACGGCCGTGTTGTCGGCGCCAGTCGTGTTGGCGTAAAGCGCGCTCGAACCCAGGCCCGTGTTCCAGGTGCCCACCGTGTTGGTGAAGAGTGCGGCTTCCCCGACCGCGGTATTCGCGGTGCCGGTCGTATTGCCATTCAGGGCCCAGGCTCCCGACGCGGTGTTGTTCGAGCCCGTCGTGTTGAAATAGAGCGCAACGCAGCCCTCCGCCACGTTGAACTGCCCTGTCGTGTTGGAATAGAGCGCCTGGTACCCGACGGCCGTGTTGGGGCTTCCCGTCGTGTTGGAGAAGAGCGCCTGAGTGCCCATCGCAGTGTTCTGGACCGCGGTCGTGTTGGAGAAGAGAGCCTGGCTGCCCACGGCGGTGTTCTGCCCCCCTGTCGTGTTGTTGAACAGGGCCCGGAAGCCGTCTGCCGCGTTGTTGGCGCCGGTCGTGTTCTTGTTGACCGCCTGATAGCCGTTGGCCGCGTTGAAGCTTCCGGTGTTGTTCTGGGCCAACGCCCCCGTTCCATTGGCCTCGTTCTGGTTCCCAGTCGTGTTGGCGGCCATCGAGTTGTAGCCAAACGCGGTGTTGCCGGCGCCCGTCGTGTTGTTCGGGAGCGAGTTGTAGCCGACGGCTGTGAGGTCGATGCCGGTCGTGTTCAGCCCGAGCGTCCGGAAGCCGACCGCAACGTTTTGGTTCCCCGTCGTGTTGCTTTGCAGGGCCTGGCTGCCGACACCGACATTGTTGCTTCCAGAGGTGTTGCTCTGGAGCGCCTGGTAGCCGGCCGCGGTGTTGTTGGTGCCCGACGTCACCGAGCTCAGCGCCTGGGTGCCGACGTTTGTGTTGGTCTGCGCGTGCGCGGCGCCGCAGAGAAACAGCGCGGTGAGGGTTCCTGGAATCCGGGTCAATGCCATGGTCAGGTTCTTCATATTGGATGCTGTGGGGAGATGGTTTCGTTGAAGCTCTGCGGATCCGCCTAAAAAATCCTGCGCCCTTCTCGGTCGGCCGCCCTCATGTATAGAGCGGGTATAGGAGCCGTGCGCGGCACCCTGCTCAAACCAATATTGGGCCTTGCAGGGAGGCGGCGCACGGACTCGAAAACGCCCGAGAGCTCACTTTGTTGTTGGCCGGCCGGGGACGAGGCGGGGTATACAATATCCGCAATGATTCCCCTTACCCACAGGAACCACGGATATGCGATGCTTTCCGGGAGCGGGCTGGAGATCGGCGCGCTCCACGAGCCTGCAGTGGTGCCAGGGGACGCGAGGGTGCGGTATTTCGACGCGATGAACGAAAGGGATGCCGCGGCGCTCTTTCGTGAAATCCCCCCGGAGCGTTTCGTGAAGGTCGATTTCGTCGGGGACCTCGACAGCGACGGACTCGGCCAGTTTCAGGACGGGAGCTTCGACTTCGTCGTGATCAACCACGTCCTGGAGCACGTGGCCAACCCGGTGAAGGCGGTCCGCGAGGTGTTTCGGATCTGCCGCAAGGGAGGGATCGTGATCATCGCCATCCCGGACAAGGAATTCACGTTCGACAGGGGGCGAGAGCTCACGTCGTGGGAGCACCTTTGGGCCGACTACATCAACGACACCCGGGTGAGCGACGATGCCCATTATGAGAGCTTCCTGCGGAGCGCCGCCCCGCACGTGTTCAAGGAGCCTCCCGAGAACCTCAGGATCCACATCCAGCTCTCGAGGAAACGGCGCGAGCACGCCCACGTTTGGAACTCCGGCTCGTTTGAGGAGTTCCTCCTCAATTGCTTTGGGAGCCTTAATATTGCAGCGGACATGCGCCTCAAGTCGGTCGCTCCGGAGAACCAAATCGAGTACTTCAGCGTCTGGGAGAAGCGCTGACGGCCTCCCGGGTCGGGCCCGCGGAATCGAATGGAACCCGCGCGGGCCGATGGGGTGCGCCCTGAGGGCGATTCAATGCGCACCATGAGCAAATCTATTACATAAGATTAGATAATCTTATCAAAGATAGTGGGAGGCATCCCCTTGCCGAAACGCTCGTTCATTGCACTGGCGCATCCCGGGCGCCATGGCTCGTGCCTTTTCCCCTTTGGGGCCTAATTTTGATGCCTGGCAGATCACCCACCAGAGGCCGCTGTTCACCATGGAAATACGGCTATTCGGCCCTAATTCATATACTTCTGGCTGGGTGAGGAATACGACATTCAGCAACGCCGAGCCAGGGACACGTTTTGCCAGGGCGGCGTACCCACCCCAAGAAGGAGAGGCCAAGGATGACACGAAATTTTGTCATAAAAATTAAACAACATAAGTTACCGTTATTGACGGGACCGACTGTTTCACTGCGGCCGCTTCGTTCCACCGAGGCCCGCCTGGCATCCTCGAGGGAATTGAAAGAAGGCGCGTCGCCTCGATGAAATCGCCGCCTCCACCAACGGCCGCTGCGCGAGGGATCTCAACCTAGGAATTACGCACAATGAAAACGAACATCGTCGAAACCACCGGCTCATGCCGCCTCGATGTCAGGGCGACCGAGCGCAGGACCTTTACCGACTACCACATCACCGCGACGGTCGAGGGGGCAATGCCCGCGGGAGCCGCCGCGGACGAGCTCTTCGCCTTGGTCGCGTCGACCCTGGTCGCCAAGAAGATCCAGCCGGTCCAGGAGAAGATCTACGGGTATTCGAGGGCGCGCGCGAACGTGCTCTCGCGGCGCGACACCATCTACCGCCTCAGGGGCCTCGACCGGACGATGCCGGTCACCTGGATTCAGGGCACGCCGCTGCAGGGGTGCGACTTCGCGGGGCTGCAGATATGGGGCGTGGCGCCGAACGACGAGGAGCCCTGCGTCAAGACGGTCGAGAACCCCGTGACCGGCAGGGGCCGCCTGTGGACGGGCGACGGCTACCGGATGCTCCATCTTCCGGGCGTCCGCGGAACGATGGGCTCGGGGGAGCTTGCCGAGGGCGCGGAGGCGCAGGCCGCGCGCATGTTCGGCAACGTGGAGCAGGGGCTACTCTCCCACGGCATGAGATACACGGACGTCGTGCGGACGTGGATCTACTCGGCCCGCCTCCTCGACTGGTACCCGGACCTGAACCGCATCCGCACCGCGCTGTACCGCAAGGCGGGGATAGGGGTCGAGGGAGGGCCCGAGTTCCCGGCGAGCACGGGGATCATGGGGCGCTCCGAGGACGAGGAGTGCCTGATGGATGTGCTGGCCCTGCGGTCGGACTCGCCCGGTCACGCGAACGCCTCCCCCATCCGCCGCAGCCCGCGGCAGGATTCCTCGTTCAACTATGGCTCCTCCTTCTCACGGGGAATGGCGATCGAGATCGAGGGGCGCCGGACCGTGCACGTCTCCGGGACGGCGAGCATCAACACGGCGGGCGAGAGCACCCACCTGGGCGACGCCGAGCACCAGAGCCTCGACACGCTCCTGAGCATCGCCGCGATCCTGAGGGAGCAGGGCGGGGGCCTGGAGAACATCTCCTCGGCGACGCTCTTCTGCAAGAACCGCGAGGCCTGGGACGCATGGGAGAGGGCGACGCACCTCCTCGGTATCCCCGCCCTGCCCAAGGTATGCGTCCTCGCCGACGTCTGCAGGGACAACCTGCTTGTCGAGATGGAAGCCGTGGCGGTGATCTGAGCGCCGCCCATGCTGCGATCCCCGATCCCCGCGCGGCCGGAAGCGATTCCGCTTTTCCTCCCTTACTCCCCGTCCACGGCCCCGGGGGGCGCGGCAACGCCGCTGGCCACGCCGGCGGACCTCGAGGACCAGGTCCCCCTTGACGCCGGGGGTGCGGAGTTTGTCGGCCGGAGGCGGAGCGAGATCGCCGAGATCTTTGCCGGCCGCGACGACAGGCTCACGGTGGTCGTCGGTCCGTGCTCGATTCACGACCCGGTGGCTGCGCTGGACTACGCCGGCCGGCTTGAGGCCCTGGCGCGAGCCTATGCGGACGACCTGCTGGTCGTCATGCGCGTCTACCTGGAGAAGCCGAGGACGGTCGGCGGATGGAAGGGAATCGTCAATGACCCCCGGCTCGACGGGTCCTTCGAGATCAACCTCGGCCTGGGGCTGGCCCGCCGGCTTTTGGCGGACATCACGCGCCTCGGGCTGGCCTGCGGGACTGAATTCCTGGACACGCTCCTCGGGCGGTACTACGCCGACCTTGTCTCATGGGGCTCCATCGGCGCCCGGACCGTTGAGAGCCAGGTGCACCGGGGCCTAGCCTCGGGGCTCCCGATGACGGTCGGGTTCAAGAACCGGACGGACGGCGATGTGGCGGTGGCGGTGGACGCGATGTGCGCCGCGCGGACCCCCCACTGCCTCCCGGCCCTCACCCGGGGCGGCTCGCCCGCGCTCCTCGGGACGCGGGGCAACGACCGGACCCACCTCGTCCTGCGCGGGGGAACCGGCGGCCCGAATTTCTCCAGCCCCTGCGTTCGCGCGGCGGGGAGGATCCTGCGCAGGCACGGGCTCTCGCCCTACGTCATGGTGGACTGCAGCCACGGGAACAGCGGAAAGGTCCCGGAGCGCCAGCCGGCCGTAGCCTCCTCCCTTGCGGAGAGGATCGGGTCGGGGGACCGGGCGATCGCAGGGGTCATGCTGGAAAGCAACCTGGTCGGGGGGGCGCAGGACCCCGCCCAAGGGCGCCTGGTCTACGGGCGGAGCATCACGGACCCCTGCCTGTCCTGGGAGGCGACCGTTCCCGTCCTTGGCGAGCTTGCCCTGGCGGTCCGGGCTCGCCGGCGGCTGGGCTGTGCGTCCCGAAGCCGTTCCATGGCAGAGATTTCCGGCTGACGCCCCCGCCGGAGGACAGGTCCGCGGTCCCCTGGGATTTGCCACTAGCTGCCCGCAATTCGCCCCAAAAATGTTTCCATCGGGCCGCGGGGAGGGCATCACCAGCGTGCGCCCCCCGCCCTTATGCAGCGACGCCAGCCCCTAACCGTCCCCTTGTCCGTGGAGTGGATCCTGCGGATAGGCGTGGCCATGGAATACCTCGGCCACGGGATGCTGGGCTTCGGCCGGCCCCTGCCCTGGGCCGCTTATTTCGGCGTGGCGGGCATCGGTCACGACCCGGCCTATGCCCTGATGCCCTGGGTCGCCCTGATGGATGTCTCCATGGCCGTCCTTGCGCTCGTCGTCCCGATCCGGGCCGCCGTATTCTACATGGCGGCCTGGGGGCTTTGGACGGCGTTGCTGCGCCCCCTTTCGGGCGAGTCATCCTGGGAGGCGGTGGAACGGGCCGGCAACTACGGGGCCCCCTGGGCCCTGTTCCTCATCATGAACGAGTCGAGGATGGGCGCGTGGATGCGTGGCACGGTGGCCCGGTTCCGGGACGGGCGCATGCACGCGGAGACCTGCTGGGTGCTGCGCCTGACGACCGTGGCGCTCCTCCTCGGGCACGGGGCCCTCGGCCTCCTGCTCCACAAGCCGCTCCTGGCCTCGCATTACGCGGCGTTGGGCCTCCACAGCCCGTCAGTCGAGGCGTGGATCGGCGGGTTCGAGATCCTCCTGGCGCTCGCGGTGCTGTTCAAGCCGGCGTTCTGGCTGCTGGCCTTCGTGTTTGCGTGGAAGGTCGCGACGGAGCTGCTTTCCCCGCTGGCCGGCCTGCCCTTCTGGGTGTTCATCGAGCACGGCGGCAGCTATGCGGCGCCGCTGGCGCTTGCCCTCCTTCAGGAGGCGCGGACCGCGAAACAGGAGGCCCCTGAAATCGACGCGCGGTCGTGCGTCGAGTTGGCCGAGGCCCCGGGCGCCCGCGGGCCGTCCTAGCTGTCCATCAGGAACTTCTCGAAGCGCCCGCGCAGGCTCCGGCTGAGCGAGATCCTCGTGCCGTTCCTGAGGAGGATGCTGTAGTCGCCCTGGGGCGTGGGCTGGAGTTCCTTCACCTGGTCGATGCGCACGAGGGCGGAGCGGTTGACCCGGGTGAAATGCTGGGGGCCGAGCCTCTCCTCGATCGACGAGAGGGTGTCGCGCGGCATCAGCCTCTCCCCGGTCGAAGTGTGGATGACGACGTAGTTGTCGGCCGCCTCCACCCAGATGATCTCGTCAAACTTCAGGAAAACGAAGCGCCCGTCCGCCTTCACCGCCAGCCGCTCGGGCTTCGCCGGTGACTTCGCGCCCGAGCCCGCGAGGGCGCCCTCGATCCGGGCGCCGAGGTCGCCCGCCTTGCGCGCGCTCACGAACTCGGCGGCCCGCTCGAGCGCCGTCTCGAGGCGCTCCCGGTCGAAGGGCTTGAGCACGTAGTCGACCGCCCGGACCCCGAACGCGTCGACCGCGAACTTGTCGTAGGCGGTCACGAAGACCACGGCGGGGCGCTCGTGGGGATCGAGCCCGGCGACGACCTGCAGCCCGTCGCAGCCGGGCATCTGCATGTCGAGGAAGACGATGTCGGGCTTGTCCCGGCGGATCCCCTCCATGGCCTCGGTCCCGCTCCCGTACTCGCCGACGATCTCGAGCTCCACGTCCTTCGGGAGCAGGGAGAGCAGGCGCGCGCGGGCCAGCGGCTCGTCGTCGGCCACGAGGATGCGGAGCTTGGTCATGAGGCGGAGGTGCTGAAGGGTATTGTTATGCGCACACACATGCCGCCTTCCGGGCGATTGACCAGTTCGAATTTCTGGCGGTCGCCGTAGAGCTCCTCGAGGCGCGCCCGCGTGTTGGCCACGCCGATCCCCTCCCTCGCGAATCCCCCGGCGGGTATCCCGGCTCCGTTGTCGGACACCGTGAGCACGAGGTCTCCGTCCCTGCGGCAGCCGCGGAGCTCGATCAGGCCGGTGCGGGCGTGGGGCTCCACGCCGTGGCGCATCGCGTTCTCGACCATGGGCTGCAGGATGAGGCTCGGCACCTGGGCGTCGATGGCGTCGCCGTCGATCGCGATGACGACCTCAAGCCGGCTGCGGAATCGGATCTTCTCGATGTCGAGGTAGCGCTCGAGGAAGGCGATCTCGTCGCGCAGCGACGTCCGGGGCGCTCCCGTGTGCGACATGGTGATGCGCAGGAGCTCGCTCAGGCGGACGAGCATCCGGTCCGCCGCGTCGACATCCGTGTGCATGAGGGACGCGATCCCGTTGAGCGTGTTGAAGAGGAAGTGGGGCTTGAGCTGGTGGAGGAGCGCCTGGAGCCGCGCCTCGGTCAGGTGCTTCTCCAGCTCGAGCGTCTGGACCGTCTGCTCGTTGTACTTGCTGTAATAGTCGAGGGCGTGGCTGACGGTGATGATGACCCCGTAGACCAGGAGGTTGAACGGGAAGGTCCGCACGAGCAGCGGGTGGAACACCTCGCCGAACGAGGCCGGCTCCCCGGCGATCACGCCGTCGACCTTTCCCACCACGGCGCGCAGGGCGACGAAGGCCAGCGAGAAGACGAGGGCCGCCCCGAGGTGGATCGCGGCCGTCGCCCAGCGCGACCCGCGCTCGGGCGGGAAGCGCCTGGCAAGCCAGATCACCGGGATCGACAGGAGCCCGTAGGCGTACCAGTCCTCGAGGGAGTCGCGGATCGCCTCCCCCCAGGTGACCGACCGGCCGAGGAAGTTGCTCGACAGGTAGAGCTCGCTGGCGATCGCGAGGCCGACGAGCGTCCAAAGCCCGGCCCATCCGGATAGCCGGAGCAAGGTGGGGGCTGTGGTCCGGGCGCTCACTGGCGGAAAGGTTTTTACTTCGGCGCTGGGGAGGTCAATAGCAGTCGGAGCCTGTTTTCGCGGGCAGCACCCCTTCGCCGCCATGATTCCGCCCCCAAATGCCCGCACCCGGAAGCCCTGAACCCGCGGGGAGACCCCGGCGCGGCGCCCTCTCGCCGCTCGTGCCGGTCCTCGTCCCGCTTGCGGTCGCGGCGATCCTGATCGGGGTGTGGTTCTCCCGGCTGTTCCCCCCGGTCTGGCGGGAGAGCGCCCCCCCGCCCGCGAGGTTCGAGGACGTGACGCGTGAATCCGGCCTCGCCTTTTCCCACGACAACGGCGCCCGGGACGGAATCGACACCCCGACGGCGCTTGCGGGCGCCGTGGCCTTCCTCGACTACGACAACGACGGGCGCCCGGACCTGTTCTTCGCAGCCGGCACGGCCTGGCCCTGGGTCCCACCGAGGGAGGGCACCCCCGCGAACTGCGCCCTCTACCACAATGACGGGTCCGGGCGCTTCACGGACGCGACCCGCGGCTCGGGTCTCGACGTGCCCATGCTCGGCATGGGGGTGGCCGTGGGCGACTTCGACGGGGACGGCCTCCCGGACATCTTCGTGACGGGCGTCGGCGGAAACCGGCTCTTCCACAACCTGGGCAACGGGCACTTTGCCGACGTGACCGACCGCGCCGGGGTCCGGGGCGACCCGCATGTGTGGAGCACCGGGGCGGTCTGGATCGACATGTTCGGCGAGGGCCGGCTTGACCTCGTGGTGTGCAACTATGCGCGTTGGGCGAGCCAGACCAGCCTCAGGGACGCGTTCACGGCCGAGGTCGCCGGACCCTCCTACACGGCGCCCGCCGGGTTTGTCAGCGTGTTCCCGTCCGTGTACCGGAACCTTGGCGGCGGCAGGTTCGCCGAGGTGTCCGCAAGGACGGGGCTCGCCCTGATCGACCGCCAGACCGGGTTCCCCATGGCCCATCCCCTGGTGGTCGCGGCAATGGACGCCAACGGCGACGGCAGGCTGGACCTCCTCTTCAAGTACCAGTCGGGGGGCGACATGCTCTTCCTGAACCAGGGTGACGGGACGTTCCGCCCCTGGAACCCCCCGTCGGAGGGGCGGCGCGAGGGCGCCTCGGCGGGGCTCGTCGGCGCGGGACCGCTTGCGTTCTCGCACACCGGACAGGCGGCGGGACGCTTCGGGATCCTTCGCGAGGCGGGGCTCGCACTGGCTCCGACCCCGGACGAGGGCGGGCCGGCCTGCCGCCTCCAGGACAAACTCGGCATCGCTCTGCTCGACTACGACCTGGACGGAAGGATCGACATCCTCACGGGCGACGGCCTCGCCGAGCAGGCGCCGGGGCAGTTCGAGCGCGGCCGGTCTTTCCTTTCGGCGCCCGCCCTCATCTGGAACAACGGCGACAGCTGGGTCCGCAGCCGGCTGGTGGGCGGCGATGCCGGGCCCGGCGCGCCCCTCGAGGCGCGCGGGGTGGCGGTTGCCGACGTTTTCGGCGACGGAGACATGGCGGTCGTGATCGCGCAGAACGGGGGTCCGCCGCGGCTGCTGCGCAACGGCCTCCGGTCGCACCACTCGTGGCTTCGCGTGGACCTGGTGGGCACCCGTTGCCAGCGCGACGCGGGGGGGGCGAGGGTCGAGGTGCACACCCCGCGCGGAATCCTCGTCCAGACCATGGAGCCGGCCACGGGGTTCATGGCCCAGTCGGAGAAGACCCTGACCTTCGGCCTCGGCGGCGACGACCGGGTGCGAAAGGTCGTGGTGCGCTGGCCGAACGGCGTGCTCCAGGAGGTCCGCTCTCCCGGGGTCAACCGGCGCATTCTCATCACGGAACCCCGGTAGGGGCAGGGGGTGGGGCGAGGCAATCGCCCCCGGGTCCCCGCCTTTCGCCCCAGATTGAGGGTCACCGGCCACTAAGGGCTTTAACTGCCCGCTATTAGCGGGGCAAATCTCAGCGCCTCAAGCCCCCCGGGATAACCCCAAAGAGGCTTTCTATACCAATGATTATCAAAACCTACCGTTTTCTTGCGTTCGCAGCGCTGCTCTGTGCCGCCACCGCTTCCAAGGCGATGGCCGGCAATTCCGTGCTTTATTGGAATGAGCAGGCGATCGACGCCACCCGGCTTGCGCGCAACCCGCCCCCGCTCTCATCACTCTACCTTGCGACCTACCACATCGCGATCTTCGATGCGGTGAACGGCATCACGCGCACGAACAACGGCTGGCTCGTCAATGACCCGGCCCCCGCGGGCGCCGACATGGACGCGGCGGTCGCCGGGGCCGCAAACACGGTCATGACGGCCCTTTGGGTCGCGACCAACCCCCGGACCATGCAGGTGGCCTATGAGAACGCCCTGGCGGGGATCCCCGACGGCCAGGCGAAGACCGACGGCATCGCCTGGGGCAAGAAGGTCGCCCTCGCGGTCCTGGCAAAGAGGGCGGACAGCGGCTTTGACAAGCCGATCCCCGGAAAGTACGCGAGCACGGAGCCGGGCAAGTGGAGGGAGACCCCGCCCACGTTCCGCCCGCCGACGCTCCCGTTCTGGGGCAAGGTCATGCCGTTCGCCATGACCTCGCAGTCGCAGTTCCGCGCCCCGCCCCCTCTCGCGATCGACTCCAAGGAATACGCCGACGAGATCGCCTACGTCAACAAGGTCGGCAACCGGGACGTCGCGGACCGCACGGAGTACCAGACGCTCTGCACACCCTTCTGGTCGGACGACCTCGGGACCTCCACCCCGCCGGGGCACTGGAACATGATCGCCCAGGACATTGCCCGGCGGAAGGGCTACACGGTACCCGAGTCGGCGAGGCTGTTCGCGCTGCTGAACATCGCGGAGGCCGACGCCGCGATCGGCGTCTGGGAGACAAAATTCTTCTACAGGACCTGGAGGCCCGAGACGGCGATCCGGGAGCTCGACGCAAAGGCCAACCCGAGCACGTCCCAGAACCCCGACTTCATCCCCAATCTGGCCTCCCCCGCGTTCCCCTCCTACGTCTCGGGGCACAGCGCGTTCTCGGCTGCCGCCGCAAGGGCGATCGCGCTGTTCATCGGCACCGACGACATCGAGTTCTCGGTCACCTCCGACGGCCTTCCCGGCGTCGTCCACACCTTCAAGAAGCTCTCGGACGCCCAGCGTGAGGCCGGCATGAGCCGCGTGTGGGGCGGCATTCACGTGATGTCCGACAACCTCGAGGGCCAGAAGCTCGGCATCAAGGTCGCCGACTGGACTTTCCAGAGCGAGCTGCTCCCCGTCTCCAAGTAAACCCTCAATCCCGGATCAAGATGCTCACAAGGCCCCTTCTCTGCGCGGCAATCTGCCTCGCCGTCTCATCCCTCCAGGCGGAGCCGGCCTACAGCGTCCGGCCGCTCAGGCCGCGCCTTCCCGCCGCCCAGGGGGCCGGCCTGTTCGAGGTCCTCGCGCCCGAGGACACGGGCGTGACCGTGAGCAACCTCTACAACGACCCGCGCATGTGGGGAGACCGCTTCCGCGAGCTCACGCTTGGGGCGGTCGAGACCGGCATTGCGGTGGCCGACTTCGACCGCACGGGGCTCATGGGCATCTTTGTCGTGTCGAGGAACGGGCCGTGCGCGCTCTACCGGCAGTCCTCGCCGTTCAAGTTCGTCAACGTGGCCACGCCCGCCGGAGTGGACTGCACCCAGAACGGCCCGGGCAGCGTCGTCAGCGCCTCGGTCGTCGACATCAACCAGGACGGGTGGCCCGACCTCTACGTCTGCCGGTTCGACGCCCCGAACCTGCTCTTCGTCAATAATGGCGACGGCTCGTTCACCGAGCGCGCGAAGGAATTCGGCCTGGATGTCAAGGACGCCAGCGTCGAGGCGACCTTCGCGGACTACGACGGCGACGGCTACCTGGACATGTTTCTCCTCACCAACGTGCTCGACTTCTCGAAGAGCCCGACGGGAAGGCGCAATTACCTCTTCCACAACAACCATGACGGGACGTTCACGGACGCCTCGAAGAAGGCGGGCATCTGGGGGACCTCCCAGGGCCACTCGGCCCTTTGGTTTGACGCGAACCAGGACGGCTGGCCCGACCTCTACATCGCCAACGACTTTGAGACGCCCGACCGGTTCTACTTCAACAACGGCGACGGCACCTTCACGGACGTGGTCGACGAGAAGCTGCCGCACGTCACGTACTTCTCCATGAGCGGCGACTCGGGCGACCTCAACAACGACGGGTTGATCGATTTCATGGTGACGGACATGCGCGACCGCACCCATGCCGGCTACATGACCGGCCTGGAGGAGCAGGGCAGGGGCCTCTGGGAGATGGAGCGCGTCGCCGAGCTGATCCCGCAGTACATGTGGAACTCGGTCTACCTCAACACAGGCACCGACCGCTACCAGGAGGTCGCGCACCTCGTGGGTGTCGACGCGACGGGATGGACCTGGGGTGCCAGGATGGCCGACCTCGACTGCTCGGGCCGCGAGGACCTCTTCTTCGTGGGAGGGATGATCCGGGACTTCACCAACCCGGACCTGGTCGACAAGCAGAACGTGGCCCCGAACGTGAACGCCCGGGGCGCCGTCTGGAAGGGCTCGCCCGTGCGCAAGGAGCACACCCTCGCATACAAGAACCTCGGCAACCTCAAGTTTGAGGATGTGAGCGCCAAGTGGGGCCTGGACCATGCGGGCGTCTCGTTCGGCTGCGCGCTCGCCGACCTCGGCGGCCGGGGCGTCCTTGACATCATCTACAACAATTTCGACGGCCCCCCGACGATCATCCGCAACAACACGACCGAGGGCCACCGCGTGATGGTCAAGCTGGCGGGGCGCGCCCCGAACCTCGACGCGATCGGCGCCGAGATCCGGATCGAGACCCCGTCCGGCGTGCAGGTCCGCCAAGTCTACACGGAGCGCGGGGTCGTGGCGAGCGAGTCGGCCACGGCGCACTTCGGGCTCGGGAGCGACACGGTCATCTCGAAGATGACGATACGCTGGCCAAACGGCCAGGTCCAGGTGCTGGAGGACCTCCCTGTCGACAAGCTGCTCACGGTGAACCAGCCCGCGCTCGCCCAGGGCGAGGTTGCGCGCCGGCCGCCGGCCCACGTGAAGCACCCGGCCGATCCGGCGGCCTTGTTCGCCGAGTCGGCCCGCGCGCGGGGCCTCAACTTTGTGGATGCCCCGCTCCCCACGGACGAGTTCAGCGGCCAGCGCCTGCTTCCCCGCCGGCTCGGCATGAGCGGTCCCGCGATCGCCGTCGCCGACGTGAACGGCGACGGGATCGCCGATGTCTTCGTGAGCGGCACGGGCGGGCAGTCGGGGGCGCTCTACCTCGGCCAGGCCGATGGCAGCTTCAAGGCGGCTGCGGAACAGCCCTGGGCGGACGCGAAGGAATCGGATGACACCGGTGCCGTATTCTTCGACGCCAACGGGGACGGGCATCCCGACCTGTTCGTCACGTGTGGCGGGGTCAGGCACGAGCGCGGGGACCCCGCGCTCGGCGGACGCCTCTACCTGAACGACGGCCACGGGCATTTCACCCAGGCCCCGGCGGGCACGGTGCCCGGCTCCGGCGAGTCCGCCTCCGTTGCGGCGGCGGCTGACTTCGAGGGGCACGGCAAGGTCGGCCTGTTCGTGGGCGGCCGACTCGTTCCCGGGCACTGGCCGGCGACACCCCGGAGCTTCCTTTACCGCAACGTCGGAGGAAAATTCGTCGACGTCACGGATGAACTCGCACCCGGGCTCGGGAATATCGGCATGGTCACGGCCGCAGTCTGGGCCGACATCGACCATGACGGCCGACCCGATCTCGTCTTGGCGACGGAATGGGGCCCCATCGTGTACTTTCACAACACCGGGCACGGGCTGGAGAACTGGACCGAAAAGGCGGGGCTCTCCAAGCGGACCGGCTGGTGGAGCGCGCTTGCCGTCGCCGACCTGAACGGGGACGGACGCCTGGACATCGTGGCCGGCAACGTCGGCCTGAACACCAAGTACCACGCGAGCGCAGCGGAGCCCACGGTCCTGTTCGCGGGCGATCTCGACGGCAGCGGTAAGGACCAGCTGGTCGAGGCCCAGTACGAGGGCGGCAAGCTCTACACGGTGCGCGGCCGCAGCAAGCTCGCCTATGTGTTCCCGTGGATTCCGCGGAGGTTCCCGACCTACGAGTCCTTCGCCCACGCAACGGTCCAGGATATATTCCCGGCCGAGCACCTGACGAAGGCCCGCCGCTACGAGGCCAACGAGCTGGCGAGCGGCGTCTACGTCCAGAAGAGGGACGGCACGTTCGAGTTCAGGCCGCTGCCGGCCTATGCGCAGATCTCGCCGATCAACGGGATCGTCGTCCGAGACCTTGATGGCGACGGCATCCCCGACGTCTACTGCGTGGGCAACAACTTCGGCCCGGAGCCGTCCACGGGGCGCTTTGATGGCGGCGTGGGCGTCCTCCTCAAGGGCGACGGCCACGGGGGCCTCACACCGGTCCCTGCGTGGCACAGCGGCCTCGTTGCGGCGGGGGACGCGCGATCGGTGGTGGCCCTGGCCCTGCCGGGTGCAAAGGGGGTCCCGTCGGTTGCCGTGTCGCAGTGCAACGGGCCGGTTCTCGTCTTCACTCCGAACCCCCATCCTGGTCCAGTGAGCAATCCGCTCGTCTTGCGCTGAAGCGGGGCCCTGACGGGATATCCGTCAGGGCCAAAATCGGCGTAATAAATTTCGGGAAAACAGGTTACGAAGCCTATGGAGTTTTTGGGTTGAACAGATATTGATATGATATCATATCAATATCTGTTCAACCCACTACCTCCATGAATTCCGCGTCTCCCGCTCAGCTCTCCTCACACCGCGAACAGCCGGCCTCGGCTGCGAACGGCTGGATGTTCCTATTCGTCGTCATCGTCGCCTTGGTGGCCGCAGCCGGCCTCCTGATCGCGGCCGCACGGGCCCAGGCGCCCGTTATCGGGCTCGGCGGTGTCGTGCTCCTGATCGTAACCGGGGTGAGCTTTGGGGGCTTCTTCATGCTCCAGCCCAACGAGGCCGCGGTCTTCACGCTCTTCGGAGCCTACAAGGGCACGTCCCGCCAGAACGGCTTCCTCTGGGCCAATCCGTTCTACAGGAAATTCAAGATCTCCCTGCGAGTGCGCAACCTCAACGGCGACAAGCTCAAGGTGAATGACAAGCGGGGCAATCCCGTCGAGATCGCGGTGGTCATCGTGTGGCGGATCCAGGACACGGCGCAGGCCGTTTTCGACGTCGACAGCTACGAGACCTACGTCCGCATCCAGAGCGAGTCATGCGTGCGCCACGTCGCCAGCTGCTACCTTTACGACGATGGCGAGCCCAACGAGCTGACGCTTCGCGGCAGCGGGGTGGAGGTTGCGGCCGCCCTTGCGATGGAACTCCAGGAGCGCCTGGCGCGCGCGGGGATAGGCATCGAGGAGGCCCGCCTCACCCACCTGGCCTATGCCCCGGAGATCGCCCAGGCCATGCTCCGGCGCCAGCAGGCCGAGGCCGTGATCGCGGCCCGCCAGAAGATCGTCTACGGCGCCGTGGGGATGGTGGAAATGGCCCTGCGGGAGCTGTCCGAGAAGGGTGTCGTCAAGCTCGACGAGGAGCGCAAGGCCGCGA
>PLXR01000100.1 GCA_003151495.1 Opitutaceae bacterium
GGCGGTCGCCTGCCCGCCTCGCGAACTGGCGGGTGATGTGGGCCTCCTTCTCGATGAAGCCCACGACGGAGACAGTCGGCGTCGGGTCGATCGCCCCCTCGGGCGACTCGTTGTAGAGCGACACGTTGCCGCCCACGACCGGGACGTCGAAGTACCGGCAGGCCTCCGCCAATCCCGCGACGCACTCCTTGAGCTGGTAGAAGTTCTCGGGCTTGTAGGGGTTCCCGAAATTCAGGTTGTCGGTCATCGCGAGCGGGGTTGCGCCGGCGCAGACGAGGTTGCGAAGGCACTCGACCATGGCGATCTGCGCGCCACGCCTCGGGTTGAGGTAGCAGTACCTGCCGTTGCAGTCGTTCTTGATCGCGATGAACTTTTCGCTCGAGCCGAGCCGCAGGCGAACGACCCCGGCATCGCTCCCGGGGAGGACGACGGTCCCGTGCTGGACCATGTGGTCGTACTGGCGGTAGACCCACCTCTTGGAGGCGATCGTCGGGTGCGAGAGGAGCCGCGGGAGCGCGGCCGTGGCCCCCTGCGGGTCCAGGTCGGGCAGGCCCGAGCCCTCGGGCGTCCAAGCGGACGTGGCGTCGAGGTAGGCCGGCCGCCTCGCCTCGCGCTGGTAGACCGGGGCGTTGTCCGTGAGCGCCGAGGCGGGGATGTCCGCGACCACGACCCCGTGCTGGGTGACGACCATCCGGCCGGTGTCCGTCACCGTCCCGACGTGCGACGCGTGGAGGTCCCACTTCGCGAACACCTCCTCGATCTCCCGCTCGCGGCCCTTCTTCACGATGACCAGCATCCTCTCCTGGGACTCCGAGAGCATGATCTCGTAGGAGTTCATGCCGGCCTCGCGCTGGGGGACCCGGTCGAGCTCGATCTCGATCCCGGCGCCGCCGCGGCTCGCCGTCTCGCACGTCGAGCAGGTGAGCCCCGCCGCCCCCATGTCCTGGATCCCGACGACGAGCCCGGGCACCGCCATCATCTCGAGGCAGGCCTCGATCAGGAGCTTCTCCATGAACGGGTCGCCCTTCTGGACCGCCGGCCTGTCCGAGCTGCTCTCGGCGCTCAGCTCCTTCGACGCGAAGGCCGCGCCGCCGAGGCCGTCCCTCCCGGTCGCGGCCCCGACGTAGTAGACGGGGTTCCCGAGGCCGGTCGCCTTGCCGAGCCTGATCTGGTCGTGGCGCAGCGTCCCCAGGCAGAGCGCGTTCACGAGGGGGTTCCCCTCGTAGGAGCGGTCGAAGTAGACGTCGCCCGCAACCGTCGGGACGCCGACGCAGTTGCCGTAGTGCGCGATCCCCGCGACGACGCCCCGCAGGAGCCTCTTCGTCGCCGGCGACTCGAGCTCCCCGAAGCGGAGCGAGTTGGTGAGGAGGACGGGCCTGGCCCCCATCGTGAAGATGTCCCGTATGATGCCGCCGACCCCCGTCGCCGCGCCCTCGAAGGGCTCGATCGCGCTCGGGTGGTTGTGCGACTCGATCTTGAACGCGATGGCCCATCCGTCCCCCACGTCGATGATGCCCGCGTTCTCCTCCCCGGCCTTCACGAGCACGCGCCCGAAGTGCTCGGTGGCGCCCCTCTTCTCGGTCGGGAAGCCCTTTAGGAGGGGCCGGGTGTTCTTGTAGGAGCAGTGCTCCGACCACATGACCGAGAAGATCCCCAGCTCCGTGAGGGTCGCCTCGCGGCCCAGGTGAACCCTGACCTGCTCGTACTCCTCGGGGAGGAGCCCGTGCTTCTTCACCAGCTCTGGTGTGATGGGCTGGTTGAGGAGGGGGTCGGGATTGGGCGGAAGGTCCGCTCGCTTCATGCGGTGGCCTTCAGGATTTCGGGGAACCTGAGCGAGAGGACCGCGCGCGCGACGGCGAGCCCGTCCTGGCTGGGGTGGAACCGCTCGAAGGCCCGGTCCGGGTGCGGCATCATCCCGAACACGTTGCCCGCGTCGTTGCGGATCCCGGCGATGGAGCCGAGGGAGCCGTTCGGGTTGTCAAGGTAGCGCAGGAGGATCTGGCGGTTGGCCTGGAGCCTCTCCAGGCCCGCGTCGTCGATCCTGAAGTTGCCCTCTCCGTGGCCGATCGGCAGGCGCACGCGCCTCCCGACCGTCCGGGTGTTGAACGCCCGGCCGGCGTCCTCGACGGCCAGGTCGCACGTGATGCAGCGGTACTCCAGGGAGCTGTTCCGGATGAGCGCCCCCGGCAGGAGCCCCGCCTCGCAGAGGANNAAGCCGTTGCAGATCCCGAGGACCGTGCCCCCGCGCTCGGCGTGCTCCCGGACCGCGCCCATGACGGGGGAGAAGCGCGCGATCGCGCCGCAGCGCAGGTAGTCCCCGTACGAGAACCCCCCCGGCACCACGACCAGGTCCGCGTTCCCGAGGGAGCGGTCCTTGTGCCAGACAAAGCGCGTCGGCAGCCCCAGTCCGCTTGCAAAGAGCTGGAGGGCGTCCTGGTCGCAGTTGGAGCCAGGAAACTGGAGCACGGCGATGTTCATGGCGCCGGGCTCACCCTTCGGTGATCTCGTAGTGGTAGTCCTCGATCACCGGGTTGCTCAGGAGGTCCCGGCACAGCCTGTCGATCTGCGCCCGCAGCTGCGGGGAGTCGGCGCCCTCCAGGTCCAGCTCGACCACCTTGCCCACCCGCGTCCCCTTCAGCCCCGGCAGCCCCAGGCTCTCAAGGGCGTGACCCACGGCCACTCCCTGGGGGTCCAGCACGTTCTTCTTGGGTGTTACGAATACTTTGATCTTCACGGACCGTTAAAGGCAAACGATGACGCCGTGAATCCCCGGGTGGTCAAGGTTTTTGGCCCAAAATCGGCGTCATTTTTCGCGGTTCCGGGGATGGAAGCGGGTGTGCTGCTCGAGGAGGCGCTTCCCCTCGACGGAGGTGTAGATCTGCGTCGTGGAGATGCTGGCGTGCCCGAGCATCTCCTGGATGGCGCGCAGNNAGCAGGTGCGTCGCAAAGGAATGGCGAAGAAGGTGGGGCTTCACCGCCTTGGCGATCCCCGCCCTGGCGGCGTGCTTCTTGACGATCCCCCAGAGGCCCACCCGGGAAAGCGCGCCGCCCCGGCTGCTCAGGAAGAGCTCGCTCCTGGTCCGGGCCTTCACGAAATGGGGGCGCCCGGAGGCGATCCAGGTCGCGATCGCGTCCCGGGCCCGCGCCCCCATCGGGACGACGCGCTCCTTTGAGCCCTTGCCGAACACCCGGGCGAACCCGTTCTCGAGGTCCACCTGCTGGATCGTGAGGGCCGCCAGCTCGGAGACACGGAGGCCGCTCGAGTAGAAGAGCTCGAGGAGGGCCCTGTCGCGCAGCGACGCGGGGTCGCCTCCCGAGGGGGACGCCAGGAGCCTGCCGATCTCGTCCACGGAGAGGGTCTGGGGAAGCCGGCGCGCGATCTTCGGCCCGGCGAGGAGCGCGGTGAAGTCGTCGGGCCTCAACCCCTCGCGGACGAGGAACCGGGCGAGCATCCGGAGAGCGGTGAGCTTCCGGGCCTGGCTCGAGGCGGCGCCGCGCCCGAGCGAGCGCACCCAGGCCCCGGCCTGGTCCGCCGTGACGCTCCTCCAGCCGCTGGCGCCGCGCCTTGCCAGGAACGCGGCGCACTGCTCAAGGTCGCGCTGGTAGCTTTCCCGCGTGTTGCGCGACAGGCCGCGCTCGAGGTCTATGTATGCGAGGTATGCGTCGATGTCGGACGCAAATGCGCTTGCCTGCATGGGGCCAGGCGGCCCGCCTCAGTAGCGGCGTCGCGGGGGAGGCGCGGGCGAGCCGCCCTGCTCCTTCATGCGGAACGTGATCCGCGCCTTCTCCAGGTCGTACGGGCTCATCTCCATCTTCACCGTGTCGCCCGCGGCGATCTTTATGAAATTCTTCCTGAGCTTGCCCGAGATGTGGGCCAGCACCACGTGGCCGGGGCTCTTGAGGAGCTCGACCTTGAACATCGTGCCGGGCAGCACCGCAACCACTTTGCCCTCAACCTCTATCGCGTCGTTGTCAGGCATGGAGTGCGCGGGATTGGGTTGGGGAGGCCGGGGCCGTCGCTTTGTTCTGGGGAGTCACAGGTGGTCGTTCTAAAGGCGTCATTCCCTCCGCAGAGTCAAGGTTTTACGCAAGCGCGCGGCCACCGGGGCCCCACCCCGCCTAGCCGGCCACTCCCAGCTGCGTCCTCACGTAGGATTTCATCTGGCCGGGGAAGAACATCGGCTTCATGACCATGTGGGTCGTCCCGTCCTGTAGCACCACCGTGAAGCGGTAGAGCCGGATGCTGTTGTCCAGGTTGAGGAGCCATTTCGCGTGCTCGTCCTGGGGCGCGTACGGGGTGCTAACGCCCCCCCAAATGTGATCCTTAACGATGTGGGCCTTCATGTCCGCGAAGATCCTCATGATCGGCGCCTCGGTGATGTCGTCGACCACGACGGTCTTCGGATCGGCGCCCTCCTTGAACTCCACGATGAAGGAGAATATGACCGCCTTGGGCTTGTTCGGGCCCATGTCCCAGGGCCCGATCTGGAACAACCTGACCGTGATGACGCCGTCCGAGACGGGGGTGTTCCCCGACTCGAGCGGCACCTCGATCGTCTCGCCCTCGGCAGTCGTCACCTTCGCCGAGACGCTGGGCGAGATCTGGCACCCGCAGAGCGCGGCTGAAAGCAGGGCGAGGGGGACCAGGGGAGACAGTCGGCGGGACTGCATGGGGACCATCGGAACGCGGGGCATGGGGGAATTTCCCCGCTCGCGACGCGAACGGCAAGCCGCAACGCCTCGGGAGCCCCGGCCCGCCTCAGCCCGCAGGCAGGCGCGCGCGCAGCGTGCGGGCGCCCGTGCCGGCCTCTATCACGACCCCCAGGGGGTCGCCCTCGGCCTTCCCTCCCTCGACTGAATCCACCGACCTGACCCCGGCGAGCTGGAGGCTCCAGCCCCGGGCGGACCCCTCGAGAGCGGCCTCGACCATCCTTCCCCTGCGGCGCACCGAGATCCGGGCGGCGGACTTCCCGCGGAGGTCGGGCACGGACGCCGTGGCCTCCTGGCCGTCGGCGAGCCCGTAGACCCGGAACGTGACCCCCTCGGCAAAGGGGTAGTCGGGCCGGTCGTCCACCGACCCGAGCGCGATCACCCTGCCCGCCCGGGCGAAGAGGGGCATCTCGAGGAACCCATAGGTCCCCCGGTGCCACCGGCCGCCCTCCCGGACCTCCCCGGTCAGGAGATGGGTCCAGCTCCCGTCCGGAAGGTAGAAGTCGACGACGCCGGCATCGGAAAACACGGGCGCGACGAGGAGCGCGTCGCCGAGCATGTACTGGCGCTCGAGCGTGTCGCTCGCGGGGTCCCCCGGGAACTCGACGACCATGGAGCGCATGACGGGGATGCCCTCCTCGTGGGCCTCGACCGCCTTCGAGAACAGGTAGGGCATCAGCCGGCACTTGAGCTTCGTGAAGAGGCGCAGCACGTCGCAGGCCTCCTCGTCGTAGTTCCACGGGACGCGGTACGACGAGCTCCCGTGGAGCCGGCTGTGCGAGGACATGAGCCCGAAGGCGATCCAGCGCTTGTAGACGGCCACCGGGGGCGTCCCCTCGAACCCGCCGATGTCGTGGCTCCAGAAGCCGAAGCCGCACATGCCGAGGGAGAGTCCCCCGCGAAGGCTCTCCGCCATCGACTCGAAGGTGGAGTGGCAGTCCCCGCCCCAGTGGACGGGCAGCCTCTGGCCCGAGGCGTGCGAGGACCGCGCGAACACGAGCGCCTCGCCCTTGCCGCGCTCCCTCTCGAGCACCCCGAACACCGCCTCGTTGTAGAGGATGGAATAGTGGTTGTGCATCTTGACGGGGTCCGACCCGTCAAAGTAGGCGACGTCCGTCGGGATGCGCTCGCCGAAATCGGACTTGAAGGCGTCGACGCCCATCTCGGTGAGGCCCCTGAGGAGGCCCTGGTACCAATGGACGGCCGCGGGGTTGGTGAAGTCGACGATCCCCATCCCCGGCTGCCACATGTCCGTCTGCCAGACCGTCCCGTCGGGCCTGCGCAGCAGGTAGCCCTTGCGCGCGGCCTCGGCGAAGATGGACGCGCGCTGCCCGATGTAGGGGTTTATCCAGACGCACACCCGGAGCCCCCGGGCGTGGAGCCTCTTCAGCATGCCGGCCGGGTCGGGGAACACCCGCGAGTCCCACTGGAAGTCGCACCAGTCAAACTCCCTCATCCAGAAGCAGTCGAAGTGGAACACGCTGAGCGGGAGGTCGCGCGACTTCATGCCCTCGATGAAGCTGGTCGCGGTCTTCTCGTCGTAGCTGGTCGTGAACGAGGTCGTGAGCCACAGGCCGAAGGACCACGCCGGCGGGAGCGCCGGCCGGCCGGTCAGCGCCGTCAGGCGGGAGAGGACCGCCTTGGGATCGGGCCCGTTGATGACGAAGTACTCCAGGCTCTGGCCCTTGATGCTGAACTGGACGCGCGCGAGCTTCTCCGTCGCCACCTCGAAGGACACCGGGCCCGTCTCGTTCACGAGGACGCCGTAGCCGCGGTTCGTCAGGTAGAACGGGACCGACTTGTACGCCTGGTCGCAGCTCGTCCCCCCGTCCATGTTCCAGTTCTCGATCACCTGGCCGTTCTTCACGAGCGCGGTGAACCGCTCCCCAAGCCCGTAGACGCACTCGCCGACCCCGAGCGAGAGCTGCTCGTGAACGAAGTTCCCGCGCCCCGGCCACTCGATGTAGCCCGTTCCCCGGAACCCGCTGCCCGTGAGCGTGCGGCCGCCCGCCTGGAACGTGAGGCCCCAGGGCCCGCCGCGCGCGACGTGCGCCGAGAGCCCGCCGGACTTGAGGACCGCCTCCTTCTCCGAGACCTTGATCGAGATCCTGGGCTTCTTCTCCGGGAAGAGCGGGATGTGGGGGCCCGGGTCCCCCGCCCCCGTGAAGTGCTCGATGCGCACGCGGACGACGTCCGTCATCGGCGAGTCGATCCTAATCGTCAGGAGCGGCCCCTGGAGCGTGTCGCCCCTGTGGCGGATCGGGCGGGCCGGAGCGTGGAAGACGAGGCCCCTGCCGCTGACCGCCGCGTCGTGGGCCTCCGCGGGATGGTGGGCGACAACGCCGGGTTGCAGGAGCCAGTTGCCGTCTGTGAATTTCATGGGGAAAGTCTCGGGTCCGCCGGTGGCGGGGACAGTCCCGTGACTGCACCGCCAAGGACCCCGGGTTTCAATTCCCAATTTGCGGTACGCCGCCGCCGAGGGTTGCCCCGCGCCTTGAAATCGGCTTCATCGGGCCCGTGTCCGAGCCCGAAACCCAGGCCTGCCCCTTCCAGAAGCGGTTCCCCTCCCAGCTCGTGAGGGACGACGCGTTCTTCATGAGCCTGGCCTACAACCAGGCGATCGACGCATGGCGCGAGGACGAGGTCCCGATAGGCGCCGTGATCGTCTCGGGCGGCGAGATCATCGGGTCCGCCCACAACCGGGTCGAGGGCTCGAAGGACCCGACCGCCCACGCCGAGATGCTCGCGCTGACGCAGGCCTCCTCGGCCCTGGGGGACTGGAGGCTCGAGGGCGCGACCGTCTACGTGACCAAGGAGCCCTGCCCCATGTGCTCCGGGGCGATGGTCATGTCGCGGGTGAAGCGGGTCTGCTACGCCGTGCCCGACCCCAGGATGGGGTGCCTCGGGGGAGCGACCAACCTGAACGACCTCCCCCGCTCGAACCACCACTTCGAGGTCACCGCGGGCGCGGTCATGGAGGAGGAGTGCCGGGAGCTGATCCAGTCCTTCTTCCGGCTGAAGCGCGGGGAGCAGGGGGACGCCTGACCGGCCTCGCGGGCGTCATAATCGCCCAACCCAGTTGACGCACCGGACCTCCGGTGTAGATTCACACCCATCATGGCCTACGAACTCCCGAAACTGCCCTACGCCAACGACGCCCTGGTCCCCCACATCGACGCGAAGACGATGGAGA
>PLXR01000078.1 GCA_003151495.1 Opitutaceae bacterium
CCCCCGCAGGACCCGGCCGCGCGGCTTTCAAAGGTCGTCGCCCGCCTCTCGGGCGAGGCCAGCCAGAGCGCCGTCGACTGGGTCGAGCTCGGGCGCGAGACGGTCACCTGGGGCGAGCACCTGCAATCAAGCAGCCAGAAGGTTCCCGAGGGCCCGGTGCGCGACGCCCTCGCCGGAGTAGACCTCGGGGAGCGCTCGGACCGAGAGGCGACCGACTGGCCCCACATGCGATCGGAGCTCGAGGTCCTTCTGAAGAAGCCCACCGAGAACCCGCAGAATAAGGACCAGCAGAAGAAGAATCCCCAGGATCAGGACAAGCAGGACCTGGACAAGAAGGACCAAGACAACAAGGACCAGAGCAAGCAGCAGCAGGACAAGAATGACAGCCAGCAGAAGGGTTCCCAGGGGCAACCCCAGAAGCCCGAGGAGAGGAAGGAGGACGGGAGCAAGCAGAACCCCGGCGAGCAAAAGCAGGGGCAGAAGGCCTTCGGCCAGATGGGAGTCACGCCCACCCCGACCCCGGCGCCGCGAAGGGACTCCCGGGAGTCCATGCAAAAGGTCGGCGGAGTGAAGAAGGAGCAGGCCGAGGACCCGGCCCGCGGCAATCCCGAGCTGGCCGTGCCGCTCGAGAAGCTGGAGCAGGTGAAGGCGGGGGACTCCCCGGCCGAGCTCTTCGAGATGCTCCGCAAGGGCGAGCCCCGCCCCACCCCCGCAAACACAGGCAAGAATTGGTGAAACGCATGCACAGAAAAACCGCAACGTGCCTCCTCATCGCCGCCGCCCTCGCGGCGGCCCCGGTCCTGCGCCCCCAGTCCGCGCACTGGGAGCCGCCCGGCGGGACGCTCCCGGTCGGCGAGGTGTCGGCCCTGCAGCTCGTCTTCGACGACTGCGCGCCCGACGACAAGCCCGCACCGCCGAAGGTTGACGGGCTCACCCTCGAGTTCCAGGGGCAGTCGACCAACGTCTCGCTGATCAACGGGACCTTCTCGCGCAATGTCACGATGAGCTACGGGGTCCTCCTGACGAAGGCCGAGGACGTGCGCATCCCTGAATTCACGGTGAAGACGAACAAAGGGCCGATCAAGGTCCCCCAGGCGCGGTTCAACGCGGCGGGCGCGACGGTGGGCTCATCGGGGGTGTCCCTGGGCGATGCCGCACAGGCCAGGCTCGCGGCGCAGCCCGACAGCGTCTGGGCCGGCGAGGTCTTCGAACTGAAGTACTCCATCGACGTCGCGGAGGGCTACTACCCGAGTTGGGGCCGCGGCACCTTCGAATGGGACCCGAGCCCGCTCGTCGCCGAGGACTGGTCGCAGCCCGAGCCCTTCGCGACCCACGGCTCGGCCGGCAGGACCGGCCTGAGCTACCACACGCGCGCGATCGCGCCGAGTCCCGGCCACGTGCGCCTGAACCCGACCAGCCAGCTCATAAACCTGAGCGTGGGGGTGACGGGATTCGGGTTCTTCCAGCAGCGCCAGTACCAGCAGTTCGCGGTGCCCGACTCGCCGGCGTCGATCGAGGTTCGCCCGCTTCCACCGGCGCCCGCGGGCTTCACGGGGGCCGTCGGGGAATTCAAGATCGCCTCGAAGGTCGTGCCCCGCGACGTGAAGACGGGTGAGCCCATCACCTGGACCGTGGAACTTTCTGGCACGGGCAACTGGCCCGGGATCCGGGGCCTGCCCTCAAGGGAGGCGCCCCGCGAATTCCAGGTGATCCAGCCCAAGCCGAAGCGCTCCCAGCCCCCCGGCAGGCTCTTCGAGGGGACGCTTGCCGAGGACGTCGTCCTCGTGCCGACCCAGCCGGGCACCTTCGAGCTTCCCGCCCTTGAGTTCGTCTTCTTCGACCCCCGGAGCGGGACCTACAAGACCGTCACGGCCCCGGGCGCCACGGTCACGGCCGCCGCAGCAGCAGCGCCGGCACCCGCCGCGCAGACCCCCGCCTCCGCCGGGGCCCCCCAGGTCTCGCTTGCCCCTCCTGCCACCGAGGCGAAGCCGCCCGAGCAGCCCGCGGGCGGGCTCGGCGACCCCGTGGCGCGCCGGAATTCGGCACCGGAGCCCGTGCGCCTTCGATCGCTCGCGGCCGCCCTAGCGGCGCCGTTCCTCCTCGCCGGGATCCTCTGGTCGGCGCTCGCGCTCCGCCGCGCCCGCCTGACGGAACCCCTCCGGCCGCAGAGGGAGGCGAGGAAGCGCCTCGCCCAGACGCTCGGCGCAATCGGCGCCGCGCCGACCCCGGACAAGGCCGCCCTCCTCCTCGCATGGCAGCACGACGCCGCGCTCCTCTGGGGCGTGTCCGATGCCGCCCCGGCCGCGGCCGCCCTCGGCGATCCGGCGTGGGCGACGCTGTGGGACGAGGCCGACCGGTACCTCTACAGCACCGACGCGACGCTCCCTGCGGACTGGGACCAGCGGGCGCTCCGCGCGCTCGGCGCCAAGACCCTCCGCCCGTTCAGCCCCGCCCGCCTCCTCCTGCCAAGAAACCTCTTCCCGTTCCTGGCGATGGCGGCGTTCCTCTGCGCCCCGGGCGCCCTCGCGGCGGATCCCATGGGCGCCTACCGGAGCGGCGACTTCCCGGCGGCCGAGAAGGCATTCCGAGACCAGGTCGCGGCCGACCCGCTCGACTGGTCGGCGAGGCACAACCTGTCCCTGGCCCTCGCCCAGCAGGACCGCTGGGGGGAGGCTGCGGCGCAGGCCGCCGCGTCGTTCGTCCAGCACCCGGGGGACGCGGCCACGAGCCGCCAGCTTGTCCTCACCTGCGACAGGGCCGGGTTCGTGCCTGAGCCCCTGGATGTCCTGCTCAAGCCGGGGCCGCTGGAGGCGCTGGCAAGGCTCGCCTCGCCTGGGGGCTGGCAGCGGGCTGCGGTCGCCTCGGCCGCCGGGCTGTGCGCGGCACTGGCTCTCTTTCTCCTGGCGTCCTACGGACTTGCGCGCAGGGCATGGGCGGCGCCGGCCGCCGCCGTGCTCGCCGCGGTGTCAATCATTGGGGGCGCCGCCTCGTTCGCGGGGTACCGCGCCTATGGGGTGACCGCCGACACGCGGGCCGTCGTCATCTGGAGCCCCGGGATATTGCGCTCCATACCGACGGAGGCCGATGTCACCCAGAAGACCACCGCTCTGCCGGCTGGAAGCACCGCGATCGCGGACAAGACCTTCATCAGGTGGATCCGGTTGAGGTTCCCCAACGGTCAGTCGGGATGGGTCCTTCGAAGCGAGGCGACCTACCTGTGGGGCCCGCCCGGCGGATGACCCCGGGGCCCCGGCCCTCAGAATGCCTTGAAGAACACGACGCCGAACCCCCTCTGCGTGGCGTAAGGCGTCCAGGTGAGCCTCCTTGGGTCCGCCGGGCCGTCGTTGCGGTGCACGACGCCGCGCGCGACGGACCAGCCGACCAGCGCGCCGGCGACCACGTCGCTCGCGTAATGGGCGTTAAGCTCGACCCTCGCGTAGCCCACGAGCCCCGCGGTCCCGTAGGCCAGCCCCTGGACCCACCATGCCGGGTAGTTCTCGGCAATCGCGGTCGCTACGGCGAAGGCCTCCGTGGCGTGCCCAGAGGGAAAGGAGGCGTTCGTGCTGAAGGGCCTGAATTTGAATGCGGACCCGGTCGTGCTCGGCCGCTCGCGGCCGAACGCGATCTTGAGCCCGGGCGTGATCATCCCGCCGGCGATGATGCTTGCCGCGATCCCGTCCATGGCGGTGTTCCTCGCCTTGACGTCGCCGCCGAGCTCGCCCCATGCGTCGAACGCTGCCAGGGCACCGAAGGCGTAGTAATTGCCGAACTCCTGCCACTGCCTCATGAAAGTGTCCTCGCCCGCGGTGCGCCGGGCCTGAACGTTCGCGCGTATCGTCCGGTCAAAGGCCGCCGTCCCAGCGACGGCCGAGACCGCGGCCGCGGCCCCCATCCACTGGTCGAGGTCCCAGCGGGCCGGGGCCGTGAAGACCGAGGCCGTGTCCTTCAGGACGAGGTCCGCGTAGTCGAGGCTCAGGAGGTGCTCGGGCCGGATCCCCGCCTGCGCCGCCTCAGAGGTCGCGGCCGGGGGGGCTCCGGGCGCTGCCGCCTGGGACTGCGCGCGGGCCGCCTGCCCCAGGCATGCGAGGACTACAAGGGCGCAAAGCGCCGGCCTGAACTTGGGAAGATGCTGGAATGCGTCCACGCTTAGTCTGACCCATTAGTCCCGCACCGTGGCGAGAGGTTCCCTCAAGGTGCGCCCGCGCCGCCCGCCTGCGGCGGCGGCGTCTTGCGCACCATCCTCGCCATCGACTCCTCGGGGTTGAGCGCGGTGACGGAGCCGATCTCCACCCATGCCAGGTCCCTCGACTCGCCCGTCACGGTCAGCGGCTGGCCGGGATCAGCGGCCAGGAGGAACCGCAGGTCGTGGTGCCAGTGGCCCGGCTCCCCGCCGCGGGCCGGGATCCAGTGGCGGTCCACGTCGTAGAGTCCGGGCCTCAAGACCCTGAGGGAGGCAAGCCCGCTCTCCTCCCTGGCCTCCCTGAGGGCGACCGCAAGCAGGTCGCTGTCCCCGTCGGCGTGGCCCCCGAGCTGCAGCCACTTGCCGAGCTTCAGGTGATGGGTGAGGAGGACGCGGAGCCCGTCCGGGCTCACGATCCAGGCCGACCCCGTGAGGTGGCCCGGGAGGCACGAGCGAAGAAGGCAGTCGGGGTGCCTGCCAATGAAGGACACGGTCTGCCTGACGGCGGCCGACTCCTCCGGGCCGAGGGACTGGCGGGCGTGCTCCCTGAGGAGCTCGAGGGCCTTCGCGCGGTGCATCGTCCTACCGGTCCTTGGCCCAGATGGCGTCCGCCTCGAAGGAGCCCGGCGCCTCCAGGAGCGGCCATATCTCGCCCTCCTCGCCGGCGACCGAGATCAGGTCCCTCATTCCCGCGGACTTGAACCGCTCACTCGCCATGCGCTCGAAGAACCTCAGGAGGTCGTCATAGTAGCCGCCGTGGTTGAAGACGACGACCTGCTTGTCGAGGCGGTTGATGTAGCGCAGGGTCATGATCTCGGNNTCTCGGTGAGCTCCTCGAGGGTGCCTATGCCGCCCGGCAGCGCGAGGAAGGCGCTCGCCCGCTCCTCCATCACGCGCTTCCTCTCCCGCATCGTGTGCACCGTGATCAGCTCGTCCGACTGGGTGTACGCGAGCTCGCGCTCCTTCATGAATTCCGGGATGACCCCTACCACGTGGCCCCCTGCGCCCTTCACCGCCGCGGCAAGCGATCCCATCATGCCGACGTTGCCGCCGCCGTAGACCAGGCCCCAGCCGTTCCCCACCATGGCCCGGCCGACCGCCTCCGCGGCCTTGTAATACTTGTCCTCGAGGTGCCGGGAGGAGCTGCAGTAGACGCACAGGAGCTTTGCCATGTTCGGTGTAGCCGCCACGATGGCCCTCCGTCCGCGGAAATGAACCAAAATTTGTGAAATCCACGACACCCTACCGGGGGCGCCTGGCGCCCTCGCCCACCGGGCACCTGCACCTGGGCCATGCGAGGACCTTCTGGATCGCGGCCCGGCGGGCCGCGAACGCCGGGGGCGCGCTCATCCTGCGCAACGACGACCTGGACGCGGCGCGCCAGCGCATGGACTTTGCCCGCGACATGCTGGAGGACCTGCGCTGGCTCGGGCTTCGCTGGGACGAGGGTCCCGACGTCGGGGGGCCGCACGCGCCCTACGACCAGAGCGCGCGAATTCCGCTCTACCGCGCCGCGCTCGAGCGGCTCCACGCCTCCCGCCTGATCTATCCCTGCACGCGCTCGAGGCGCGACGTGATCGAGGCCGCAGGGGCGCCGCACGAGGGCGGGTTCGACGACGAGCCGCTCTACCCGGCCTCGTTCCGCCCCGATCCCGGGGCGCCGCTGCCCCCGCTTGGGGAGCGGATAGGGACCAACTGGCGCCTGCGCGTCCCCGACGGCGAACGCCTCGAGTTCGGGGACACCCGGCTCGGCCCCCAGAGCGCGGTCGCAGGCGTCGACTTCGGGGACTTCCCCGTGTGGAGAAAGGACGACTGCCCGAGCTACCAGCTCGCCTGCGCCGTGGATGACGCCGCGATGGGGATCACCGAGGTCGTGCGCGGCGGGGACCTCGTCCGCTCAACCTTCCGGCAGCTCCTGATCTACCGGGCCCTGGGGCTGGCGGCCCCGGCCTTCCACCACTGCCCCCTCATGACCGACGCGGGCGGAACGCGGCTGGCCAAGCGCCACGACTCGCTCAGCCTCCGTGCTCTCAGGGCGCGGGGGGACGACCCCGCATCGGTGACCGCGGCATGGGAATCCCTTGAGCCGGCGCGGCCCTAGGGGCACGCCCCGGGGGCAAACCCCTCCTTGCGTCCCTCTCGGACCCTTTGCTATCCCATGGGGCGCGCGACCCCGCCCCCCGGCCCGGTCACCCCTCGAATGAATACAAAACTCCTCGGGATCGCCCTCCTGCTCCTTCCCGCCCTCTCGCCGGCGGAGTCCGTCGACCTCGGGCTCCACGGCACGCTCACGATCGCGGTCCCGAGCCACTGGACCCTCTCCTCGCACAAGGAGGAGGACAGCGGCGTCGCGATCACGCTCTCGCCCCCCGGCGCGGAGAACGCGAAGTGCATCCTGAACGTCACCTTCGTGCCGGAGCCGAAGCCCGTGCCCAAGGAGACCATCGACGAGCAGGTCCTGTCGGTCAGCGACCAGTTCGTGGGGGAGTCGGTCGAGAAGGCGAAGGTGCTCCGGGACTTCGGGTTCACGGGCGGGGTCTACGGCTCGTACTGCGTCTTCACCGACGCCTCCCGCGTCGGCCGGCCTGTCGTGCATGACGTCTTCAAGGTGATCGGGATCGGCATCGTCCGCTTCAGGGACGACGTGATGGCGGCGGTGAGCCTCGCCGCGGACGACGTGAAGGGCCCGGATTTCACGGCTATGCTGGCCGCCGTGAGGACCGCGGCCGTGTCGCCCGCCAAATAGGAGCCCGACCCGGTGAGCGCCAACCCGCAGCCGCTCCAGGTCGGCACGGTCCTCTTCGACGGGTTCGAGCTCCTGGACGCCTTCGGGCCCCTCGAGATGCTCGGGATGCTGAAGCCCGCCCCGGTCCTCAGCATGCTCGCCGAGCACCCCGGGAGCATCCGGAGCAACCAGGGCCCGTGCTGCGTCGCCGAGGCGCCGCTCGCGGGCGAAACCCCGCTCGACATCCTGCTCGTCCCCGGCGGCATGGGAACGCGGCGCGAGCTCGGGAACCCGGCGTTCCTTGACGCCCTTCGGAGGCGCTCCGAGACCGCGAAGATCGTCGCAAGCGTCTGCACCGGCAGCGCCCTCCTTGCCAAGGCGGGCGTGCTCGAGGGCCGCAGGGCCACGACCAACAAGCGGGCGTTCAGGTTCGTGGCCAGCCTGGGAGCGAACGTCACCTGGGTCCCCGAGGCGCGCTGGGTCGAGGACGGGAAGTACTTCACCTCGTCCGGGGTTTCCGCGGGGATGGACATGGCGCTCGGGCTGATCCACCACCTCTTTGGCCCGGAGGCCTGCGCCGAGGCCGCGAGCCGCGCCGAGTACGAGTGGCATAGCGACAAGGGGTGGGACCCGTTCGCGAAGCAGAACGGACTCTCATGAAGGGCCACCCCCCAGGACCCGGTCCCGCGACGGCCGTCCGCATCGGCGTCATCAACATTTCCGACAGGGCGAGCTCGGGGGTGTACGAGGACACCCCGGGAAAGGCGTGCGTCGCCCTCCTGCTCGAGTGGCTCACGACCCCCTTCGACGTCGACTACAAGGTCGTGCCCGACGACCGGGCGATGATCGAGTCCGAGCTCAGGCGCATGGCCGACGAGGCCTCCTGCTGCCTGGTCGTCACGACCGGCGGGACGGGGCCCTCGCCGAGGGACGTGACCCCGGAGGCCACCGCCGCGGTCTGCGACAAGCTGCTTCCGGGCTTCGGCGAGCTCATGCGGTCCACCTCGCTCGCCTTTGTCCCGACGGCCATCCTCTCCCGCCAGTCGGCGGGCATCCGCGGAAAGACGCTCATCGTCAACCTGCCGGGCAGGCCCAAGGCGATCCGGGAGAACCTGGAGGCGGTCTTCCCCGCGATCCCCTACTGCGTCGACCTCATCGGGGGGCCCCGGCTCGAGACCAACGAGGCGGCCATGAGCGCCTTTCGGCCGAAGACCTGAGCGGCCCGGTTGCAAACGCGCGCCGCCGTGCGAGACTATGCCTCCCCACCATGGTTAACCTATCGACACCCGACCTCACGCAGCACCCTCCCCGCAGCCCGCACGCCCAGCTCGGCGGCTATGTCCACCTGCCCAGGCTTCTCGACAAGGCCCGCGCCGAGGCAGCGGGCAAGGCCGGCGAGTACAAGTACAACTGCCCGATGGACCAGCATTTCTTCAAGTTCACAGGGATCTCGGCCGAGGCGATGCTCGCCGAGGTGAAGCTCGGCAAGTCCGACACGGAGATGCTCGAGTGGGTCCGCGGCAAGTCCGCGAGGCTGCCCTCCGAGATCGCGGCCTGGTCCCGCTGGCTCAGGGGCCGCGCGCCGGGCGGCGCCGGCGGCCACGAGTGGTTCGGCGAGTTGATCAAGGCCCAGGGGGCCGCCCGCGACGACATCCACGGGTTCTTCGACCTATTGGAGCTCGACGACTACGTGAGCTTCGGCGGCAAGGCCTAGAGCTCGGTGTATTTTGCGGAGCGGCCGCGGGACTTCTCGACGGGGTACTTTCGGGCGTTGGAGGCGATCTTCGCCTCGATGCTGCCGGCCACGTCCAGGCCCGTTGCGTTTGCGAACTCCAGAGCGTAGATCACCACGTCGGCGAGCTCCTCGGCTATCTTCGCCCTCTTTGAGGGATCGCCGGCCACCGCACGGGACTCCTCCGGGGTCGCCCAGAGGAAATGCTCCATCAGCTCGGCCGCCTCGGCGGCAAGCGCCATGCTCAGGTTCTTCGGGGCATGGAACTGCTCCCAGTCGCGCTCGCGCACAAACGCGAGGATGCGCTCCTTCAGGTCTGAGACGGTCGTCGTGGAGTCGGATAGTGCGGGCATGGTCGCAGCCTGCCCCTTCGGGCGCCGGAGCGCAATTGCGGGCGCCTCCCCCGTCATAATTTTGAATTTCACTTGGCATGGGCCCTGCAGTGTGCATCGTGTACCACTGTTCCAATGGCCCAGACCCACAAACATCACACGCGCCTCGCAGGCACTTCGTTTACGAAGGCCTGCGTCCTTGGCTGCGCCGTGATGCGTCCGGTTGCCATTTCCAATTGGAACAAAACGGCCAGCGCGGGCTTCAAGGCCTAAACCCTCCCACCCGGAAGACGTTTAGAAACCCAGAAGCCCGGAGGCCAAAAGCCCCCAGGGGGCAACTGCCTTTCCCACCATGAACACGAGATACCACACCACGAGCACACACAGCCGTCATCGCAGCGCTCACGGGGCGTCCAACGCCACGTTCCGCCAGCCGAGCTACGACTGCCGCGAGCTCCCTGACGCCGTCACAATCGTCGTCTACGTACCCGGTGTGGGGGCCTCGGGCGTGGAGATCGAGGCGTCAGGGCCCGACCTGGTCATCACCGCGAACAAGACCCGTTTTGTGCGCGTCAACTGGCATGCCCTGAACCTCGAGGGATCGCAGCGCGACTACCGTCTGCGCCTGCGCCTCGGGATCGGCTTCGACTATTCGAAGCTCGAGGCCCGCATCGAAGACGGCGTCCTCACCCTGACGGTGCCCAAGCTCCAGGACCACCTGGTGCCGGCTCTCCGCATGGGAAGGGTCGCCTGAGAAAACAACCCCGACCGCGCCCGCGGGAGGCCCCTCCGCTCCGGCGGCGGCAGCCAACCGCGGGCCGCGGGAGGGAAATCCAAGATTTCAAAAAATTTTGGTACATTTTTTCCCGACCCGTGTCGTAGATGCTACCATGACACCGCACGCGCATTTCTTCCGCGCGAGCTCGCACACCTCAGACCACGCGAACGCTCACGCAACACCCCGGGAAGACGTTAGTTGGACAAGGCCCATCTTCCGGCCGCCGCCGCTGGACATACAGCCCGCCCGCCCCGACCCCCATCACTTGGCCACCCACCACCGCACCGAGCCCTGGGCCACCTGGCCCCGGCCGAGCGCGATGGCCAGGTAGTCGGCAATTCTGCCCGCCTCCTCGTCAAACCTCCACGGGGGGTTGACGACCGCGACCCCGCATCCCCTTATCCGCGGCGAGTCGGGATCCACGGTCAGCTCGACCGATAGGCAGGGCGATTTCCCCAGCCCGAGCCCCGTCAGGAACTCCCCGGCTGGCACCCTCCCGGACAGCGGATACCATATGGCGTAGGTGCCTGAAGGAAAGCGTTTTATACCCTCGTCGAGCGCGCGGGAAACCTCCTCCCATTCCCCGGCCGACTCAAAAGGCGGATCGATCAGGACAAGCGCGCGGCGCTCCGGGGGCGGAAGGCATGCCCGGACCGCCCCGTAACCGTCGGCGACGTGGAGGGAGACCCTCTTCTCCCCCTCGAACTCCGCGCGCAGCGCGGCGGCCTCGTCCGGGTGCTTTTCCCACAGTTCCATCCGGTCCTGCGCCCGGAGGAGCGACTTCGCAATCCTGGGCGAGCCCGGGTAGAAGCGGGGCTCCGGCGTGAGGTTGCCGCGGTACCTGTCGTATCCCCGCACCACCTCCACGTAGTCCGCCACCTCGGGGGGAAGCCCGGCCTCCCCCCAGAGCCTGCCGATACCTCCGGGCCACTCGGGCTCCCTCGCCCGGGAGTCGCCCAGGGCGGCCCGCTCGAGGTCGTAGGCCCCCCTCCCCGCGTGGGTGTCCACGAAGACGAATCCCGTCTCCTTCCTCTGCATGGACCGCAGGAGCCGCACCAGCAGCGCATGCTTAAGCGCGTCCGCAAAGTTGCCCGCATGGAAGGCATGTCTGTAATTCACCGCAGTGGCCTTCTTTCATTGCACCGGCCCGGTGCAATCCGATAATCGCCCCGCTATGAAATTAATTCCCACGCTTGCGACCCTCTGCGTGCTTGTTCTGCCCTGCGCGCTTCCCGCCGAGACCTTTGAAGGCAAGGTATCGATGAAAGTCACAGCCCCGAACGCCAAGGAGGGGCCGAGCACGATGAACTTCAGCATGAAGGAGGGCTTCGTCCGCATGGACATGAGCTCCGGCAGGGGCGCCGTGAGCATGATCACCGACATCAAGAACCAGCAGATCATCATGCTGATGGCGGAGCAGCGGATGTACATGGTGCGCCCGATCCCCCAGCCCAGCGGAGCCCCGAGGCCCGAGGGCGGCGGGCACAGGTCGGAACTCGAGGACACCGGGGTGAAGGAGACCATCCTCGGCTACGTCTGCTCAAAATACGTCGTCAAGGACGCCGACTCCACCACGGAGATCTGGGTCACCGACCAGCTCGGCACCTTCATGGGGCTCTCCCGCGGGGGCGGCCCGGGCCGTCCGCCCCAGGCCCCGCAGGCGTGGGAATCAGCCATGAAGGGGCACAACTTCTTCCCGATGCGGGTCGTTTCGAACAAGGGCGGCGGCGAGAAGTTCCGGCTCGAGGTGACCTCGGTGGAGAAGACCAGCCTTCCGGACTCCCTCTTCACGGCCCCGGACGGCTGGCGCAAGTTCGACATGGGCGCCCTCATGGGCGGCGCCTTCCCCGGCGGCTACCCGGGGGGCCGGCCCTCCGACGGGAACAACTGAGTGGTTGCGCCCCTCACCCGGATCATATCGGACGTGCATTTCGCGGACCGGGGGAGCCGTGTGCGCTCGCTCGGCCAGCTGCGGCCGCTCCTGGAGGGCATTCCCTCTCTCGTGCTCAACGGGGACACCCTTGACACCCGCCCGCACAGGGGCGGCCCGAGTCCCGGCGAGCTGCGCAGGGAGGTCCTCGACTTCTTCGGGTCGGCCTGCCCCGACGTCACCTTCCTCACGGGCAACCACGACCCGGACATCTCCGGCCAGCACTCCCTCGAGTTCGCCTCCGGCGGGATCCTCGTCACCCACGGGGACATCCTCTTTGACAACATGGTCCCCTGGTCGAAGGACGCCCTCCTTATCCGGCAGAGGGTCATCGCCGCCCTGGCTTCGCTCCCGGAGGATGGAAGCTGCAGGCTCGACGGCCGCCTCGCCGCGTTCCGGAAGGTCGCGGCCTCGATCCCGCAGCGCCACCAGAACGAGCGCGACCCGCTCCTCTACGCGGTCCGGCTCGCCGGCGACACGGTCTGGCCGCCCCACCGGTTCCTCTCGATGCTCCGGGCGTGGAGGGAGGCGCCCCGCAGGGCCGCCGCCCTCGCCCGGCGCCACCGGCCGAAGGCCCGCTTCATCATGATCGGCCACACTCACCGGCCGGGAATCTGGAGGACGGCCTCGGGCATTGTAGTCGTAAACACGGGATCCTTCTGCAGACCCTTTGGTGCCATGGCCGCCGATTTGACTCACGACAGGATCCGCATCCGCAACGTTGAGCTTCGCCGCGGCGAGTTCCACGCGGGCCGCAAGGTGGCCGAGTTCCCCATCCCATGAGCATGGAATTCGGATGGTGGGTGAAGGATCCCGAGGAGGGGAAGTACCAGGTCAAGGCCATCGTGCATGGCGGCAACCTGGAATGGTTCCGCAAGCAGGGGCATTTCACGTCGTGGGCCGCCCATGGCCCGAGCGAGGAGGACTGGGAGCGGCTCGTCTCGGAGGCCGAGAGGCGGGTCCCGAGGAGGCTCCTCTCCCCGAAGCAGTTTGAGGAGATCCGGAAGCTGCGCGACCGCAGGTAGGCCGGAGCCTCCCCACACCCTTATGCCCAAAATCGACGTCAACAAGGTCGCCGAGATCCTCAGGAAGAACCATGTCGACCCCGCGGTCCTTCGCCGCGTGGTCGAGGAGATGAACCTGGCGGTCCAGCCCGACCCGGGAGAGGGGGACCCGGCGCCGCCGGTCAAGAAGCAGTTCGTCATCCTCGTGAGCGACCCCTCGGGGAAGATGCCCAAGGCCGACCTGACCGGCTGGGTCCTCCAGATCCCCCAGGACGAGAGCCCGGCCTCCGTACAGGAGCGCCTCCTCAAGGGCGCGTACGACTACAACGACTCCAAGAAGGGAAGGCTCTACCCGGCGAGGACGGTCGGGGACGCGATCGAGGGCGTTCCCGCGAAGTTCTTCAGGGAGGCCGAGCTCTGGGTGAAGACCAAGGAGCCCGTGATCGTTCTTCGCACCGACAACGAGATTCCTAAGGAGTAGCGGAGGGCCAGCGCTCCCGGAGGCGGTACTTCACCGGGTCGAATCCGCGCGCCACCATCGCGTCCGTGACCGCCTTCATGTCGATCCGCGCCCCGGGCCTTATTCCGTTCGCGCTGAACCATCCCTTCGGCATCTCCAGGGCGAACTGGACGTCGCCGCTGTGCGAGTTGACCGGCCTCTCGTCGAGCGGCAGGAGGTCGTACACCTCGACAAGGGTCCCGTCCGGGGAGAGGTAGGCCAGGTCCAGGGCCTCGGGCGTGTTGTGCATCCAGATGCTGAGCGTCCTCGGCGCGGCGTTCACGAAGATCATCCCCTCGTCCCTGCCGAGGTCCATCCGCTGCATGAGGCCGCGCTCCTGCTCGGGCCCGAGGACCGCGAACTGGAGGCTCGCGGGATGCCCCCCCACGTCGATGGCGAAATGGTCGTACACGGTCTTCGGCGCAGCGGCCTCGGCCTTTTCCGACCTGTCGGAGCCGCACCCGGCGGCGCAGAGGGCAATGAAGGAGGCGAGGGCCGCCCTGATCCCGCACGAAACCGGATTTGCATTTTTCACGCGAAAACAGGTTAATGGCCCGAGTCCGCCCTAGACAATCCCCGTCTGTACCATGGCAACCCAGAAACAACGCGACATCCTCCTGTATTCAGACACGGCGCGAAGCGCCGACGCCCTCTACTTCGGCCGCGTCGAGGCGCCCGACGCCTTCATCGCGATCGGCGCGGGCGGCAGGAAGGTCGCCGTGGTGAGCGCGCTCGAGTTCGGCCGCGTCAAGCGCACCTCTGACTTCGACCTGGTCCTCCCCCTCGAGGCCTACCTCGAGAAGGCGCGCAAGGCCTGGCCGAGGCGCAAGCCCTCGCAGGCCCGGGTGATCGCGCTCGTCGCCCGCGAGCTGAAGGCGGGGACGCTCACCGTTCCCGAGGACTTTCCGGCCGGCCTCTACAGGGAGCTGCGCGAGCTCGGCGTCAGGACCGCGATCTCGGACGGCCCCCTCTTCCCCCAGCGCGAGATCAAGACCCCCAAGGAGGCCGCCGCGATCCGCGAGGGCAACCGCTGCAGCGCCGCCGGCATCGATGCCGCCCGAAGGCTGCTCCTTGCCTGCAAGATCCGGGGAGGGCTCCTCGTCCACGGGGGGCGCGTGCTGACCAGCGAGCGCCTCAAGGTTGCCATCGAGATCGCCTGCATCGAGCAGGGCGCCGTCTCCTCCTCGACGATCGCGGCCGGGGGCGACCAGGCCTGCGACCCGCACCACCGCGGGTCGGGGCCCCTGCGCGCCCACGAGCTCATCATCGTGGATGTCTTCCCGCGCGTGGCCGACACCGGGTTCTTCGGCGACATGACGCGCACCTTCCTGCGGGGACGGGCAAGCGACGCCCAGAAGGAGATCGTGGGGGCCGTCAGGGCCGCCCAGCTCGCCGCGCTCAGGACTATCAGGGCGGGCGTCCACGGCAGCGAGGTGCACCGCCGGGTCTCCGAGACACTCGTCTCCCGCGGGTTCGAGACAAGGCACACCGCCCGGGGCTCCGTCGGCTTCTTCCACGGGACGGGCCACGGGCTCGGCCTCGAAATCCACGAGGCGCCCCGCATGGGCCGGACGACCGACTTCCCCCTGAAGAAGGGCTCGGTCGTGACGGTCGAGCCGGGCCTCTACTACCCCGGGGTCGGCGCCTGCCGCATCGAGGACGTGGTCCAGGTGACGGACGGGGCCCCGCGGATGCTCTCGAGCTACCCCTACGCCTGGCACCTCAGGTGACGCCCCGCCCCGCCCCCATGTCCATCTCCCCCTCAAAGGCCAAGGCCCTCCTCAAGCGGATAGCGGGCCTGCGGATCCTCGTCATCGGCGACGTGATGCTTGACCACTACATCTGGGGGGACGCGACGCGGATCTCCCCCGAGGCGCCCGTTCCCGTGATCGACATCGCCCGCGACACATGGACGGCGGGCGGCGCCGCCAACGTCGCGATCAACGTGGCCGGCCTGGGCGCCAGGTGCACGGTCTTCGGGTTCATAGGCGGGGACGACTCGGGACTGCGCCTGCGCGACATCCTGCGCGGGAAGGGCGTCGAGACGATCGGGACGAGCGGCGGGGCCATGACGATCGTCAAGACCCGCGTCATGGTCCAGCACCAGCAGCTTTGCCGGCTCGACCGCGAGTCCCCCGCCAGCGAGTACGCCGCGGACCCTGCGGAGGCGGCCCGCCTCCTGGCCGAGGCGATCCGGGATTCGGATGCCGTCGTCTTTTCGGACTACGCGAAGGGGCTCCTCACGAACGGCCTCGTCTCGGGCGTCACCGCGCTCGCGCGCAGGGAGAAGAAGTTCGTCGCCCTCGACCCCAAGCCGAAGAACCCGCTCTCCTTCAAGGGGCTCGACCTCATGACCCCCAACAAGCGCGAGGCGCTCCAACTCGCCGGCATCGAGCCCGGCCAGGGCGCCCCGTTCCCCGCGGACAGGGTCTGCTCGCGCCTGCAAGAGAAGTACGCGACGCGGAACGTCGTCGTGACGCTCGGCGAGGACGGGATGCTGCTGAGCTCGCAGGGCCGGGTCCTGAAGACCATCCCGACCGCGGCCCGCGAGATCTACGACGTGTCGGGGGCCGGAGACACCGCCCTGGCCGGCCTCGTGCTCGCGCTCACCTCCGGGGCGGGCCTCGAGGAGGCGGCCCATTTTGCGAACGCCGCGGCGGGCGTCGTCGTCGGCAAGCTCGGCACGGCGACCGTGACGCCGGGCGAACTGCTCGACTACGTCCAGCACGCGCCGTGAAGCGGGCCCTCTTCCTGGACCGGGACGGAACGCTCATAGTCGACAAGGTTTACCTGGCCGACCCCTCGGGCGTGGAGCTCCTGCCGGGCGCCTCCGAGGGCCTCGCCCGGGCGCGCGCGCTCGGCTTCAAGCTCTTCCTTTTCACCAACCAGTCGGGGATCGGCCGCGGCCTCCACACGATCGAGGACACCCACAGGGTCAACGCGCGCATGGAGGAGCTGCTCGGGCTGCCGGCTCCCGTCTTCGACGGGGTCTGCATCGCGCCGGAGGCCCCGGGGCAGCCCTCGGACTACCGGAAGCCGTCGCCCCGGTTCATCCGGGAGACCCTGGCCGCGCACGGGCTCGACCCGGGCGCGTGCTGGATGGTCGGCGACTCCCCCGCCGACGTGGGCGCGGCCGCCGCCGCAGGGATCCGCGCGGCGGCGCTCAGGACGGGCAAGGTCGCCCCGGACGCGATCCCCGGGGTCGCCGAGGGAAGGGTGCCGGTCTTCGACGACTTTGGCGCATTTGCCGCGACGCTCCGATGAAGCGTCGCCTGGACGAGATCCTGGTCTCGCGGGGGTTCGCCGAGTCGAGGACCCAGGCGAAGGCCCTCATCATGTCGGGCCGCGTCTTCAGCGGCACCCAGCGGCTCGACAAGCCGGGCAGGGAATTCCCGGACGACGGGGAGTTCTCGGTGACCCAGCCCCCGCGCTTCGTGAGCCGCGGGGGGGAGAAGCTCCAGGCCGCCGTCACCGCCTTCGGGATCGACCTGAAGGGGGCCCATGTCCTGGACGTGGGCGCCTCGACGGGCGGCTTCACCGATTGCGCCCTGCAGGCGGGCGCCGCCTCCGTCGTGTGCGTCGACGTCGGCCGGGCCCAGCTCCACCCGAGGATCGCCGGTGACCCCAGGGTCGTGAACCTCGAGAAGCTGAACGCGAGGAACCTCGCGCCCTCGGACCTCCCGCGCTCGGAGTTCGACGCCGTCGTCATGGACCTGTCGTTCATCTCGCTCCGGACGGTGCTTCCGGCGGTGTGGCCGTTCCTGCGGGCCGGCGGGACCCTGGTCGCGCTCGTGAAGCCCCAGTTCGAGGCCGGCAAGGCCGAGGCCGACAGGGGCCGCGGCGTCATCCGCGACGACGCGGTGCGCCAGGCCGCCCTCGACGCGGTGCGCGAGTTCGCGCTGGGGCGCCTCCCCGGGGCCGAGCTCCGCGGGACCATGGACTCCCCGATCGAGGGCGCCGACGGCAACAGGGAATTCCTGTTGTGCCTCGGGCGAAGGTCGGCACCCTAGGGGGGCCCGCCGCCATGAAGCCGATCCGCTCCCTAGCCTTTGTCGTGAACGCCGAGAAGCCCGGCGCGGTCGAGCTCGCCCGGTCGCTCGTCGCCTGCGCCCGGGCGAAGGGGCTGCGGCTCAAGCAGACCTCGCGCTTCCCCATCGCCCAGGGCTACCTGAAGGGCTGGGACGCGTGCTGCGTGATAGGCGGCGACGGCACGCTCCTGGGGGTCGTGCGCGAGGCCGCGCAGGAGGGGGTGCCCATCATCGGGGTCAACCGGGGAAGCCTGGGATTCCTGACCACGTTCTCCCCGGACGAGGCCAGGGCCGGGTTCGACGAGATCCTGATGGGCCGCTTCCGGGTCGACCGCCGGGCCATGCTCGAGTGCTCGGTTGCGGGAGGCCCCGCGGGCCTTGCCCTCAACGACGTGCTGATCAAGGACGAGCTGGGCACGGGGCTCGTGCACCTGGAGGTGTTCGCCGACGGGGAGCTCGTGACCGACTACCTCTGCGACGGCCTCATCTTCTCCACCGCGACGGGCTCAACCGCCTACAACCTGTCGGCGGGCGGGCCCATCATCCACCCGGCGGCGAACGTGATCGCGATGACGCCGATCTGCCCGCACACCCTGACGAACCGCTCGATCATCTTCCGCGACTCGGTGAGGCTGCGGGTGTTCAACCGCTCCGGGGGCGCCCGGACCAGGACGCTGGTCGGGCTCGACGGCCAGCGCAACCTGAGGGCGTCGAAGGACGCGGAGATCTCGATCTCGATCGCGGGCCCGCGCCTGCCGCTCGCCCAGCAGCTCGGCTACTCCCATTTCGCGGTCGTGCGCACGAAGCTCAAGTGGAGCGGCGGCGCGGCCGAGCGCCAGTGATCAGGGCCTGACGACAAGCTGGGTCCGCCTGGCCGGGTCGAAGTGGAGCCTCGCGAAGGCGGAAAGCCGGTCGATCGTGACCGCGTCGATCAGCGCGCCGTACCCCTTCCAGTGGTTGGCCGGCCTGCCCTGCAGCACGTCGAGCGCGGCCGTCATCGCGCGGGCGGAGTTCGTCTGGAGCGCCTTCATCTGGCCGGCCTTGAGCCGGACCTGGCAGCGGCGCAGCTCCTCCTCCCCGACCCCGCCCGACGCCACGCGCTCGATCTCGGCGGCGACCTCGTCGAGCACCTGCGCCTCCTTGCCGGGCTGGGTCCCGGCGATGAAGTAGAACATCGCCGCGCTCCTGCAGGCCATGCGCCCCGACCTCACGAAATAGGCCAGCCCCTTCTCCTCGCGCACCCGCTCGAAGAGCCTGGACGCCATCCCGCTGAAGAGCTCGTCGGCCACGTCACCCACGTAGTAGTCCGGGGCGTCGAGCACGGCGCCGGGGAAGGCCTGCAGGACGACCGCCTGCTCGCGGGGCTGCCTCTCGACAAAGTCCCCGCGCTCGGCGGGACCCTCGAACGCCGGTCCTCCCCCGATCGGCGCGCCCCGCGGGATCCGCATGAGCATCTTCTCGATCCTGGGGATCAGCCTGTCGGCCGAGAAGTCGCCCGCCACCGAGAGGACGACCCCCTGCCCCACAAGGAGCCGCCCCCAGAGCGCCCCGAGGTCGCCGCCCGAGGTCGCCGCCACCCCCTTCTCATCCCCCTGGGCGCTCAGCGCAAAGGGGTGCCCGCCGAAGAACTTCCCGCGCAGGATCCGCCGGGCGCAGGAAACGACATCGTCCTTCTCCTCGCGCAGCGAGGCGAGCTGGGCCTCGCGCTCCGTTGCGAGCGTGCCCGCCTTGAAGGCGGGCGAAAGCATGCCATCGGACAGCAGGCCCAGGGCGAGCTCCGCGTCGGGCGGCAGGACCTCGGCCGCGATCCCGAGCGTGTTGTCGCCCGAGTACGAGGTGAAGGAGCCGCCGACCTCCTCGATCCTCCGGGCCACGGCCGCGGCGCTGCGCCTGCGCGTGTCCTTGGTGAGGAGGGTCGCCAGGAGGGCGGAGCTCCCCCTGCGGCCGGCGGTCTCGCAGAGCGGGCCCCCGTGGGTGACCAGCCGCAGGTGCAGGTTGGGCAGGCGCCTGTCCTCCTGGAAGAGGATGCGCGCGCCGTTCGCCAGGCGGACCTCCTCGAAGTCGGGCCTCTCCGCCCGCCTCGGCGCGGCCGAACCCGCGGGCCCGGCCGCCTTGCGCTCGGGCTCGAGCGAGACCGAGGTGAGGCGCCCCGGCACGAGGTGCGCCCTCAGGGCGCGCCCCAGGTCGGCGGCGCCCACCGCCGCAAGGCGCCCGAAGTAGGTCCTGCTGAAGTCGAGGTCGCCGACGACGACCTCGGCCACACCGATCCGCGAGGCCTGGCCGCTCATGGTCTTGCAGGTGTTGATCTCCCCGACGACCGACTGCCGGTAGGCCTTCCGGACCTGGCCGGCCGTGAAGGCGCCAGGCCGGGCGTGCGCCGCGAGCACCCCGGCGATCGCCTCCTCGGCGGCCTCGCGCCCGCCCGAGTCGCAGGTGAAGGAGATGCAGAAGAGCCCGCTCGAGCCCGGGTTCCAGCTCGAGGCGTCGATCGAGTGGACGAGCCTGCGCTTTTCGCGGACCTCCTGCCAGAGGACGGAACTCTCGCCGCCGCCCAGGACGAGCGCGAGGAGGTCCAGCACCGGGGCCGAGGGGTCGGTGAGCCCGGGGATGGGCCAGGCGAGCGCCCCGCGGACGACCTCGACCTTCTCGTAGCTGCGGACCTGTCGGGGCCCGAGCTGGAGCGGCTCCGGCGGCACGAGGACCGGGGCCAGCCGGGCCCTCGCGGACTTCCCGAAGTGGCGCCCCACGAGCGCCGCGGCCTGCGCGGGGTCGACGTCGCCCGCGACGACGACGACCAGGTTGTTCGGAACGTAGCGGGCCCTGTAGTAGGAAAGGAGCGCGCCTCGGTCCGCCGCGCCGAACACGTCCCGGTGGCCGATGATGGGGTGCCGGTAGGGGTGCTCGCGGAAAGCGGCCGCGAAGAGCGCCTCCCAGAGCCGGGTGTCGGGGTCGTCCCGGGTCATGGCGATCTCGCGCAGGATGACGTCCTTCTCGCGCAGCGCCTCGTCCTCGGGAAGCGTGGAGTTGAGGACGGCGTCGGCGAGGACATCGACCGCCACCTCGAGCTTCTCGCTCGGCAGGTCGATGTAGTAGACGGTCCTGTCGAAGGTGGTGTAGGCGTTGATGTAGCCCCCGTTCGCCTGGACGGTGGCCGAGATCTCGCGCCCGCTCCTGCGGCTCGTGCCCTTGAAGAGCATGTGCTCAAGGTAGTGGGAGAGCCCGGCGCCCAGCTGCTCCCCCTCGTGGATGCTCCCCGTGCGGACCCAGACCTGGACCGAGGCGAGCGCGGCCGAGGCGTCCGGCTTCACCAGCAGCGTGAGCCCGTTCTCGAGCACGACGCGCTCCACCGGCTCGCGCCAGAACGCGTCAAGGAGGGCGCGCTCGGGCCTCGCGGGTTTGGACCTCGGCATCAGGGTGCTCCCTCAGGCGGAACCGACCGCCTCGGCGGCGGACGCACCCCGGGGGCGCTTCGTGGGAAGAAAGGGCTTAACGAATGCGTCGTCGAACTGGTAGATGTCCGAGAAGTCCTCCCGGCGGTCGTTCTCGGTCTTGCTGAAGGCGTTATATTCGATGAGGTTGAAAACGATGTCGCCGAAGTCCTTGCAGCGCCGGACGCCCCATGAATTGAGCACGGTCTTGGTGAGCGGCCCGTACTGCTCGAGTGCATAAGCCCGCAGCCCATCGAGAAGTTCCGGACCCGTGACATGCCTGGACTTTCCCGTGCGGCTCGCGTCCTTCTTGCGGATCTCCTTCACGGTGTGGTCGAGCCCAAGCCTCACGAAATCATACGCTTTGCGGTCAAACCGGGCGTCTTCCTTGCATATGAGCGCTACAATGCGCGGGAAATCCGAATCGTGCATGTCGGGTCGCAGAAGTTGGCAGGCATGCCGTTGCGGCGCAACATTGCCGTTCAAATGCATCCTATCTGCGTCAACCGATGCAAGTTGCAAAAGAATCGCTTCTGGGCTCGCAAATGGCCCCGTTTGTGGGCACTCTCTCCGCCCAAACAATGATCGCCTCCACGCAGACCAACCATCCCATTTCCGGGGTCAAGAATGGTAAGGACCAAAATCCTGTCGAGCTCGCCTGTTCAAAGCTGAAGGAGGCCGGGCTCAGGATCACGCAGCCGCGCGTCGCGATCCTGGCGGCGCTGATCAAGGCGGGGAGGCCGACAAGCATCGATGCGCTCCACGGGGAACTCGGGCCCAAGTCCTGCGACATCGTCACCGTCTACCGCTGCATGGCGGCCTTCGAGTCGATCGGCCTGGTCAGGCGCGCGTTCCTGATCAACGGCACGAGCCTCTACGAGATCAACCTGGGCGACCCGAACCGCTACCATGTCGTCTGCAAGCAGACGAACAAGGTCGAGGAGCTCGACACGGCCTCGGCCGCCGAGCTTCGCCGCGCAGTCCAGCTGGTCGAGGAGACCCTCCGCGCCCAGGGCTATTCGGACGTGGGCCACATCGTGGAATTCTTCGGAAAGTCGCCCGTCGGCCACCGCGCCCAGGCGGAGGTATCGGTCCCCGCCGTCCCGGCCACCTGAGCCGGGCGCTAGGCCCGCGCGGCGGCGTAGTTCCTGCCCGCCTGCTCCCAGTCGACCGCCTTCCAGAAGGCCTCGACATAGTCCGCGCGCAGGTTCTGGTGCTTGAGGTAGTAGGCGTGCTCCCAGACATCGATGCCGATGACCGGCACGGCGCCCTCGCTGAGCGGCGAGTCCTGGTTGGCCGTTGAGTGCACGGAAAGCTTCCCCGCCCGGAGGGAAAGCCAGGCCCACCCGCTCCCGAACCGCTTCATGGCGGCCTCGTTCACCTTCGTCCGCATCGCCTCGAAGGAGCCAAAGTCCCTGATGATCGCCTCGGCGAGCTCGCCCGCCGGAGCGCCGCCGCCCCTGGGTGAGAGGATCGTCCAGAAGAAGCTGTGGTTCACATGGCCGCCGACGTTGTTCCTGAGCGTGCTCCGGAGCGGCTCCTCGACCGAGGGCAGCCCCCCGAGGATCTCCTCCGCCGTCATTCCAAGGAGCGCCGGGTGGCCCTCCAGGGCCTTGTTTGCGTTCTTGATGTAGGCGGCGTGGTGCTTCGAGTGGTGGATCTCCATCGTGAGGGCGTCGATGTGGGGCTCCAGGCCGTCGTAGGCATATCCGAGCTTGGGAAGGACGAAGGGCTGCCTTGTGGCCCCGGTCCCGGCGGCGGGTGCCGCCTCCGCCGCCTTGAGTCCCGCCAGGGCGCCGAGGCCGACCATTGCCGCGCCCCCGCCGATCACCCTAATCGCATCGCGTCGTGTCATGGCCCCACCCTAGCCGGAACGCCCCTCCGTGCAAGTCGCTCCGGGCGATCGCCCGCCTACCGGGCCAGGAGGCGCCGGAGCATCTCGTCCACCCTCCTCGGGTCGGCCTTGCCCTTGGCGGCCCTCATCACGGGACCCTTGAAGGCGTTCAGGGCGCTCTCCTTGCCGCCCTTGAAGTCGGCCACGGACTTCGCGTTCGCGGCGATCGACTCGGCGCACCAGCGCTCGAGGTCGTCGAGGTTGGTCTCGGCCTTTAGGCCCTTCCTCGCGACGACCGCCTCGGGCGCCTCGCCCGTCTGGAACATGTCGATGAAGACCTCCTTCGCCGCGTTGCTGAGGATCGTGCCGTCCTCCACCAGCTTCACCAGGCCCGCGACGTGGGACGGCCTCACCTTCGACGCGGCAAGCTCCACCTTTGCGGCGCCGAGCTCCCTGAGCAGGTCGTTCGTGATCCAGTTGCCGGCCGACTGCGGCTTTCCGCAGAGGCGCGCGGCCTCCTCGAAGAAGTCGCCCAGCGCCCTGTCCGGCACGAGGACGGACGTGATCGTGTAGGGGATCGAGTACTCGGCCTGGAGGCGCCTCTGCCTGTCGAAGGGCAGCTCCGGGCAGGTCGCGCGAAGGGCAGCCTTCCACTCCTCGCCCACCTCGACCGGCATGAGGTCGGGGTCGGGGAAATAGCGGTAGTCGTGGGCCATCTCCTTCGAGCGGAGCGACTGGGAGGTCCCGGCCTGCCCGTCGTAGTCGCGGGTCTCCTGGACGATCTTGCCCCCCGTCTCCACCACCGCGACCTGCCGGCGCACCTCGTGCTCGATCCCGTCGCGCACGAAGGAGAACGAGTTGAGGTTCTTGAGCTCGACCTTC
>PLXR01000054.1 GCA_003151495.1 Opitutaceae bacterium
GGCCGCGGCCAGCGACAGGACGGTCTGGTCGTTCAGGCCGAGGGTCAGGATCGTGTCCATCATGCCCGGCATCGAGTCGCGCGCGCCGGAGCGGACTGAGACAAGGAGCGGGAAGCCGACGGCGTCGCCGAACCTGTACCCCATGATCTTCTCCATGTTCCTCATGCCCGAGTCCATCTCGGCCTGGAGGGACTTCGGGTAGGTGCGCTTGTTGGCGTAGAAGTAGGTGCAGACCTCGGTCGTGATCGTGAATCCCGCGGGCACCGGCAGCCCGATGCGGGTCATCTCCGCCAGGTTGGCGCCCTTGCCGCCGAGAAGCGGCTTCATCCCGCCGTTGCCGTCGGCCTTCCCCGCGCCCCACGTGTAGACGTATTTCGGAGCCTTTTGGGAGGCTGACTTCCTGGGCGAGGCCGCGGTCTTGGAGCGGGCCTTCATGGACTTGGATTTGGCGGACATGGGGGTGGTTATAGTTGGTCGTAGCGCACGATATTTGCCGTGCACGAAAGGGAGATTTCAAGGCCTCGGGGCGGGGCCTGTCAACCGTGCAGCACAATTCGAGAAAAAGGTCGCCACCCCGGCGAAGGCATTCCAACACTCCCCACCGTGCTGCCCGAAGCCGACCTCCGCATAAAGCTGCAAGTCTTTGAAGGACCGCTGGACCTGCTGCTCTTCCTCATACGCAAGAACGAGATTGATATCTACGACATACCGATCGAGTCGGTGACCAAGCAGTACATTGCGGTGCTCCGCTCCATGCAGCAGCTGGACCTTGAAGTAGCAGGGGAGTTTTTCGTCATGGCAGCGTCGCTAATGGAGATAAAGAGCCGGATGCTGCTGCCCAAGGGGGAGCATGCCGTGGACCCTGACGCCGAGGGCGAGGACGAGATGGACCCCAGGTGGGAGCTCGTCCACCAGCTCCTCCAGTACAAGAAGTTCAAGGACGCGTCGCTGCACCTGGCGGAGATGGCCCGCCTGCAGCGCGACCTGATGGAGCGCCGGGTCTCCGGAAGGCCCGCGGACTCGCTCGACCGGCCGCTCAAGGGCGTGGGAAGGATCGAGCTTTGGAACACCTTCAACATGGTCCTTAGGCGCCTCGCCGAGAAGCTCGTCGTGGGCGAGATCCACGACGAGGTGGTCACCGTGGCCGACCAGATGGAGTGGCTCCTCGAGAGGATGCGCACCGAGAAGTCCTTTGTCTTCTCGGGCCTCTTCGGCTCCGCCGTGTCGCTCCGAAGGCTGGTCGCGACCTTCCTTGCGGTGCTCGAGCTCACCCGCCTGCGCAGGATGCGCCTGCGCCAGGACGAGGCCTTCACCGACATCATCTGCGACGCGGCCCCCGAGGAAAACCCGCTTGAACCCGCGGCCGACGTGGCCACGGTGGAACTGTGAGCAAGAAGAAGCCAAGAAAAGGGCACGCGGCCCTGCTGGGCCTGGGCCTGGACAACGACGACGGCCACAAGCGCGTGACGACGGGCGAGCAGTTCGCCATCCTCGGCGGTTCGGCGGAGACCCACGAGCGCATGACCGAGACGGTCGTCAAGACTTTCGAGGAGCTGAAGCTCCGGGGAAAGCACCTGAACGAGGTTCGCCCCGTGGAGCTCGCCGACATCATAAAGAAGGCCTCGCCGCGGTGACGCGCGGGTTTGCATTTGGCCCCCTTCGCTGCATAGTCTACACACCTACAACATGTCCGACAAGATCACCGCCCTCACCACCGACACCTTCAAGAACGCCGTCGCAACCTCGACCACGCCCCTGCTCGTCGACTTCTGGGCGCCCTGGTGCGGCCCCTGCAAGGCGATCGCCCCGGTCCTGGACGAGCTGGCCGCGGAATTCGACGGCAAGATCTCGATCGCCAAGGTGAACATCGACGAGAACGAGGCGATTGCCGCCGAGTACGGCATCCGCGCGATACCGACCATGCTCATCTTCAAGGGCGGCCGGGTGATCGAGCAGATCGTGGGCCTCCTTCCGAAGGCGGCCCTGAAGACGAAGCTTGCCGCCCAGCTCTAGGGGGCGGGACGCCCTCAGAGAAGGATGCCCGCCGCGAAGAGCGCGGCATAGAGGGCCGTGAACCTGGCGGTGGCGCCAAGGAGCGCCACGAGCTCGGTTGGAGTCCGCCCCCGGGAAAGGCGCCCCATGTGCGACCACGCCATGGGCGCCAAAATGAGGGGCAGCAGGCATGCACTCCCGTAGCCCGTCGCCCGGAACACGACCGGCACCGCGAGGGCGAGGCCGAGGGACGCCGCGAACTGGACCCTTGCGAAGCCCCGCCCAAAACGGACCACGAGCGTCCTCTTCCGCGCCGCTGCGTCGGTCTCCGCGTCGCGGTAGTTGTTGACCAGAAGTATGTTGGCGGAGAGGGCTCCCAGGGCCGCGCCTGCGAGGAGAGCATGGGCCGACACCCGGCCGGCCTGCACGAAGTACGTGGCACCCACGGCCACCAGGCCGAAGAATATGAAGACGAAGATGTCGCCCAGGCCATGGTAGCCAAGCGGCCACGGCCCACCGGTGTAGGCGAGCCCGCAGGCGATGCTCGCCAGGCCGATCACGATCATCCAGGTGCCCCCAAAGGGGATGAGGCCAAGTCCCGAGAGGAATGCGGCCGCGAAAACCCCCCACATGGCCCTCCTCATCGCCCCGGGCGACACGAGGCCGGAGGCCACGGCCCGGCGGGGCCCCACCCGGCCCTCGTTGTCGGCGCCGTTCACGAAGTCGAAGTAGTCGTTCGCAAAATTGGTTCCGACCTGCACGAGGAGGGCGAAGGCGAGGCAGAGCCAGGCGGCGAGGGGCACCCCCCGGTGGTCATGGGCCGCGAGCGCGGAGCCGACGAGCACGGGTGCGACCGCGGCCGGGAGAGTCCGGGGCCTCATGGCGGAGACCCAGGCCCTCCACCGGGGTGTCGTTCCGGGGTCGGGGGCGGGGGTCACTTTATGGTGAAGCCCTGGAATTGGCGGGCGCGGACGGCGGAGGCGCGGTCGACCTTCCTCACGTGGCCGTGCATGCGCTTCTCGACCGCCGCGACGAATGCGTTCACCTGCTCCGGGGACCCCTCGGCCTCCAGGTGGACCCTTCCGTCCGGCAGGTTGCTCACGAAGCCCGAGACCTCGAACTCCCTGGCCACCTGGAGGACCGTGTACCTGAAGCCGACGCCCTGGACATGGCCCGTGAAATACGCGGTCTCGTGGTGGACATCCGGCATGGGAAATGGAGCCTACGCGGGACCCGGCCGGCCCATCAACCCCCAAACTCCCGCGGGCGCAAGGGGTAGGGAACGGGGCGGGAATTTATTTGCCTAGGGGGGGTTTCTGGGAGACGGTCGGCCCAACAGATGAGCGATTTCGATTCTGACAACCTCTCGGAAAACGAGTGGGAAGAGAACGGCGACCTTGCCTGGAATGAGTTTGATTGGGAGGTCTATTTGCGCGAGCAGGAGGGCGCCATCCACCGCTACCTCGGCTTCTACGAGTCCCTGAAGGCCGGGCCAGAGAGGATTGACGAGGTCGCCGACAAGATGGGCTGGGACCGCGCCGACGCCGAGGAGATCGAGGAGCGCGAGACCCCGGAGAAGGTGCTCTTCTCGGACGAGATCTACACCCTCCAGAAGAACCCGGTCTACATCGCGACGAAGGCCCTGTTCCTGAGCCTTCGCAGGTCCTGGGAGCTGACCGCATCGCAGCCCGGGCGCGTGCCGCAGCCGATGGCGATTGCAATGATTTCGGCGCTCCACCGCTGCGAGGAGCAGGCCGTGATGGCGATCCACGCGCTAGACTTCGGCGACTATTCGATGGCGATCTGCCTGTTCAAGCGGGCCCTGTCGGCCCTGAATGAGTGCTTCTCGAGCATCGGGTCCGAGGAGGCCGATGGCGTCGAGGACGTCAGGAAGACCCGCGAGGACCTTCGCCAGCGCCTTTTCGACCTGCGCGAGATCTGGCTCCGCGTGATCAGCGACTGCCGCGAGGACACGGACCGGCCGACGGAAGACGAGGAATGAGGGGGCGACGGGCGAACCTTGTTCGCCCCGAAGCGCCTGCACCCGGAAACGGCCCGCACGGGGCCGGCAGCATGACGCGAAAATCCCCAGCGTGGGGCCGCCTTAGCGGCCCCGAGGCTGGGGAACTTCTCCGCCGCTTTACTTGGAAGCGGGAGCCGGTGCGGGCGCAGCCGCTCCGGGGGCGGTCACGGCCGCCGGGGCCGGGGCCTTGGGCGCTCCGGCGGGCTTCGGCTTGCTCTTAACGATCTTGTCGTAGATCGCCTTGATCTCGGGATTGGCCTCGATCGCCTTCTGCTGCGCCTGCTGAACCTTCTTCTGGAGCTCGAGCATCTCGTTCATCTTGGCGCGGATCTGCAGGCTGGTCGCCTTGATCTCGGGGTCCTCCCGCAGGCCTTGCTGGAACTTAACGTAGGTGGTGTATTCCTCCAGGGTGACGAAGCCCTCGAGCGCCCTCGGCAGCTGCAGGGGCACGACATGGGGGGCGGGGGCGGCGGCCGGCGCTGCCACGACTGCGCCCGGGGCCGCTTTCGCGGGCTGCGCAGCCGGAGTGTCGGCGCCAGTCAGGCGGAGGGTCAGGGCTAGGCAGGCGGCGAGGGTTGTGAGGCGGAATGTTCGGTTCATGCTTTGTTTTTTGAGGATATTAGGCTGATTCAATCGGTCTTAAGCGGGGGCCGTCAAGTCTTTGCAGAATGGTGCGGCAACCCCATGACGGTGCGTGGGTAGGCTGGGTTACAGGCGAACAGCGACTTCGGCAGATTGATTGAGGACTCAACAGGGGAGGGGACTTAGGTGTGCGTTGGGTCCCGTTCCTAAGGGGCGAGAACTTAAGATCCCGCGCGGGGAGGATCCGGCAAGTTCAGGCGCCTGTCTTATTACTTTTAGATCTTGGAGCGCAAATACATGCGACTCCAAGATCCCTCCCGATGGAAAGGCAGGCAAAGCCCCTCTGCCGGGCTCCTACTTGTTCGACTTCGCCTTTTCCAAAGCGTCGAGCCGGGCTGCGAGCGCAGCCATCTGCTTCTGGCCCTCCTCAAGGGACGCAATCCGCTCCCGCTGCGCCTCGATCTCCTTCCGCTGCTCGCTCACAACCTCGTGCTGCTTCCGGAATTCATTCAGCAGCATGGCGTTCACGGCCGAGTAACGGACGCTGTAGACTTTGTTGTTGGCATCTCGAGCCACCAGGTCGGGCGCGATCTTCTCGACCTCCTCGGCAACGAGGCCGTATTGGGGAGTGCCGCTCGGGTCGAGCTCCGGCCTGTATTTGAAGGTGACCGGGCGAAGTGCGAGGATCGCCTCGCTCGCCGAGCCCATGTCTTGGATGTCCGTCTTGTAGCGTTGGGATGAAACGACGGTCCCCAGCTGGCCGGACGCATTTGCGAAGACCTCTATCCCGCCGGCAACTACTGTCCCGGAAATGCCCGCGATGAAGGCTTGCGTCTGGGTCCCCTGGGTGCCGATTCGGATGGTGGGGCCGGTGCTCCCCGAACCTGATGTGCCGTCGGCCGCGGTCCCGAGGTTCCCGATCTCAATGTTGTTGTTGCCGCCCGTGATCATGTTTCCGGCCTGGTAGCCAAGGGCGATGTTGGATGCGCCGGAAGAGTTGGCGGTCAGCGCATAGCTGCCGACCGCTGTGTTCTGGGACCCGCCGTCCAGAGCGTAGATGGCCGCAAATCCGATCGCGGTGTTGTCATTGTCACTCGAGCTGCTGTAGAGCGCTTGGCTACCGACGGCCGTGTCCCGTCCCCCGCCGAGCGAGTTTGAATAGATCGCATCGTACCCCACAGCTGTGTTGTCGCTGCCGCCGTTGTTGACGAGGGCATAGTAGCCGTCACCGGTGTTTCTATCCCCCACATTGAGGTTGAGCGCAAAGTATCCCGTGCCCGTGTTGTAGCTGCCGTTGTTGGAGCTGAGCGATCCGGCGCCATCGGCCGTGTTGAAGCTCCCGCTATTGGTGTAAAGCGCCTGGTAGCCATTGGCCGCGTTGTTGTTCCCGGCGTTGAAATAGAGTGCCTGGACGCCGTTGGCGGTGTTGTTGTTTCCCGAGCCCGAGGCCAGGGCCCTGTAGCCGTTGGCCACGTTTGCGGTGCCCGTGTTCGACAGCAGCGCCTGGTAGCCCGTCGAGGAATTGTCGCTAGTGATCAGGGCGGGCGTCGCAGTCCCCAGCGTTCCGTTGGAGTCGACGACGACCGCGAGGGCCCCGTTGGCGACCTGCGAGCCATAGATGCCCGCGACGTACGACGCTGTCTGGACTCCCTGCGTTCCTATCCGGATCGTCGCGCTTTCCGCGGCTACGCCCAGGGCGAGGATGTCGATGTTGTTGCTGCCCGTCGTGAGATTCGACCCCGCGTTCTTCCCTAGGGCCACGTTCAGGTTGCCGGTCGTGTTGGCAAGAAGCGCCTTGCTGCCGACCGCCGTGTTGTCTGTGCCCGTTGTGTTGGCCTGTAGCGCCAAGGATCCGTAGGCGGTATCGTTGGCATTGGAGGACACCGAAAGGGATGCCAGCGCACCGACGCCCCCGTAGGTGTCGCCGAATCCATCGGTAAAGAGTCCGGTTGGGCCTGTTGGGCCCGCGGGACCCGTCGATCCCGCCGGGCCGGTCGCCCCCGTGTCTCCCGTGGCCCCCGTGCTCCCCGCCCCTGTGGCTCCCGTCGCCCCCGCTGGGCCCGTTGCCCCCGCAGGACCCGTTGCCCCAGTGGATCCACCCGATCCGAGGGAGGGCAGGGTTCCCAGGTTGCCATTCATGTCGATGACCACAGCCGTCGCGCTGCCGGGATTGGACACGGTGGCGCCGTAGATCCCCGCGATGAAGGTAGCCGCCTGGGTGCCCTGGGTTCCGATGCGGATCGTCGCGCTCTCCGCGGCGACTCCCGAATTCCCAACGTCGATATTGTTGCTGCCCGAGGTCAGGTTCACCCCGCCGCTGCTTCCGATCCCGATGTTGAACGATCCCGTCGTGTTCCGGAGCGCGTTGTATCCCTCTGCCGTGTTGTCGGTGCCTGTCAGGTCGGTGAAGAGGGTGTGGTAGCCGTTGCCCGTGTTGTCATTGGCTGTCGTAGCCTTGTTGACGGCCTGGTATCCGTTGGCCGTGTTGAAGCTGCCGGTCGTGCTGAAAGCCAGCGCCCCCGTCCCGTTGGCCTCGTTCTGGTTGCCGGTTGTGTTGGCCGAAAGCGAATTGTACCCGAACGCCGTGTTGCCGGCGCCGGTCGTGTTGTTTGGAAGCGAGTTGTACCCGACGGCGGTCAGGTCGATGCCGGTCGTGTTGAACGAGAGCGTGCGGAACCCGATCGCGGTGTTCTGGTTGCCCGTGGTGTTGCTGAGCAGCGCCTGGCTTCCGATTGCGACGTTGTTGGTCCCCGACAAGTTGTTAAGGAGCGCCTGGTAGCCGACAGCCGTGTCGTTGGTGCCGGAGGTGACCGAGCCGAGCGCCTGCGTGCCCACGCTCGTGTTGGTCTGCGCGAGCGCGGTGCCACTGGCAAGCAGCAGGGCCGCGGAACTGACGATGATACGGGGGATCGCTTTCATGTTCTATGTGTTGGGAGTCCGCACGGGACCCATCTTAGTTGTTGCTGAATCTGTTCTGGAAATTGTCTAGCCCGGAGCCACCCCACTTGGGGCACCCGGGATGAAAACCTTATAATGTGGCCTGCGACAAACCATTAGTTGGGGAAGGGCCCCAGTTTTTGCGGCCCGGGTTCGGGTCAGTCCGGTGCACCGGGTTGATTCGGCACCCAACGTTACGGCGTCGAACGACCTTGCCCCTACGAGGCTGGGCCCGGGCATGAATCCCCTATTGCCTCTGGGAATGTGCGGTCGATCCGGTCACATATCACTGGCCTGCCTCTGCCTCGCCGGCCCTGATAGCGGTGTCGGCCTGATCGCAGGTTCCCGGGCTGGCGTCCTACTTGTTTTCAGCCATCTTCTCGAGGGCGTTGAGCCTGGCTGTCAGAGCGTCGACTTGCTGCAGCTTAGCCTTCAGCGCCGCAATTTCGTCACGTTGGGCTGCGGCTTCGCTCTGTGCGGCCGTCAGCGCCCCAATCTGGATCTGCAGCTGGTCAATGGTCTTGGACTGGGCTTCGACTCGTTCGTGCTGCTTTCGGAATTCATTCAGCAGCATGGCGTTTACGGCCTCATAGCGGACCGTGTAGGCCTTTCCCTCCTTGTCGTGCAGGACGAGGTCCTTGGACACCTTCTCCACCTCCTCTGCGACGAGCCCGAACTGGGGGGTGCTGTTCGGGTCGATCTCCTCCTTATACTGGAAGGTGACCGGGCGCAGCGCCAGGATCGCCTCGCTCGCCGAGCCCATGTCCTGGATGTTTCGCTTGTAGCGCTGGGAGGACGTAATCGTGCCAAGCTTGCCATTGTTGTCTACATAGACCGCTGCCCCGGAGGGTGCCGTGGCCGCGTTGATTCCCGCGATGTAGGTCGCCGTCTGTGTTCCGCCGATCCGGATCGTCGCGGATTCCGCAGCGACGCCCCCGTTGCCGATGTCTATGTTGTTGGCGCCGGTGGTCAGGAGATTCCCGGCATTGTACCCGATGGCGATGTTGGCGCTTCCAGTCGTGTTGGAATAGAGCGCGCTCCAGCCATAAGCGGTGTTCTGCGAGCCGACCGTGTTGGAGAAGAAGACGCCAACGCCGCTGACCGTGTTGGCGTGCCCCGTAGTGGTGTTGTAGCCCGCCTGATAGCCATTTGCCGTGTTATCGTAGGCGGTGGTGCCTTCAAAGAGCGCCTGGTAGCCTGTGGCTGTACTGTTGGAACCGGTCGTATTGGCACTGAGGGCCAGGTAACCGCTCGCGGTGTTGTTGCCCCCGGTCGTGTTCTCGGCGAGGGCCTCATACCCCAGGGCGGTGTTGTCCGCCCCACCGTTGTTCAAAGAGAGAGCCTCGTAGCCGACGGCGGTGATGCCCGAATCCACCGTATCCGAGAGAAGAGCGTTGGTGCCCACGGCGACGTTGTTATTACCCGTCGTGTTGGCATTGAGCGCTGACCAGCCCACGGCCGTGTTGCTTCCGCCGGTCGTATTTAGGTTTAGCGCCGATGTGCCAAAAGCTGAGTTGCCGACGCCGTTCGTATTGGAATACAGCGCGTTGAGTCCGGAGGCTGCATTGTAGCTCCCAGTCACATTGGAGTGGAGCGCGCTGTCACCGTATGCGGTGTTGGCGCCGCCCGTCGTATTGAAACGAAGCGCGGAGAATCCGTATGCCGAATTTGAGTTGCCTGCCGTGTTGGAATTGAGCGCATAGACTCCGTTTGCCGTGTTACTTTGGCCCGTCGTGTCGGAATTGAGTGCCAGGTATCCCGTAGCCGAATTGGAGAAGTTCGATCCGGAGGCCGTTATAGTTCCCAATGTGCCGTTCGCGTCAATGAACACCGCCAAGGCGCCGTTGGGGACATTGCTCCCGTAGATCCCCGCCATGAACGCCTGCGACTGGGTTCCCGTGGTGCCAATTCGGATCGCGGGACCGTTGGCGCCCGAACCTGTGCCGTCCGTCGAGACTCCTGTGTTTCCGATGTCGATGTTGGAGCTTCCCGCCACCAGGTTTGTCCCTGCGCTCATGCCGATCCCAATGTTTTGGCTGCCCGTCGTATTGGAATAGAGCGCAAAGGTGCCCAAGGCGGTGTTGTAGGTCCCGCCGTTATTGGTGAAGAGCGCCTTGTAGCCGATTGCGGTGTCCTCAATGGCCGCGGCGTCAGCGTTGAGAGCATTGGTGCCCACGGCGACACTGTCATAGCCCGTCGTATTGGCATAGAGCGCTGAATAGCCGACGGCCGTGTTGCTGCCGCCGATCGTATTCTGATATAACGCCGAGGTGCCGAGGGCCGTGTTGCCGCCGCCGGATGTATTGGAATACATTGCACTGAGTCCGAAGGCCGCGTTCGAGATCCCTGTCACGTTGGAATGGAGCGCATTTTCACCTGATGCGGTGTTGGCGCCGCCCGTGGTGTTGGAGAGGAGCGCAAAGGCCCCGTCGGCGGTGTTACCTGAGCCCGTTGTGTTGGCATTGAGCGCCTGATATCCCGTGGCAGAGTTTGCAGACGTCGATTGGGAGGGTGTTACGGTGCCGAGTGAGCCGTTTGCGTCAATGACCACCGCCAAAGCCCCGCTGGTGACACTGCTTCCGTAGATCCCCGCGATGAACGCCTGCGACTGGTTTCCCGGAGCGCCGATTCGGATCGCAGGTCCATTGGCGCCCGAACCTGTGCCGTCCGTCGATACTCCCGCGTTCCCAATGTCGATGTTGAAGCTTCCCGAGACCAAGTTGGCCCCTCCGTTTGCGCCGATTCCAATGTTCTGGCTACCCGTCGTGCTGGAATGGAGCGCTGAGCCGCCCAAGGCAGTGTTGTTGGTCCCGCCATTAATAGTGTAAAGCGCCTGGTAGCCGACTGCGGTGTCATTATAGGAAAATGTGTCTGTGAAGAGCGCGCCAGCGCCCACGGCGACGCTATCAAAGCCCGTCGCGTTGGAATGGAGCGCTGTCGAGCCGACTGCCGTGTTGTTGTACCCGTTAGTATTATCAAATAGAGCCGAGTTGCCGTAGGCTGTGTTGTAATTGCCGACGGTATTGAAATACATCGCTTCAAATCCGGAGGCCATGTTCGAAGATCCTGTCGTGTTGAGGTAGAGCGCGTTTTCACCGTATGCGGAGTTATCGTTGCCTGTCGTATTTGCATACATTGCGTACGATCCGGTCGCTGTGTTGTCGTTTCCGGTAGTGTTGGCAGAGAGGGTCTGGCTGCCGATGGCCACGTTGCCTACGCCGGTTGTGTTCAAATTGAGCGCCAGGTAGCCGAATGCGGAGTTGGAGACCGCGCCTCCAGCGTCAGACGCGAGCGCGCCGGTGCCGCCAGCCGTGTTGAAAAACCCGTCAGTCAGGACTCCCGAGGGTCCTGTCGCGCCTGTCGCACCCAATGGCCCGGACGGCCCCGTGAGACCCGTTGGGCCTGTTGCTCCGGCGATTCCGGTGGCGCCAGTCGCACCATTTGCTCCAGCCACTCCAGTGGGTCCGTTGGCTCCCGTGGCACCAATCGGGCCGGTAGCCCCATTTGCTCCGGCAACGCCCGTGGCACCCGCGGGACCCGTCGCACCGTTGGCTCCAGCCACTCCAGTGGGTCCGTTGGCCCCCGTGGCACCAACCGGGCCGGTAGCACCATTCGCCCCGGCGGCGCCCGTTGCACCAATGGCGCCGGCGACTCCGGTGGCTCCGGCAGGGCCGGTTGCCCCGACCGCTCCGGTGGATCCGTTAGCTCCCGTGGCACCAACCGGGCCGGTAGCACCGTTCACCCCGGCGGCGCCCGTTGCTCCATTTACGCCAGCAATTCCGGTAGCGCCGTTTGCTCCCGCGGCCCCCGCCGCCCCCGCTGGCCCAGTCGGCCCGGTCGGCCCTGCTGAACCTCCCGAGCCAACCGACGGCAAGGTTCCAAGATTGCCGTTCACGTCGATCACCACCGGGGTTGCGCTGATCGTGTCGGACACCGTGGTCCCGTAGATCCCTGCGATGAAGGTCGCAACCTGGGTTCCCTGTGTCCCGATTCGGATAGTGTTGGTATCTCCGGGCAGGCCCGGGTCGAAGATTTCGACGTTATGAGAGCCCGTGGTCACCGCTGATCCCGCGCCACTTCCCAATCCAACGTTGTAAGATCCGGTTGTGGCAAAGAGCGCCTTATAGCCCTCAGCCGTGTTGTCGGTCCCCGTTGTGTTGGCGAACAGCGCCCGGTAACCGTTGCCCGTGTTGTCGGATCCCGTCGCGACCTTATTGACCGCCTGATAACCGTTGGCTGTGTTGAAACTTCCGGAGGTGTTCTGGGCCAGCGCGCCCGTTCCATTTGCCTCGTTTTGGTTTCCGGTCGTGTTGAACGCCAGGGAATTGTAGCCGAATGCCGAGTTGCCGGCGCCCGAGGTGTTATTCGGAAGCGCGTTGTACCCGACGGCCGTCAGGTCGATTCCTGTCGTGTTCAACCATAGCGCACGGAAGCCTACCGCCACGTTCTGGTTTCCGGTGGTGTTGCTGTAGAGCGCCTGGCTGCCGATGCCCACGTTATTTCCTCCCGCCGTGTCGAAATAGAGCGCCTGGTAGCCGACGGCAGTGTCGTTTGTGCCGGAAGTGACGGAACCGAGCGCCTGCGTGCCCAGATTCGTGTTGGTTTGCGCGCGCGCCGTGCCGCAGAATAGCAGGGCGGCCGAGGAGGTAACGATGCGAGTAATCGTCTTCATGTTTTTAAACTGGATCGTCCGAATTGGACCGCTCTTAGTTGCCGCCAAATCTGTTCTGGAAATTCTCGTGCCAAGAGCCTCCCCTTTGGCCCTGGGGATGAAAACCCTATTAAGTGGCCCGCGACAAACCATTAGTGGGGCAATACACCGAAGTTTTTGACCCAAAGGAGTGGGGAAGCGAGCCGGTCCCCTCCACAAGGGTCCAGACGGAGCCCAACGTGCCGACATCGAAATACGACCTTGCCCTTCCCATGCGACACACCTTGGATGCACCCCTTGGTAACGGAGAGGTGCCTGAGTGGCCGAAAGGGACGGTTTGCTAAACCGTTGTACGGGTAAAACCGTACCGGGGGTTCGAATCCCCCTCTCTCCGCCATTTTAAGAGTTCAACGCTGGTTTTTGAGGAAGGACTGAACCTCAGCGTGCGTCCCGCAAAGGTGGAATACCAGGCCGTCTCTCTCTCGCTGAAATACGAGCCTCAATTCAAGTCCGCAGCGGCATTCCATAAATGGACGAATTCGTCGGAGCCCAATACCTGCGTGAAGGTGTGGGTGCCCAAATGCCGTACCGGCGGCCTGCATCGCCATCAATACGTCCTGGCGACGAGTTGGAGGAACGCTCCTAAGGAAACGCGGCGTCGCCAATAACTTCACGGAGCGAGGTCATCCGCTGAAGCAATCTCACGGAGTTTCCCGGTTCGTCGAGCCCGGGCAGTCTCCGCTTTCATAACTGCTCCGGCTTTCGCAGATTCGTCAGAAGTCAAACCGTACTCGTTCCCAAAATAGGCTGCGTCTGGCTCCATAACTGCAAACGGGAGGCCGCGGCGATTTACGAGCTGGGTCAAAGCCATGGAAACATATGACCCCGCATCAAGGCCGATGCCCTTAAGAACGGCGTCGCTTTCCTTCTTCAGGTTGCGATCGATACGAGTGCGAATTTGAATAGTGGCCATGGCTCAAAAGTGTTCAATGAGGCTCATTCGGTCAAGCGTGGATGGGTTTTTCGTGCCATCGAATCGAGTGACTCCAGTTTCGAAGGCCAATATTTCTACGTTTTCCCTCGTGCTAGGCCCTAACAAGAATGCCGATTTTTGTCGGCGTTCGCCCGGCAGAAACAACGGTGGGAGCATTCGAATCCCCCTCTCTCCGCCATTTTAAGATGGTCAACGCTGGTTCCTCAAGGCTCGGGAAAATGGGCCACCAGATATTCGGAGCCCGCCTTGGTAAGATGGCCGTAGTCATACGCTGTCAGGGAATCGGCGGTTTCGCCGAACCGTATGAGGAAACCGTCCTCCGTTCCGAAGATCTTGAGGGAGGATATGTACTCGGCGCCTAGCTCGAGGCATAGCTTCTCCATTTTTGGCTCAATCGCCCCGGGTTCGTCGCTTAGCCCTTCCTTCAGTCGATACGGAAGCGCTTCGTGGGGGTGCTTCCGAAAGTGGATGTAAATCTGCTGGGGAAGGCCTCCAACCCACTGGGGCACCGGCCCGACAACGACGACGTGCCGAATGCCCATGCGCTTGAGCGCGGTTATGGTCTTTCCGACGCGCACCCAGTCATACAGGCACCAATTGGCCGCGAGCACCACGCACTCCGGCCGCTCGAGCCTGATCGACTCAAAGACGAAATCATTGAATGGCCGATGACCGGAAAGGGTGTCCGGTTTCTCGTCAAGCAGGGGAGGGGACAACACGGCGGTGCGCTGGACGATGTTGTATTTTGCGGAGAATCGCAGCTTGTATCCTTGGTATAGCTGAGCCGCGTGAGAGTCGCCCCAGAGGAAGATGGTCGGCTTTTTTGGCGAGATCTCGTCCTTGTCGATCCTCAGCGCTGTTTCGTCCTGTCCACGGTCAATGTAGTAGGTTCCGCGGCGGTAGTATTCATCGGTCTTGTAGGAGAAATTGGAAAGCTCTTGGACGATGGGGGGAAACCGCGAAGGGAATCCGTTCCCGTTGAAGGCGTATGCGCCAAGAAGGCCGACCGCTACCATGGCCACGGCCAACATGACGGTCTTTTGGGTGCGCCGAGCGCCGAACCGCAACGGCTTCTCCACAAGGGCATAGGTAAGCCAGGCCAGGAGCACGGACACCCCGGTGATTGCGCACTTGGCGGGAATCGATTGCCCGCCGACAAACGAGATCTGCGAAAAGCATAGAAGCGGCCAGTTCCAGAGATAGAGCGGGAAGCTGATTAAGCCGACCCAAACCAGCGCCCGCTGGGACAGAACCCAGCGGTTGATCCAGGCATGTTCGCCGGCGCATATCAGGAGGGCGGTGCCGACTGTGGGGCACAGCGTCCAGGCATTCGGGATTCGTGCCCCCTTGGTCACCTGGAATAGGCCGACTATGACGAGAGCCATCCCAACGGCGGCGAGGAAATCGCGAAAATGCTTTGTGAATGCGCGGAGGAGCCCCGCGACTTTTCCATCGGGACGCCGCGCCCTGGTTTGCCCCTCCGCTGGCTGGGGTCCCAGGGCCGGATAGATGAGGGCGGTGATCGAGCCTACCGTGAGTTCCCAGATGCGAATCTGCGGGAGGTAGAACGCCGCGGCAGCCGATCCACCGATCTGGTATTCGCCGCAGAAGAATGAGACGCCGGCGATGAACACGACGATGGGCAGCAGCCGGATCCGGCACATCATCGCGAGCCAAACAAAGAGCGGCCAGCCCAGGTAGAATTGCTCCTCGATCCCGAGGGACCACAGATGGAGGAGCGGCCGTGAGAGGGATTCCGCGTCGAAGTAGCCGGTGTCCCGGGCGAGCACGAGATTCAGGCAAAAGCCGGCGCTGGCGGCGGCATGCAGGCCCAGCCTCTTGAATTGATCGGGCAGCAAACGATAATAGCCAAGTAGGAGGCAGGCGACCAAAACGACTATGAGGGCCGGGAAGATTCTCCTCACGCGGCGGCCGTAGAAATCGGCGATCACCCGAAGGCCCCTGGCGCCGGGCTTGCCGAACTCGGCAAGCAGGATCGTGGAGATCAGGAATCCGGAAATGACAAAGAAGATGTCGACCCCGACAAATCCGCCAGTGACCGCCTTCGGAAAGGTGTGGAAGGCGATGACAAGCAGGACCGCAAGGCCGCGGATGCCGTCAACGTCGGGTCGATATTTGGTATGTGCGGGCGCCATTCGGCTACGGGAGAGCGCTCATCGTCGGGAACGTCGGTCGGATCGCAGCGGTCCTGCGTCAATGCTTTTGGGATGCGGAGAGAATCTTTCCTGTAAACTCATTGGATACGAAGGAGCCCCCTAACGGGTTGACGCCGAGATACACAGGCATGTGCGGGTCCTGTCCGTAGTCGACCTGTCCGCTCAACCGTACGACCCCATCGACCGCTATGATGTAGTTTCGGAGCAGGTGGGTTTCCGCGGCCGCCGACATCGCTTGCCATTCGGGATCACCCGCCGCTGGGTAGAGGGCTGGTATGGAACAGGCTAACTCGATTTGGGCATCCTGTGCCGGCAGGTCGAATTCCGGGCTCTCGAACGCCCTAAAGCCCCAAAATTCGATCCCGACCTTGGCCTTCGCGTGATAGAACAGCTTTATGTAGACGAGCGACGCCTTTCCGGGCTTGCCGCAGATCAGGATCGGCTCGTCGATCCCGCCCCATGTCCCCGGCAGCTTCAGCCTCATCCGGATGGCTCCGAACGAATGGGCCTTGGGCGCGAATACCGTCGGGTCAACGGGGGCATAGAGTGCATGGAACGAGGCCACGGCCACCCACGCGAAGGCAATGGGTAGTGCGAAATTTGCGAGTGTTTGGCGAAAGGAGCCGGGTAATCTCATCAAGCGGGGGCCTTGCCAGATTTAGATCAGCTCGGGGCCACACCAGCGAAGCATTTTAATCCCGCCTCCGAGGGAGGCTCCATGCGCGTTGGCCCCGGTTGGTGTCGAGCACGGGTCGAACCGCGCCGGGATTCGATTTCCCTCGTGTCAGGCCCTAGCGAAGATGCTCATCTCAGGAGGTTCTCGCCCGGGAGAAAGACCGTTCGCAGGATTCGAATCCCCCGTTCCCCCCGCCATCCTCCGCACCTACCCAATCAAGCGGAGATGGCAACAGGGCGGATTCTCACTGTTCAACCGGCAACAGGTAGACCGAGAGATTGTTCGATACGTCGTCGATCGCGGCGAAGTTGAACCGGGCGGTGTTGAAGGAGGGAAACCCGAATCTGGGAACGGTGTTGATCACGGTGTCCAGTCCGAATGCGCCGCCCTGACTCGAGTCGACGTTGAACTCCTGGATGAACTGCCCCTTCTTAGTGAATTCCACGATCTCGCTCGGGTGGAGCTCGTCGGCATTGACCGCATCACCGTTCGCGGCCAGCAGATCTCCGTTCGGCGCGATTCGCAGAGCGAGCGGCCCTCGAAGCTGCGAACCCGCAAATATGGCGGCGCCCCGGACGACCGGAGTTCCCCGACGGGATGCATTTGAGATTGAATAGATCGTGTTGTCGGCTGTGGAGGCGACGTAGAGCGTGTCCATTTGCTGGTCAAAGGCGAGGCCGGTCGGCCCGAGTATCAGGGCCGCGTCGTTCGGAATATGGGTGTACCCGGTGGCGATCATGGTTTTGGCCAGCAGAGAAACGCCGCTCGCGTCCACCGAGAGGTCCAGGCGCACCACGGTGCCGTTAAGCACGTTGGAGACGAAGACGTGCGCCGTTGAGCCGTGGTCATCGACGGCCATGTCCCATGGGCCGTCGAGATTCGCGGGATCTGTCCAGGTCTGGACGACATTGCCGTTTCGATCGAGGACCTGGATCGCGCCCTGGCCGATGGTGTCGATGGTGCCATCGGTAGTGGGAACATTGCCGACGAGCACAAAGCCGCCCCTTAGGACGCCCAGCGCGGTGCTTAGGCCCGGCAATGCGCTTGTAAGGAATGTGACGGCCGCGCCCGGCAGCGCAACCGGCCCCGTGGGCGTGAACTTCACGATGGTAGTTCCCAGGCCTTGGACGTTGTCGCTGTTGTTGAAATTGCTGACCAGGACGTCCCCGGCGGTGATAGCCCCGCCCGTCGGAAAGCCGCTGGGCACGAATGCGACTCCGTAGGGGTTGAGGTCGCCGTTAGCCGGGATGGTCGTGGAGTTGACGAGGTTGGGGATGAAGGGGTGCTGATCATTGGCCGAGCACAATGTCGCTGCCAATAGGCTCAGGAATGCGGCGCACACGGCCTTGTGTCGCGGCCTAGAGATACCCTGTCTGGTCTGTACGTCGGGGAACCGGTTTTGGGTTTTCATGGTCGTTGTCTTCAATGTTAACGTGTTTCTTTTCAGGCTTCGCCGGGCGGAGTCTCACCAACGTGAACCATGACCAACCGGCGCGATCATAGTTTCGGACCGGCGCTCAGATTCCGGTAACAGAAGTGTTACCGCCTTGGCCCGACCTCTTGCCGAAGTCATTCCAATGAAGGATCCCGTGCCCCCTCCCCGTTCTCTTGGCCCCGACGGACATCGGGAGGGAACCTTCAATCAGGGGAGGTCGAGGCGCATTGCCTACAGCTTCCGGTCGTTCGCATATTCCAGCGGACTCCTTTCCACCTGTGAAGGCCTGCGGGCAACACCCCATACCGGCGCGGGCCGATTCCCCGTAAATTAACAGCCAGTTTCTCACGCCATGGGCCCGCCAGAACTCCTAACATGTTGCCTGTGTGGGCAGGTCCATCGCCCTATACCCCTTGATCCAGGGGAGAAGGCCCTTTGCGCGCGGTGCGGCTCCTTGCTGGCGGAAGGTCCGCGACTGGGGACTGAAACGGCTTTGGTCTTCTCGGTCACCGGACTTACGCTGGCCGTGCCGGCCCTGCTTCTGCCTTTCGTGAGCGCGGGCAAGCTCGGGATCGAGAGGACCAGCTACCTCTTCACCGGCGTGGGCAGCCTGTGGGACGGGGGAATGCGGTCGCTTGCAGCGCTTGTATTCCTATGCGGTGGGCTCCTACCCATTGCGTTCCTCGCGACGCTTGCGGCGCTGAACGTCCCTTCGCGGCTTGGCTGGCGCCCGCGCGGACTTCGGCTCATGCTCCGGATGGTCAATCTACTCGGCCGCTGGGCGATTCCCGAGGTCCAGGTGCTGGCGGTCCTTGTGGCCCTCATGAAGCTGGGCAGTATCGTCGAGGTCACGGTCGGGCCGGGATTCTGGTGCTACTGCGCGATGGCGCTCTCGCTCCTCGTGGCGCAGCGCAGTTTCGAATTCGGCGCGGCGGATTCCGAGGGGGCCGCGGCGGGATCCGCGGCATCTCTACCATGAACCCGGGCGCCCCCCGTCCCCGGATTGAGGGGAGTTCCACGTCCGCTGCGCTGGCGCTGGCGGCGGCCATCATGCTCGTCCCCGCGAACCTGCTGCCCGTCCTCACGACCGAGTCGGCCGGCGGCAGCCGAAGTGACACCATATTCTCCGGAACGGTCGAGCTCTGGAGGCAGGGGTTGGGGGCGATTGCCGTCATCGTGTTCGCGGCGAGCATCGTCATCCCTATCCTCAAGCTCGCCGGCCTCGGCTGGCTCCTGGCGAGCACCCGGAGCGCTGAACCCGGGGATGCGCGCCGGCTCACCCGGGTCTACGCAACGATCGATTTCATCGGTCGGTGGTCGATGCTGGACGTCTTCCTGGCCGCGTTCCTTGCGGGCCTGGTGCAGTTCGGCAGGTCCTCCAGCGTGGTCCCACGCGCAGGCATCGTGGCATTCGCCGCCGCCGTGGTGCTCACGGTGCTCGCAACCCAGGCGTTCGATCCCAAGGTCCTGTGGCGCAACCCGCGCCCCCCGCAGCCATGAGCGGACCCCCGGCACCCAAGCTATCCCGGGCCTCCTCCTTCCCGCTCATCTGGGTCGTCCCGGTGATCGCGGCCGCGGTCGGGATTTGGCTGGGTTTCAGGGAGCTGCACAACAGGGGGCCTCTGATAACGATCGATTTTGCCGAAGGTTCGGGAGTCGATGCCGGGAAGACGGTCCTGGAGTACAAGGGTGTTTCCGCCGGCATGGTTGAGGCAGTCGTGCTGAAGCCGGGCCTCATGGGTGTGACCGTTCGGGTGCGCCTCAAGCGGAGTGCTGCGGCGCTCGCGAGCGAGGGATCCCGGTTCTGGGTTTTGCACCCGGAGATCGGCTTCTCGGGTGTCCGGGGGCTCGACACGCTGGTCTCTGGGGTCCGCCTCAACGTCCTGCCCGGAAGCGGGCCGCCCGCCCTTCATTTCACCGGCCTGAACAAGGCCCCGGCCCCGGACGTGACCGACCAGGGCCGCTCCTTTATCCTGCAAAGCGAGCGCCTGGGTTCCCTGACCTCAGGCGCCCCGGTTTTCTACCGGGAATTCAAGGTGGGCGCCGTGGAGGCGAGCCGGCTCTCCGACGACGCCACGATGGTGCTCGTTCGCATCCACCTGGACGCGCCCTATGCCGACCTGGTGCGCACGAATTCCAGGTTCTGGAACACCGGGGGATTTTCGTTCAAGGTGAGCCTCTTCGGCGGCGCGGTGCTCAAGGACACGTCGCTCGAGTCTCTGGTGACGGGAGGCGTGGCGTTCGCGACGCCGGAGGGCGCCGCACTTGCTCCGCCGGCGCCAGGCAACGCTTTGTTCACGCTCGCATCCGAGCCCGACAAGGAATGGCTGAAATGGTCTCCCCGGATTGCCATCAAGGCGCCGGAGGAGTCGCTCGGGTCGCCTCCAAAGGGCGGGATCCTGGGCGACATGATCAAGTAGACCGCGGCCCCTTGCCCGAGGGGGCCCGACGTTCGGGCGTTTGGTTGGGGCGGGCGGCCACATCAGTGGCGGCCGCCCGCGCGATGGCGGAGCGGCTCGCTTCAGGAAAGGCGGCCGCGTTCAAGCGGCCGCGGGCGCTGGGGCGATCAATGCCTGGGTTCGTTGTCGTGCTTCTCGTCCCTGTCATCACGATCGTTGCCGCGCCTTTCGCCCCTGTCATCGCGCCATTCACCCTTGGTCTGGTGATAGCGGCCGTCGTGGTCCTTGTCCCAATGCGGGGCGCTCCACTTTCCGTGCGGGTGGGGCGGGCGTCCCCAGCGGCCGCCGACCCAGGCGTAGTGCCCGGGGGAACCGTCCCAGTAGCCGCCAATCCAGACAAAGTCCGGACCCGGGGCAACCCCAACGATCACCTCCTGCCGCGGAGGCGGCGGCCCCTCAAGGTCGAGGCCGAGGTTTATCGAGATATCGGCAAGCGATGTGGAGGCCGTGGCGGCGGGGATCGAGAATCCCGCGATCGAGAGCAGGCCGAGCCCGCCGGCGAGGCGGAGGGCGGCTCCCGGTGAGCGAAGCGAATAGGCAATGGTCTGTTTCATTGGGAGGCGTTGACTGCCCAAACACTTCTCGGTGCCCTTTCGGAGGCGGAATACGCCCTGAAGCAGGTGAAGACCCCACGCGCCCCGGGGCAGCCTGCCCCCCGGGGTGATCCACCGAGGCAAAGCGTGGGTCATTCGGGCGCGGCAGGGGAACCAATGAATCGCACGTGAGACAACACATGTGGGAGGCAGCCGGATTTCCCGCGCCAGGCCCATCCGCCCGGCAGGCCGCCACCCCTCTTGAAACCCCGCCCACCACCAATGAAGCCCACAATCAAAAACCGACCCTCAGACGAAAGCGACTCTCGCGCAGGAGTGGAACCCCTGAAGCCGCACGAGGTGACGAAGCTCGCGGCCTCCATCGGCGCGGCCTCGCGCCAAGGCAAGTTCCCGATTCAATCCGCCTCGGGAGCGCCAAACCACGCGAGGCACCACGTTTCCAGGCAGACCCAATCCTAGACATACCGGGCCCCTCCTGGGTGCCTGCAGGGGCGCCAACCCAGGCCAATTATGCCAAGAACCGGTATGCGAAAGGCAAGCGATGCGGAGCGCTGTCCGCGCGATGGTTATAGATTTATGTTTCCTTAATTCAGGTCGATTTATGCCTATGAACACACAGGACTCACCCTCATCCAAGACGCCAAAGAACGGCGGATTGAGCCGGCCCGACATCGGGACGAGCTCCATCCAATACGTGGGCGCAAAGGATCCAAGGATTCCCGTGCCAATCCTGATCGTGGGCGTGGTGGTGATCGCCTCGGCTATCCTCGCCTACCTGCATTTCGCCCAGCCCTAGGGTGAAGGGGGGGGCCGCCGCTAGGACTGCACTGGCCGCGCGGACGGGGAACGCCTGAAGACGGCACCCGCCTGGAGCACAACCTCGGTGGCCAGCAGGGGGATCGCCCAGCAGCCCCATGCGAGCAGCTTTGCGCGTTCGTCGCCGTCCAAGACCTTGTGTGCGGCCATCAGTTCATCGCAGAGCCGGAACGTGACAAATGCGAACGTGACGACGTAGCTCCGGACCATCCACTGGCGGTGCTGCGCCACATTCCCGCGGCGAATGGACACGAACGCCATGAGGGTTGTCGTCGCCCAGGCGCCGCCGAGGCAGGCAAGGCCCGCGGCGTAGGCCGGCGCGCCGGTTATCCGGGCGGCCACTCCCCAGCTGGCGACAACACCGACGAGCACGACGGCGACGTAGACGCGGCCGGCCAAGCGGTGGAAGGTCAGGTAATTGCTTCGAATGCGCGGCCAGAACTGCAGGGGCCCGATCACGACCGCGACCAAGCCGCACACGACGTGCGGGAAGAGCCACGACGCCCGCGGCCAGAAGTAGCTCCCATAGGAGGAGGGTGTGAAGATGAAGTACCTCGGGACGTTCTTGACGACGAAGTAGGCGAGCAGCAGGAGGACGATCGCCCAGCCGGCCATAGCCGGTGCATTCCTGGCCTTTCCCGAGGCGACATCCAAGGGTGCGGAGTGGGGACTCATGGGCAGGGAACTTTCCTAGTGTAGGTCGACCTGGCAAGGAGTTTGGTCGCGACGGGCTCGGGGACTCCCCAACTCGACCCGGAATCGAATCCCGAGCATCCCGCTCCCGCAACACCTTGGAGGGGAGCCCCATGGGTCCTAATCGGAAGGCACCTCGGAGGAATGGGGGCACTTCGAATTAACATGGCTGTCAAATTGGCTCTCGAATTGCTGTTGCAGGTCGCCGAGTCCGAAGGGAAAAGAGACCGTCAGCATTCCATTTCTCGAAATATGAAAACAAAAAAGACATCCAAGAGCACCTTCATCGCCGCTTCAGCCAAGCCGGCTGCGCCCATCTCGAAGGGCAAGGCGCCTGTTGCGTCGGCCCCAAGGGCCACCCTCAGCCCGGTCCCGGTGGCGAAGGCGGCTCCTTCCCAGCCCAGTGCTCCCCAGGTGAGGCCGGCAGCGGTTACCGCGTCTCTGACCAGGCCCCCGGCCCCCGCCAAGGCTCCCGAGACCATCATCTCGGTCAACGTCGACGTCGGCTTTGGCAACCAGGTTTACCTGCGCGGCGAGGGCCCGGGCCTGAGCTGGGAGAAGGGCGTCCCGGCCGACTGCGCCGCGAGCGACCTCTGGACCCTCGCGCTCAAGGACGCGGCAAAGCCGGTGCGCTTCAAGGTCCTGGTGAACGACGCCACGTGGTCAACGGGAGAGGACTACGAGGTCATTCCCGGTCAGAAGGTCACGTTCACGCCCCGGTTCTGACCGGCGCGGGAGGGCCCCCGGGGTGGGGTGGGTGAACCGGGCCGGGCGGCTCTCCAGCCGCCGGCCCTGGGGCGCGCCATGGCCTCGGCGAAGGCGGCCGGTTATCGTTATTGATGCGGCGGCGGGGCGACGCCACGATCCGACCCGCCCCCATGTACGTCGTGATGATAGCTTCAGAGTTAGCGCCCGTGGCAAAGGTTGGCGGGCTTGGCGACGTCGTGTTCGGCCTGTCCCGCGAGCTCGAGATCCGGGGAAACTCGGTGGAGATCATTCTGCCTAAGTACGACTGCATGCGGCACGGGGAGATCTTCGGCCTTGAGATCGCAATGAAGGACCTGTGGGTCCCCTGGTATGACCGGGCGATCCACTGCAGTGTCTTCTTCGGGTTCGTCCACGGCAGGAAGTGCTTCTTCATCGAGCCGCACTCGGACCAGAACTACTTCAACCGCCGCGTCTACTACGGTAACAGCGACGACGACCAGCGCTTCGCCTTCTTCTGCCGCGCAGCGCTCGAGTTCATGCTGCGCTCGAACAAGCATCCGGACGTGATCCACTGCCACGACTGGCAGACGGCGCTCGTGCCCGTGCTGCTCTTCGAGGTCTACAAGCACCTCGGGATGACGCACCCGAGGGTGTGCTTCACGCTCCACAACATGGCGCACCAGGGGGTGACGCGGGAGCACATCCTGCGCGAGACCGGGCTCGGCCGCCACGGCTACTTCTTCCACCAGGACCGGCTCCAGGACAATTTCAACCGGGCGGCCCTGAACCTGATGAAAGGGGGGATCGTCTACTCGAACTTCGTCACCACGGTGTCCCCGCGGTATGCCTGGGAGATCATGAACACCGACCAGAGCTTCGGGCTGGGCCACACCCTGCAGGTGCACCGGCAGAAGATCGGCGGCATCCTCAACGGCCTCGACTACGACGTCTGGAACCCGGAGATCGACTCTCGGATCGCGAGCGCCTACGGGCTCGCCACGCTTGACAAGAAATACGACAACAAGCGGGCGCTCCGGCAGAGGTTCTGGCTGCGCGACATCTACAGGCCGATCGTCTGCTTTGTGGGCCGCCTCGACTACCAGAAGGGCGTGCCGCTGATCACCCACGCGATCAGCTACTGCCTTCAGCACGGCTGCCAGTTTGTGCTCCTGGGCACGAGCCCGGACGGGAAGGTCGCCCATCACTTCCAGAGCCTGAAGCAGCACTACAACGACAACCCGGACTGCCACCTCGAGCTCGGATTCAACGAGGAACTCTCCCACCTGATCTACGCGGGATCGGACATGATCATCGTCCCGAGCCTCTTCGAGCCCTGCGGCCTGACCCAGATGATCGGGCTCCGGTACGGAACGGTCCCGATCGTGCGCGCCACCGGAGGCCTGCTCGACACCGTGTTTGACGCGAATCACTCAAGCAAGCCGTACGAGGAGAGGAACGGGTACGTGTTCAACGACTTCAACTCCCAGGGGATCGAGTCGGCCCTCGAAAGGGCCATCGGGATGTGGAACAACTACCCGGAGCATTTCCGGGAGCTCATGGCCAACGGGATGCGCGCCGACAACTCGTGGAACCAGCCCGGGCGGCACTACCTGAACGTGTACGAGCACATACGCGACAGGTCATCCTAGGGCCGCGAGGCCAGGAGCACGATGCCCTGGCCAGGGCGCAGGGCGTAGTGGAAGGGTTCGTGCACCTCGTCAAGGGGGTACTCCGGCGACACGTCGCGGAGCGGCACCCCCGCGGGCAGGAGGTCGCGCATGCGGTCGGTGTAGAATTCCTGGTGGCTCCACATGTCCTTGTTCAGGATCAGGAGCGCCTCGGCCCGGCTGCGGGTAGAGGACTTGCGCATGAGGAGGATGTTCGGGTTGGCGCACGGCACGAAGCTTGTCGGGCCGTCCTCCTGGAAGATCGGGTGTTCCCGCTTCACCGAGTTCACGCTCGTTATGAAGCCCCGCAGGTCGGCGCCGCCCTCCGACCAGTCGGCGGGCGTCGTGTCGGCGACATGCAGGGGCTTGCGCATGGCGAACTCGAAGCCCGCGGGGATCATGACCCCGGCGGAGAAGAGCGCCGAGAAGAGGTAGCGCTGCTTTAGCCCGTTCGTGTTCCCGTTCAGCTCCTCGGCTAGGCGCGGCGTATCGTGGCTCTCCGCGAAGCTGATCGAGGGCGACGTGTCGCGGACCAGATTGTAGCCCTCCATCAGCCACCCGTCCTGGTAGTTCCACCACTTCGAGCTGTTGAAGACGAAGTCGAAGCCGGCCCGCGCGGTCTCCCGGGTCTCCTCGGCCGAGCAGCCCAGGGTCTCCGCCACGAAGGAGACACCGGGATGTCGCGCACGGACCTCCCCCATGAGCCGCCGCCAGAGGCTGGACGGGACCTGGTAGGCGGCGTCGCAGCGGAAGCCGTCGAAGCCCAGGCCGGCGAGGTGCTCGAGCACGCGCGCAAAGTGACCGTGGAGCCCCTCGGGATCCCGGGTGTTGCGGTGGTCAAACTGGGCCAGGTCGCACCACACGACGGTCTCCCCGTTGTGGACGCAGGAAGGGTTCCTGACACGGCCGTCCTGCCCTCGGACGAACCAGTCCGGGTGCTCCCGGGTCAGCGGGGAGTCCACGGCGCAGTGGTTGATCACCAGGTCGATCATGACTCTGAGGCCCTCGCCGTGGGCTCGCGCCGTCATCCTGCGCACCTGGTCGTCGTCGGTCATCCCCTGGCCGGGGTCCAGGAGGAGGGGATTGACGGCAAAGTAGTCGGCGACCGAGTAGAGGCTGCGGGAGGCGCCGGTCCTCTGGATCGGGTTGAGGAAGATCCAGTCGAATCCCATGGACTTCGCCCTCCTGAAATGCACCTCCCATTGGGAGAACCGGCCGGCGAGGAGCGGGAAGAGGTCGTAGAGGATCATCGGCGGACAGGGTTCGTCAATCGGGACAAATGGCAGCACAAAAGATCGGACGGGAGGCACTCGGGTTGAGGGTCAAGATGGCGCATCGGGGACGCCGGCGAGCGGGACCGATTCGCGCGGGTCGCGTCCCACGCGAAATTTGACCCTCCGGCGATTTTCGGCGTTCCTTCGGCGCAAAGTCTCCCCAGTTTCGGGACCATGAACGAACTCCTCGAACCCATTGCGCAGCGCCCATGCCTGAGCGGCTCCCAGGCGCAGATCGACTCGGCAATGGGCGCGACGAGGGGCAGGCCGATCTTCCTGCCGGAGAGCCGGGTGGATTTCGGGCGCGCCAGGAGCGCGTTCGCGGTGGCGCTCCACATGCACCAGCCGCTGATCCCCGCCGGGGGCGGGGACCTCGCGACGGCCGAGATCATCAGCAACCTCAAGCACATGATGGACAACCCCGGGATCGGGGACAACCACAACGCCTCCGTCTTCCGCTGGTGCTACAGGCGGATGGGGGAATTCATCCCGCAGCTCGTCGACGAGGGGAAGCAGCCGCGCGTCATGCTGGAGTACACCGGGACGCTCCTGCACGGGTTCCAGCAGATGGGCCTCACCGACGTCCTCGGCGACCTCAGGCGGATCACCTGCGATCCCCGGTACCGCCCCTGCGTCGAATGGCTTGGGGCGCCCTGGGGGCACGCGGTCGCCCCGTCGACCCCGGCGCAGGACTACCGGCTGCACGTCACGGCCTGGCAGCACCACTTCGCGGCGATCTTCGGGACGGAGGCGCTCTCCCGCGTCCGCGGCTTCTCGCCCTCGGAGATGGCCCTGCCCAACCACCCGGACACCGCCTACGAGTTCGTGAGGACCCTCAGGGACTGCGGCTTCCAGTGGGTGATCGTCCAGGAGCACACGGTCGAGCGCCCCGGGACCGGCGGCGGGCTCGAGCGCCGGCACCTTCCCCACCGCCTGGTGTGCCGAAACTCCCGGGGGGAGGAGGCCAGCATCATCGCCATCATAAAGACCCAGGGAAGCGACACGAAGCTCGTCGCCCAGATGCAGCCGTACTACGAGGCGAAGAGCCTGGGCCGCTGGGAGCTCGCCGGGCGCCAGGTCCCGCCGCTCGTCACCCAGATCGCCGACGGGGAGAACGGCGGGGTGATGATGAACGAGTTCCCGCCGAAGTACCTCGAGGCGATGCGCGAGTCCTCGGGCTCGGAGACGCCGGCCATGAACGCGACCGAGTACCTGGAGCATCTCTTCGCCCTGGGGGTGAAGGAGGCCGACCTCCCTGCTGCCCAGCCGATCCACCAGCGCAGGATATGGGAGCGCTTCAAGGCGGGCGACGGCCCGGAGAGGATGGCGGGCGCGATCGAGCAGCTCAAGAAGGAGGACCCCAGGTTCCACGTGGAGGGCGGCAGCTGGACGAACGACATCTCCTGGGTGCGGGGCTACGAGAACCTCCTGGGGCCGATGGAGCGGGCCAGCGCGCTCTTCTATGAGAAGGTCCTCAAGAGGGCGGTTTCCCCGGGCGACCCGCGCTACCAGAACGCGCTCTTCCACCTGCTCTGCTCCCAGACGAGCTGCTTCCGCTACTGGGGTCAGGGCCAATGGACGGACTACGGCCGCGAGATCTGCCGCAGGCTGGAGGCCATCCTGACGCATGACTTTTGACGCCAGGGGCCTGGACGCCGTGACACCCTCGCACCCCGCGCTGAACCCCGAGCAATCTTGAGCGAGATCCCCGAATTCATAAACGGCCTCCCGAACATCTCGGGCTGGGACGGCGAGCGCGAGGAGGCAACGCACCGGGGCCGGGACCGGACGGTGTTCCTGCACGAGAGCGGCATAGACTTCGGCAGGGCGAGGGGGGCCTGCGCGGTCGCGCTGCACATGCACCAGCCGCTTATCCCGGCCGGGGGGGCCGGCCGCGGCGCCTACCCGCGCAACGATCCGATGGTCGGAAACCTGCAGTTCATGCTCGAGAGCCCCTACGAGGAGGACCGGCACAACGCGGGCGTCTACCGCTGGTGCTACCGCCGCCCCGGCGAGTTCATCCCCCAGCTCGTCGGGGAGGGGAAGCAGCCGCGGATAACGCTCGACTACACGGGAACGCTGCTCACGGGGCTTCAGAAGATGGGGGCGACGGACGTGCTCGACTCCCTGCGCGCTGTCGCCTGCGACCCGCGCTACCGGAGGTGCGTCGAGTTCCTGGGCACCACCTGGGGGCACGCCGTGGCGCCCTCGACGCCGCCCCAGGACTTCAGGCTCCACGTCAAGGCGTGGCAGAACCAGTTCGCGTCAATCTTCGGCTGGGAGGCGCTGAGCCGCGTGCGCGGCTTCATGCCCTCGGAACTCGCGCTCCCCAACCACCCGGACGTGGCCTACGAGTTCGTGAAGACTCTCAAGGACTGCGGCTACCAGTGGCTGATCGCGCAGGAGCACTCGGTGGAGAACCCCGAGTCCGGCTGGGGCTCGCCCTACCTGCACCTTCCCAACAGGCTCGTGTGCACAAACTCCCGGGGGCAGTCCGAGAGCATCCTGGTCCTCATAAAGACGAAGGGGAGCGACACGAAGATCATCGGCCACATGCAGCCCCATGACGAGGCGGCAAGCCAGTCGCGGTGGGACTACAGGGGGCGCAAGATTCTCCCCATGGTGACCCAGATCGCCGACGGGGAGAACGGCCACGTGATGATGAACGAGTTCCCGGGCACGTACATCGACGTTGTGCGGCGCGCCACGGGCACCGACGTGCCGCTCGTCAACCCGACCGAGTACCTCGAGTACCTCTGGGCCGACGGGTGGAGGGAGGAGGACTTTCCCGTCGTCCAGCCCGTCCGGCAGAAGCGCATTTGGGAGCGGTTCAACGCCGGGGACGGGCCCGAGAAGCTCGGCAATGCGATCGAGCAGCTCCAGCGTGAGGACTACCACTTCCACGTCGAGGGCGGAAGCTGGACGAACGACGTCTCGTGGGTCTACGGCTATGAGAACGTGATCGGGCCCATGGAGAAGGCGAGCGTGCTGTTCAACGAGAAGGCGCTCCGGGCCGGGGTGTGGACGGGCGAGCACCGCTACCGCAACGCCTTGTTCCACCTCCTTACCGCGCAGACGAGCTGCTTCCGATACTGGGGCCAGGGCCGCTGGACGGACTACGGCCGTGAGATCAGCCGGCGCGCGATCGAGATCCTCACTCACGACTTCTGAGGGGGCCACTCCTTGGAATCCGTTGACAAGAAAACGCGCCATCCACGAAATCGGATCCCTCGATTGTGGCTTGGCTCCTGCTGAATGGGCCGTTGCCAAACAACCCGCATGCACTCTTGAAGGAAGAACTGATCATCAGCGATCCGGCGGTCAAACTGGGCCGGCCGGTTCTCGCGGGCACGCGCATCACGGTGGATGAGGTCCTGGACCGGCTTGCATCGGGCGCGACGGTCGGCGAGGTCGTGGCGGCCTGGCCGGGGGTGATGCCCGAGGGCGTGCTTGCCGCGCTGCGCTTCGCGGCGGACGCCGTCAGGGACGACCATCCGATCGGCGCCGGGCCCGCCCTGGAGCTCCACGGGGCGCATGCGGTGGGCATCCAGGGCGAAGGGTCGGGGAAGCCGGCGGTCGCGGTGAGAGCCTACCTTCCGGGCGCCGAGGCCGTCGCGGTGCGGCGCCTTCCGGCCCTCGCCTGCGACGAGGCGGGGTGGGTCCGGTCCCTTGCCCCGGAGGGGGCCGTCTTGGAGGGGGAGGCCGAGCCCCTGCCGATGGAGCGTGTGCATCCCGACGGGGTTTTCGAGGCCCTCATCCCCGGCGCCGCCGTGCCGTTCTACTACCAGCTTGCAGTGACGGCGGGGGACGGTGCCACCCAGTTCACCACCACCCCGTACGGGCTCCCCCCGTTCCTCACGAGCGGCGAGCTTGCGGGCCGGGAATCCGGGTCCCCATGCCGGATGCACGAGGTGCTCGGGGCGCACCTGGTCCGCCACCTTGGCATGGACGGCGTTGCGTTCGCCGTCTGGGCGCCGAACGCGGAGTCGGTCAGCGTGGTCGGGGACTTCAACGGATGGAACGAGCGGCTTCATCCCATGCGCAGGGTGGGTGAGTCCGGTGTTTGGGAACTCTTTGTCCCGGGGCTCGCGCAGGGGGCGCTCTACAAGTACCGGGTCGCGGGCGGCAACGGCGCAGGCACGGTCGACAAGGCCGACCCGTACGCGTTCGCCGCGCAGGTCAGGCCGCAGACGGCGTCGGTCGTGAGCGCGCTGGGCCGCTACGGCTGGCGCGACGCGGCGTGGGTGGCCGGCCGCCGGGCAAGGCAGGCGCTCGACGGGCCCATCGCGATCTACGAGGTCCACCTTGGCTCCTGGCGGCGCGCGCCCGGCGAGGCGGGCGGCGAGGGCCGGTGGCTCACCTACCGCGAGCTCGCCGACCAGCTCGTGCCCTACGTGAAGGGTATGGGGTACACCCACATCGAGCCCATGCCCGTGGCCGAGCACCCGCTCGACGGCTCGTGGGGGTACCAGGTCACCGGGTTCTTCGCCCCGACTGCCCGCTACGGCTCGCCCGACGACCTCCGCTATTTCGTGGACCGGGCCCACGAGGCCGGGTTGGGCGTCATCCTCGACTGGGTGCCCGGGCATTTCCCGAAGGACGCCCACGGCCTCGCGCTCTTCGACGGCACCCACCTCTTCGAGCACCCCGACCCGAGAAGGAGCGAGAATCTGGAGTGGGGGACCCTTTCCTTCAACCTGGGACGCAGGGAGGTCGCCGACTTCCTCCTCTCGAACGCGGTCTACTGGCTCGAGGAGTTCCACGTCGACGGCCTGCGGGTCGACGCGGTCTCATCGATGATCTACCTCGACTACTCGAGGCAGCACTGGGTGCCGAACGAGCTCGGAGGCCGCGAGAACCTGGAGGCTGCCGCGTTCCTGCAGCGCCTGAACGCCCTGGTCCACCGCGACCACCCCGGCGTCCTCATGATCGCCGAGGAGTCGACCGCATGGCCACGCGTCACGGGCAGCGACATCCCCGACAGCCTGGGCTTTGACCTCAAGTGGAACCTCGGCTGGATGCACGACACGCTCGGCTACGCCCAGCGCGACCCGCTCTTCAGGAGTCACCACCACAACGACCTCACGTTTTCGCTCGTCTACGCCTTCAACGAGAACTTCCTGCTGCCGTTCTCGCACGACGAGGTCGTGCACGGCAAGCGCTCGCTCCTCTCGAAGATGCCCGGAGAGGAGGCGCAGCAGTTCGCCAGCCTGCGGCTCCTCTACGGGTACATGTACGCGCACCCGGGCAAGAAGCTCCTCTTCATGGGAAGCGAGTTCGGCCCGCGCAGGGAGTGGAGCGAGGCGGCCGAGCTCGACTGGGGGCTGCTCGAGCTGGCGCCGCACCGGCAGCTGTCCGCCTATGTGCGCGACCTTAACCGCCTCTACACGGGCCAGGCGGCCCTGCACGAGCTGGACTTCGGGTGGGAGGGATTCCAGTGGATTGACTGCACCGACTCGGAGCGCAGCGTCGTGTCCTTCCTTCGCCGCGGCAAGGATGGCGCTGCGGCGGTCGTTGCCGTCGCGAACTTCACCCCGGTCGCGCGGGAGGGGTACCGCCTCGGGGTGCCCTCCGCGGGAAGCTACTCCGAGCTGATGAACAGCGACGCCCGGGAATACGGTGGATCAAATGTCCTCAATCCGGGTCCCCTCTCCGCCGAGCCCGGGGAATGCTCGGGCCAGCCCTTCTCGGTCGTGCTCACGCTTCCGCCGCTCGCGATGGTGGTCCTGGGGGAGTCCGCTCCCGCCGGGTAGGCTCCGCGGGAGGGGAAGCAATTGGCGCTAGACCCTGCGGGGGGCGCGCACGTATATTCGCCAGACCGTGCTATTCCCCCGCGCCGAGCTCAGGGCGATGCTGGCTGCAAAGCTTGCCAAGCCGCACGACGTGCTCGGGATGCATGTCCACACCCACCGGCGCGTGCACGGGGTCGTGGTGCGGGCCTTTGTCCGCGAGGCCGCGACCTGCTCGGTCGTCGACCTCGCCACGCGCGAGACCTGGGAGATGAAGCAGATCGCGCCGCAGGGCATCTTCACGGCCTTCATTCCGGGCCGCCTGGGCGTGTTCCGCTACGAGCTCGCGGCGGTGCTGCATACCGGGGCGGCGCTCACCTTCCGGGACCCGTACTCATTCCTGCCGACGCTCGGCGACCAGGACCTTTATCTCTTCAACGAGGGCAACGAGCACCGGATCTACGAGAAGCTCGGCGCGCACCTGCGGGTCGTCGACGGCGTGCCCGGGGTCGCCTTCGCGGTCTGGGCGCCGACGGCAACGCGGGTCTCGGTGGTCGGCAACTTCAACGCATGGGACGGGCGTTTCCACCCGATGCGCGTGCTCGGGGCGTCGGGAGTCTGGGAGCTCTTCATCCCGGGGCTGGGCGAGGGAGAGCTCTACAAGTTCGAGCTGCGCGACCAGCACGGTGGCACCCACCTGAAGGTTGATCCCTACGGCGTCTATTTCGAGCCCCCTCCCAACAACGCATCCATCGTCCGGGACCCGAGGAGGCACGCATGGGGGGACTCGGCGTGGATGGAGGGGCGGCCGGCGGCGGCCCGGGACCGGCCGATCTCGATCTACGAGGTGCACCTGGGCTCGTGGCGCCGCAAGGTCGAGGAGGGCAACCGGGCATTCACCTACAGGGAGCTGGCGCCGCTCCTGGCCGACTACGTCGCACAGATGGGCTTCACGCACGTGGAGGTCATGCCGCTTGCGGAGCACCCCTTCGAGGGCTCGTGGGGTTACCAGGTGACCGGCTTCTACGCTCCCACCCAGCGCTACGGCCCGCCGGAGGACTTCGCGTTCATGGTGGACCACCTCCACCAGCGGGGGATCGGCGTCATCCTGGACTGGGTGCCCGCGCACTTCCCGAGGGACACGTTCGCGCTGGCCGACTTCGACGGGACCCACCTCTACGACCATGCGGACCCGCGTCAGGGCGCGCACATGGACTGGGGGACCCTCATCTTCAACTACGGGCGGAACGAGGTGCGCTGCTTCCTGGTCGCCAACGCGCTCGCCTGGTGCGACCGGTTCCACCTGGACGGGCTGCGCGTGGACGCGGTCGCATCGATGCTCTACCTTGACTACTCGCGAAAGGCGGGGGAGTGGATCCCGAACAAGTTCGGCGGCCGCGAGAACCTGGAGGCGATGGCCTTCTTGAGGGAGACGAACGAGCTCGTGCACCGGTACTACCCCGGAGTCCTCATGATCGCCGAGGAGTCGACCTCGTTCCCGGGCGTGACGAAGCCCGTCAGGGACGGGGGGCTCGGCTTCGACTTCAAGTGGAACATGGGTTGGATGCACGACACGCT
>PLXR01000056.1:0-68397 GCA_003151495.1 Opitutaceae bacterium
CCGGGACCGACTGCGTCGGCACCGCCATGCGCCACGGCTGCAGGAGCCTCGTCCAGATCGAGATCCTGCCGAAGCCGCCGATGGAGCGGGCCGCCGACAACCCCTGGCCCGAGTGGCCGAAGACCTACAAGCTCGACTACGGCCAGGAGGAGGCCGCGGCCCGGTTCGGGGACGACCCCAGGGTCTACGTGACGACCGTGAAGAAGTTCACGGGGGACGCCGAGGGACGCGTAAAGGAGCTCACCACGGTCCAGATAAAGTGGGAGCGCAACGAGCAGGGCCAGTTTATCCCGAAGGAGCAGCCCGGCACGGAGCAGGTGCGCCCGGCGCAGCTCGTCCTTCTCGCGATGGGCTTCCTCGGGCCGGAGCAGGCGCTCCTCAAGGAGATCGGCGTCGCGTGCGACGGCCGGAGCAATGTGAAGGCCGACTTTGAGAGGTACACGACCAGCATCCCGGGCGTCTTCGCGGCCGGCGACTGCCGCCGCGGGCAGAGCTTGGTGGTGTGGGCGATCAACGAGGGACGCGGCGCCGCGCGCGAGTGCGACCGCTTCCTGATGGGCACGACGGACCTCCCGTAGGCACTATTCGACCGACGCCACCCGGTGGGCGACCGGCCCGAGCCGGTCCGCGATCTTGACGACGTCGCCCTCCTTCTGCCCCAGGAGCTGCCTGCCGAGCGGGGAGGATGCCGTAACGACCGTCGCGGCGGACTTCCCGTCGCGGGCCTCGAGCCCGCCCGAGAGCGGGCCCATGAGGTAGGCTGTCGTCCTTCCGTCCGCCTCCAGGGTCACAAGGGCCCCCGCCGCGATCCCCTCGCCCGGCCCGAACGCCCTCAGGTTGAGCGCCTTCCACGCCGTGATCGCGTCGGCGATCTCGGACGCGATCCGGGCCTGGCCGGCGGCCAGGTAGGCTGCGCTCTGGCTCCGCATGTCGAACTTGTCCTCGGCCCGGCTCTCCTCGTTCGTCGCCTCCTCGCGCGAGCCGAGCGCGGCCTCGGTCTGCAGCGCGAGCTCGGCCTCGAGCTGCGAAATCACCGACCGGGTAAGGGCGCTCTTGTCCATGGGGGGTTAAGGGGTATACCTCCTTGTCCCCGATGCCGTCAAAGCCCATCCCCGGATCGACCGGCGAGGTCCTAACCTGCCTCCCGTCGCCCTACTGCGCGCACGCCCGGACGGGTCTCCTCTACCTGCCGAGGTTCCTGGCCAAATGCCGGTATGTGAAGGACCATGGCGCGCTTCCGGCTAGCTATGCCAAGAACTTCAAGCGGGGACTCGACCGGTTCCTCTGCCTGCACCTCGGGATCGACCCGGCCGCCGTCGAGCAGCTTGTGAGGGACTCGGGCGACGACGACGAGACCGAGCGCGGGCTCGCCCGGATCCTGCCCGCGGACGTGCGCGCCGCGAAATGGAACCGGGAGCTGGTCCAGAAGGGCATGACGGCGGCGGGCCGCGAGTTCCTCCTGGAGGCGCTGACAAAGATGGGGTGCGCCGACCGTGCGGAGGACATCAAGAGCGTCCCCGACCTGATCGACTTCGACGAGGGCCGCATCGAATGATCAAGGGCCAAAAGGTCGTCTGCATCAACGACACCTTCAACGGGTTCGTGAAGGCCGTGTACAAGGAGCTCCCCGTGAAGGGGACGACCTACACGATCCGAGAGGTGTTCCTGGGAAGGGAAAAGGTCGTCGAGGGCGGGGATTCGGCGACCGTGGGGCTGCTCCTCGTGGAGCTCACCAATCCCCCGGACCCCTTCCATGTCGGCAAGCAGGAGCTCGGGTTCTCGTCGGAGAGGTTCGCGCCGCTCGAGGAGCTCCCGCCCGAGGAGGCCGAGGTCGGCGAGGAGGCGGGGGTTGGAGCCGACGCGGGATACTGGGCGAACTGACCCCCGGTCAGTCGACCACCCGCACCGTCAGCTTGCACGTCGCGACGGGGACCGCCTCCATCGCAGCGGGGTTGATCAGGACGAACAGAAGGTCGCTCTTCCCCGGCTTGAGCGAATAGAACGACACCTCGGTCGCGGGCCCGGGAGCCGCGGTGGCCGACGCCTTCAGCCCTCCCATCTGCTCCAGAACCTTGTTGTTGTTGGCAACGATCTCCCAGGAGAGGCCCGAGCCCGCGGCCGGGCCCGGCAGCACGACCCGGATGGCGGACACGAGGCCCATCTCGACGTCCGGAGTGGGCTGGTCGGCGGAGAGGACGAAGGTCCGGTTCGTCTTGGGCGAGCGCGAGGGCGCCGAGTCGCAGCCCGCGGCCAAAAGCGCTGCGGCAAGGCCGGCGCAGAGGAGGAGTCTTGGGGAGGGTTTCATCGGAGTTTGGATTCCAGGGCGGCGAGCACGGGACGGCCGACGTGGCGTCGGATGGATTCGAGGTTCTCCCTGACGAGGGCGCCCATGGATTCGCAGAGCCTGTATTCGGGCCTCCCGTAGTGCTCGGCAAGCGAATCCCGCAGCATGTGGACCTTCTCGGGGGGGGCGAGCGGGTCGCGCTCCATGGCCCCGAGGAGGAGGCCGAGGCGGCCCGCCGCGAGCTCGGCCCGGTGCAGCATGAGGGTCTGCTCCTCGCGCAGGTACTGGTTGGCCGTCTCGGTCCGAAGCTGCCTCGTGCAGTAGCGCACCAGGGGCGCGTTCTCCTTGAAGAACTGCGGCCGGTAGAAGTTCTTGAGCCCGTTGTAGCTCTGCTGGTCAAAGTCCATGGCCCGGACGCGCAGCTGGGTGTCCTCGAAGTCGGGCGTGACCACGAACACGAAATTGTAGGAGCGCATGTCGCCGAGCAGCCGGACGAAGCACCGCTCGTTGAACTTCACGAGCTCCTTGGCGACCCTCACCGGGGAAAGCTCGGGCCTGTCGAGCCAGCGCTCGATGAAGATGTCGCCCGGGATCCCCGGGATGTGCTCCTCGACGAGCGTGTCCCCGTGCGTGAGGAAGTTCAGGCGGTTCGGGGAGAGCAGGTGCTCGAGCTCAAGGCCGTAGACCCGGGATGCGTCCGCCTTCTTCACGTAGAAGTAGTCCTGGTTGTCGTTGTACGCGTTGACGATGCGGATCCTGAACGGCGTCGAGTTTCCGAAGGTGCAGAAGTCCACGCGGTCGGCGTAGAGGTGCTGGACCACGGACATGTCCCCGTCGACCTTCAGGAGGGCGTAGATCTGCTTGAGCCCCTCGTTGAGCGAGCGCATCTCCTCCCCGTCGTAGATCACCGTGTCCCAGAGCGTGGGCTTGCCGTCCGAGTCCGAGAGGGGGATCACCTCCGTGAAGCCGCGGAGCCGCTCGTAGGTGACCGGCAGGTCGCGCTCCCGCTTGTACGCGCGCAGGTACCCCCGGAGCCCCTCCCCTATCGGGACGGACGGCTTCCTCCGGGTCGCCGGGATCGCCTCGGGGGGGGCCGGCGGGGCGGCGGCGCGGCGGGGTTTCAACGGGGGGAAGGGACCTGGTCGCGGCAGGTTTCCCAGTGCCCGGCCAGCTCGTGGGTGACGCGGCTGCCGACCCGGTACGCGGCCTCGAGGGAGGGGATGTACCCCGCGTATTCCGAGTGGAGGCTCTTGTTCACGTCCTGCTGCGGCGACTGCATGCAGTAGTTGCTCGCGGTCCTCAGGAAGAGCACCCGCTGGAAGTCGACCCTGCCCATCTTCGAAAGCCGGCTGAGCGCCGCGGCGATCCCCTGGTCCTCCATGTCGCTCATCGCAAGCTCCCCCTTTCCGTCCGTCCAGAGCCGGGTCCAGTCCGACGCCCACTGGGTCAGCGCCTTCCCGTGCCAGTAGCGGCACGACCCGAAGGTCTCGCCGCAAAGGACAAACGGGGGCTTCTGCGCGTTCGGGAAGCCCACGTAGAGAGCCCTGTAGGCCCTCATGCCGTCCGTGTCGGGGATCTGGGTCTCCCTCGTAAGGCCGTAGGCCCAGTCGACGAGCGACCGGTTCAGGGGGTACGCCATCGTGTCCGGCTCCCACCCCTCCCTCTTGGGTTTCTGGTTGGGAAGGGTGGAGCCGATGGGTATGATCCCGTAGGGCCATGAGGCGTCGGCCTCGCGGGAATCGATCTCGTAGGCGACGTCCCCGTCGATCACGAAATGCGCCCATGCGGCGCTCCCGATCGAAGCCGCCGCCGGGTTGACCCCCGCGATCCCGTTGACGACCCAGTACGTCCTCGAGAAGTCGAACTTCCCGCTCATCACGAGTGCCATGATCTGGTTCGACGAGCGCACCGTCGCGCCGGAGACGACCCCGATCGTCCCGTTCCCGTCGGTGAGGACCGGGTGGTCCACGCCCGGCACGTCGATCGACTGCGTCCAGTTCTCGCGCTCCACCCAGAACTGGAACTCGCCCGGCCTGTCTCCCCGGTCGGCGCCCACCTCGAAGGTCACTACGACCGCGACCTTGACCGGGATGGGTTCCGACGCCGCCTGGGCCGCCTGGACAAGGAGAAACGGGACAAGGAATCGGGCGGCGCGCGTCATTTCAAAGGCCGTCCGGGGCGGGCGGGGGCGTCGGCCGGGCGGCGGGCCTGGACTGGCCGAGCCTCGGGACGAGCTGCGTCGCGGCCTCGTCAAGTCGCGCCGCCGCGGAGTTGAGCGCGGCCGCCACGTCGGGGATCGAGTCGACGGCGGCGGCCCAATTGCGCTGCTCCACGGACTCGCGCACCGACGGAAGCGTCTTTGCGGCGTAGCCCGTGTAGATTCCGGGCGCATAGAGCATGTGCCGGTACCACGCGCGGCCCGGGAGGCCCCTCGCGCGGGTGAGGGACTGCTCGACGCCCTGGAGCAGCTCGTTGAGGCGCGCGAGCTCGACGGCGGGCAGCCGGAAATCCGTGCCCAGGGCCCGGTCGAAGGCCGCGTCGTAGGCCTCCGCGCTCGCCTTGAGGCGGGCCGCGGCCGCGGTGAGCGGGGCGAAGTCGAACCTCGGCACGTCCCCAGGGCTCTCGGGCGGCGCGTACGCCTCGCCCGGGTCGGCGGCCAGCCGGAACGCCCCGGAATCGATCAGCTGCCTGAGCTTCCGGGAGTCCTCCCTCTCGTCGTCGGCGAGCTTCACGACCTCCGACACGTAGCGCCCGGCCACGTCGGCGAGGCCGCCAAACCTCATCGGGAGCACGTCCGCGTCCGCCGTGCGCAGGACGAGGCGGCCCGCGGTCTCGGCAAGCGCGACACCGTAGAGGAACTTCGGGTCGCCGAACCGGATGAAGTGGTCGAACGAGTCGTAGGTCGAATGATAGATCCCCCCGTCGGCGTCCTCTCCCTGGAAACCGAGGTTGACGGACGCGATGCCCAGGTGCTGGAGGAACGGCGTGTAGTCCGAGCCCGACCCGAGCGCCTCGATCGGGAATTCGGCGCCGGACTCCACCGCGTCCTTCTCGGCCTGACCGTCGGAGCCCGACGTGGCGGGGACTCCGTCGACTTTGATCCTGGCGCGCAGCCGGTCCAGGATGCTGGCGCCGGTCTCGGGGTCGGTCACGGCGCCGCCCACCTCGTTGACCAGGCGCTGGTAGGAGTGGCTGCCGCCGACATAGAGGAAGCCCCTGCCGTTCGTGTCCGAATTCACATAGAGGACGGCCTTCCTCTGGAGCTCCTCCGCGTGCGTCTCGGCCCACTCGGTGGACCCGATGAGGCCGGGCTCCTCCGCGTCCCAGCTCGCGTAGACGATCGTCCGCTTCGGCCTCCAGCCGGACTTTGCGAGGGTCCCGATCGCCTTGGCCTCGGCCATCACCGCCGTGTTGCCGGCGAGGGGATCCCAGGCGCCGAAGACCCAGCCGTCGTGGTGGTTGCCCCGGATCACCCACTGGTCCGGGTAGGTCGCACCCCGCATCACCGCGACGACGTCGTAGATCGTCTTCTGCCCCCAGTCCGAGGCGACGGCGAGGTGGACCTTCGCGGGACCGGGGCCCATGTGGTAGGTGAAGGGAAGGGCTCCGCGCCAGCCCGCGGGAGCCACCGGCCCCTCGAGCGCGGCGAGGAGAGGCGTCGCATCGCGGGACGAGATGGGAATGACCGGGATCTTGAGGAGGGTCCTGGCCTCGGCGATCGGCAGGCGCTTCGCGTCCTTGGTCGCCCCGATCCCCGGCGTGAGCGGGTCGCCCGAGTACTGGGTGATGTCCCCCACCGAGCCGCGCTGCACGCCGTCCTCGGGGCGGTAGCCCCCCTTGGGATAGGTGTCGCCGGACCAGTACCCGTATTCGTGGGGGTCGGAGTAGATGATGCAGGCCACGGCGCCGTGCTCCTGGGCGAGCTTCGGCTTCAGCCCCCGCCAGCACTGCCCGTACCGGGCGATGACGATCTTCCCCCGGACATCGATCCCGCGGCGCCCGAGCTCGGCATAGTCCTCCAGGGTTCCGAAGTTCACGTACACCAGGTCGGCGGTGGCGTCCCCGTCGGCACCGTAGATGTTGTAGGGGGGCAGGCCGCCCCCGGCGTGGCCGGAGGTCCGGTCGCCCTGCACCTCGGGCTCCGCGAGCCGGGCCCTGTAGGAGGTGGGCGCCACCATCTCGAGCGCCATGCTCCTCGGGGTCGGGTAGAGCACCTCGAAGGTCTCGATCCGCGCTTCCCATCCCCACTCCTTGAATTTCCCCAGCATGAACTCCGCGTTCGCCTTGTCGTGCGGGGAGCCGACCTGGTTCGGCTCCGAGGACATCTGCTCAAGCCATGTGCGGAGCTCGGCCGGGTCGATCGCGGCATCGAAGGCCTTTTCGCGGGCGAGCTCGGCCGCCGCCGCCGCCGCCTTGAAGCCCAGCGGGGCCGCGGGCTCCGCGAGCACCATCGACCCGGGAATCGCCGCGCAGGCCAGCGCCGCGCCGATTGCTCGAATCGATCTCATACGTGCAGAAAAGCCGCTGCCCCACCCGAGGGCAAGCGCCCAACGGGCCCCAGTTAGGGTTTGCGATTCCGCAGCGGTGGAGGCAACGTCGCCCGTCCCCGAGGCCCACGATGAGAAAGACCACCATTGCCGTCATGGCATCCGCGCTGGCGATCCTCGCGGGCTGCTCCCAATCCGCCACGGAGAAGGCCAAGGCGGAGATCCTCGCCGCGGACAAGGCATTCTGCGCGCTGTCCCAGAAGTCCGGCGCAAAGGCCGCATTCCTCGCGAACATCGCGATGGACGGCAAGCTCCTGAGCAGCGAGGCGATCGGGCCCGAGGCGGTCCGCGGCGCGTTCGCCCAGCTGCCGGAGACCGCCTCCCTCACCTGGGAGCCATCCTTCGTCGATGTGTCCGCCTCGGGCGACCTCGGCTACACCTGGGGGCGGTATACAATGGCCATCCCGCTTCCGAAGTACGGGCCCAAGCCCTACCTCCGGCAGGGGACCTATGTGACGGTCTGGCGCCGCGACCCCTCCGGGGCGTGGAAGGTGGCGCTGGACGGGGGAACCCCGGACGGGCAGAAGTGACGGTGCGGCCCGCCGCGGCTACTTTGAGATATCCTCGGAGTCGAGCGGCCTCCCGTCGCCATCGAACATCGCGATCCGCATGAGCGCCTGGTCGGCATCGAGCGTGAGGAATCCAAACGAAGACTCGGCGAACTCGGTGCCGGGGGCCTTCCCGGAGACCTTGCCCAGAGGCGCGCCCCCGCCGCCGCTCATGAAGAAATGCACCCCGTCCCGCGGCTCCATGCGGGCCATCGCGTGCTGGTGGCCGCAGAGGTAGGCGTCGACCCTTCCCCTGAGCAAGGGCCAGAGCCGGGCGCGCATGTATTCCATGTACCTTCCCGCCTTGGCGTTTCGCTCCGGGGCGAAGATCGGGTGGTGCCCATAGGCCACCTTCCACCGGGCGGTGCTGGAGGCGATCGCCCTGTCCAGCCAGAGGACCTCGGCCTCCGAGATCTCCGTCGTGTCGAGCGCGAAGAACTGCACCGGCCCTGCGGTGAAGGAGTAGTAGGGCGCGGGGAACCTCCAGGTCGGGCTGCGATAGGCGATCTCGGACGCGGCGCCGTCGTCGGAGTACCACTCGTGGTTCCCGAGCGTGGGATAGAACGCTATCCCCAACGGCCCGTAGGGCGCCTCCCACCAGTCCCTCCACCTCGGGTCGTCGGTGCCCGTCATCCCCGACGGGTAGAAGTTGTCGCCGAACGTCAGCCCAAGGTCGAAGGGCCTCGCCCTTCCCATGGCCGCGATCGCTGCAGCGACCGCTTTCTGGCCCCCCGATCCGGTGCCGAAGTCGCCCATCCCCACGACCCTGAGGCGCTGGCCCGGCGGCTTTACCCCGAACACGCCCGGGGGCCTGCGCATGAACCCCGGAAGGGACGCGCCCCGCTCGAGCATCTCCCAGCGCTCGTCGGCTGCCGCAAGCTCCCCGAGCGTCCCCGTGTCGCCCGCCTTCCGCGCGGCCGCTATCCGCGCCGTGAGGACCTCGCGCATCCGCCGGGCATCGACGCGGCGCTCCGCGTCGAGGCACGCGAGCATCAGGTCCGCGTCGACGGCCGACCGGGCAAGCGCCTCAAGCGCCACCCCGACGCCCGCCTGGTCCGCCCAGAACCCGTCGACCGCGATCACCTTTAGGACAAGCAGGGCAGTCGCCGGGGGCTCGCTGGGGAGGCGCCCGAGCACGAAGCCCGCGGCCGCGGGCTCGCTGGCGAGCCTGACCATGACCTCCTGCTCAAGCTCGGCGGGCGAGAACGCGAGGAGGGACCTGAACTCCTTGTCATCCTCCCGGAGCCACCTGCGCGCCGCGTCGCCCACCTCGCGCGGAAGCCGCCCGGCCACCTCCTCGACCCGCGATGCACCCGCCGGGGGGCCGTCGGCCCGGGAGGCCGAGGGGCACGCCGCGAGGATTGCTGAAAGCAGGATAGGGAGGCTCCAGGGCGGTCTCATGGGTGGAATTCTCGCGCGCGGGAACGGCGACTCGAGGGATATTTTTGGGGTTCGCCGACCGGGCCGTTACGTTCGTGCGACGGCGGGAAAGCCCCGGCTCAGTAGTCGTCCATCACGAAGAAGAGGATCCAGCCGAACATCGAGGTTACGAGCGTGATGGCTGCCACCCCGTAGATCAGGGTGATGGCGCCCGGCATCGTCTTCATTAGGACGATGATTGCCAGGTCCGTGCCCCCCACAAGGATGACGAAGTCCCGGGTCCGGCGCGACTTCCTCCTCCTCCAGCGCTTGATCCTGCCCCATCCGGAGCGCTCCTCGGCAAGCCGGTTCTCGAGGAGGATGCCGGGGACGCTGATCACCTCCTCGTCTCCGGGGGCCGACGGAGGGTCGAGGGGGGCGATCTCCTTCGGCCTGAAGGCCGGGGAAAGGACCGGGTCGGCCACGGGCGCCGGCATCGCGATTCCCTCCTTCTTTCTCCAGGCGGCGCGCTCCTCGGCGGCCTTGTTCTGGCCGTGGATCAGCTGGGCGCTGATCGCGTTGCCGTCGCCCGCGCGCGTCGGCAGGTCGGTGGGGACGATCTCCTTCGGCTTGAGCACCAGGTGGCTCGTCTTCGGCTTCTCGTCCTCCATGGGCTCAGTACTTATCCATCACCCCGAAGAGTATCCAAGTGAAAACCAGCACGAGGAGCGCGATCGCCGACAGCGCGAGGCCGATCACCGGCAGGTCGTGCCTGAAGACGATGACGAGCACGGCGCCCGCGATTGCCGCGGTCCCCAAGATCAGTGCAAAGTCGCGGTTCCTTCGGGACTTCCTTCGCACAGGCATCGCGATGAGCTCCGGGAATGCGGCGCGCAGCCTCTCCTGGTTCTCGCGCAGGATGTCGTCGACGGTGATCACCGCATCGTCGCCCGGACGCGCCGGGGGGTCCACAGGGGTGAAGTCGTTCCTCTTGAACCCCGCGGGATCGCCGGCCTCGGGCGCCGGCTGTGCGGGAACGCCGCGGCCCCCTGCGGCCAGCCTGGCCTCCGCCAGCTGGTTCTCCTTTATCATGAGCGCGATGCTGATCTCCGTCCCGTCCCCCGGGCGCGAGCGCGCGTCCGTGGGGATGACCTCCCTGGGCTTCAGCCCGAGGCGCCGGACCGGGGTCTTTTCGTCGTCCATGGGTGAGGGTTCCAACCGAAGCAGCTCACCCTCCAAAGCGCAATGGAACTCCGGGCGTCCCGCCGCTCAGCGGGGCCCGCGGCCCGCGCAGACGCGGCGGTAGAGCTCGACGTAGCGGGACACGATCGTGTCCGCGGAGAAGAGAGCACGGGCCCTCTGCCGGGCGGCCCCGCCGAGCCTCAAGCGCAGCTCCGGATTGCCGATGAGGGTCTCGGCGGCGCGGGCCACCGCGTCCGCGTCGCCGTGCGGGACCAGGAGCCCTGAGATGCCCGACTCCACCACCTCGGGGATGCCCCCCACCGCCGTCGCGACGCTGGGGCAGGAGAAGCACATCGCCTCCAGGAGGCTCAGGCAGAAGCTCTCGAGCTCGGAGGTGAAGATCCCCACGTCGGCCGCCTGCAGGTAGTCCTCAACGTCGCTCACCTGCTCGCGAACAATGACGCGGTCCGCAAGGCCGAGCCGCTGGACCTCTCCCGCAAAGGGCGAGAAGTCCGCCCCCGCGAGGATCAGGAGCTTGAAGGAGTCGCGCGGGCGGACACGGGCGACGGCCTCGAGCAGGATGTCGATCCGCTTGAGGGGTCTGAGGTTGGAGGCGTGCAGGAGCAGGGCCTCGGATCCGACGCCCAGCTCGCGGCGGACCTCCCCACGGGGGCGCCGCGCCGGCCGCGGCTCGAAGAAGTTGTGGATGACGTCGATCGGCCTCTCGACGCCGAGCAGCTCCACGGTCTCGCGCCTTAAGAAGTCGGAGACGGTGGTCACGGCGTCCGACTGGTCCAGGGCGTGCCGGATGGCGGGCCCGTATCCCGGGTCGCGCCCAAGCAGCGTGGTGTCGGTGCCGTGGAGCGTGGTCACGACCGCGGGTCCCCTGCCCTCCGGCAGCATCCAGCGCGCGAGGATCGCCGCCGTGGCGTGCGGGACGGCATAATGGACGTGGAGGACGTCTAGCCCGTGGTCGCGGGTCACCTCGGCCATCTTGACAGAGAGCGGAAGCGTGTAGTCCGGGTATTTGAAGAGCCCGTAGTCGTTGATCACGACCGGGTGGAAGAATATCCCCGGCGCGCCCCAGGGAAGCCGGAACGGGCGCTCGTAGCCGATGAAGTGGGCCTCGTGGCCCCGGCGTGCGAGCTCCTCGCCTAGCGCGGAGGCCAGGATGCCGCTGCCCCCCACGGATGGGTAGCAGGTGATCCCGATCTTCAGGGGCCGCCCGGTCTCCATGGTCAGAAGCGGCGGGCGGCGCGCGCCAGGGGTTCGAGCGAACCGAACACGAGCGGGTCGTTCGGGTAGAGGGCCTGCGCGTAGCCGACACCGGACCTGAGGCCGTGCACGCGTGCGCGTGCGAGCTGGAGTTCGACGTAGTTCCGGGTCGAGAGTTGCGAGGCGTGGGCGCCCATGGCCGCCGTCCACGCCGCGACGACCTCCGGGTCCGAGATGTCCACCAGGATGGGCAGAGTGCCCGGCGGCTCGGCCTCCGGGCTCACCGCGTAGAACATCAGCAGGCCGATGGCGTGGGCCGGCCTCCGGCGCAGCGCGGCCACGCCGCCGTAGCGTGCGAGCCTCGCCGCGTCGCGGACGATCCGGCCCAGGCGGGGGTGGTCGGGGTGCTGGTTCCCGACCAGGGTCGGCGCGAGCACGATCCCCGGGCGCACCCTCCGGATGACCGCGGCCAGCGCCGCCGAGTGCGCGGGCTTCTCCTCGAGCATGGCGTCGCCGTCGAGCCTCACGAATTCCAGCGTCGCACCCAGGAGCGCCGCGGCCCTCCGCGCCTCCGCGGCGCGCCTGGCCGGCGTTCCGCTCGAGGCGGACTCGCCGCGGGAGCACACGACCAGGTGGGCGGCGCGGCCGGCGCGGGTCTCGCGGGCGATCACCCCGCCGCACCCGAACTCGACGTCGTCGGGGTGGGCGCCGAACGCGAGGAGGGGGGCGGGCTCAGGCCGAGTTTTCGCAGTAGGCTTCATCGGAGCGGTCGATCGGGTCCCGGTTCACAAAGGTGATCTCGGGCGCGTCCTCGCGCCTGAGGTAGGCCTGCTCCCCCGCGCCCGCGATGTAGTGGGTGCAGTGCACCACCGACTGCATCCAGCGCAGGCGGGAGTCTCTCGTGGGGCTGACCTGGGACTTGTCGAAGGGCATGGCGGGCAGGGACACGAATGAATCCCCACCCTCGTGCAGTTGCAATGCCCCGTCGACGAACCGCGCCCGCACGGTCTCCCCGCCGAACGGCACGTCCACGAAGAACTCGGCGATGTCGCATGCGGCGCGGCGCAGGGCGGCGTCGCCGGAGCGCACGACGCGGACCCCCTCCAGGAGCCCCATCCGGGAGTACATCGCCAGGCAGAAGTCCGCGACCTGCGCCGCCTCAACGCCCCGGAAGGCCTCGACCCAGCGCGGGTCGACGAAGGCGGGCAGCTGCCGCGCGGTGTTGTCGCGCCAGCCCGCGGGGATCCGCTTCGCGAAGAGCGGCGAGAACTTCCGCTGGAGCTTGTTCTCGAACGTGAAGTTCATCGTCCGGCACTCGCCGGTCTGGCGGTGCCGGAGCGTGGTCTGCGTCTCCCGGGGGTCGTGGTCGCTGTCGTGGCAGAAGAACACGACCTCGCCCCCGAGCTCCGCCTGGAGCCGGCGCGCCGTGAACACCTTGGCCGCAAGGAACCGCCTCGGGAAGAACCCGCACGGCTGCTGGCCGAAGCATATGACCGGGCTGCTCATGCGGCGGACGGCGTCGGGCCGGCCCTCGTCCCGATCGCCGCCTGGAGGGCGACGCTGAACGCCATGCATGCGGCGCAGCCTATGACGTTGTACCAGAGGTACGAGATGCCGAGGTTGAAGTAGAGGACGAACACGAGCGCCTGCGCCGCGAGGGCCGACCAGAACACGGCGGTGCCCCCTATCCTCTTCAGGAAGAACGCCACGAGGAAGAGCCCGAGCACGACACCGTAGAAGATCGAGCCGAGGATGTTGACCGCCTGGATCAGGTTCTCGGCGAGGTTCGCGAAGAGGGCGAAGCCGATCGCGACGAGGCCCCAGAACGCGGTGAAGCACTTCGTGGCGACGACGTAGTGGGCGTCGGAGGCGTCGCGCCGGACCAGGTGCCGGTACACGTCGACCGTCGTCGTGGACCCCAGGGCGTTGAGCTCCCCCGCCTTGGACGAGAGAGCGGCGCCGAAGAACGCCGTCACCAGGAGGCCGATGAGGCCGTGGGGAAGCTGGTCGAGGATGAACGTGATGAACACGTAGTCGGAGTCGTTCGCCTTTGTCCCCGGGCTTGCCGAGTCCAGGGCGGCCCTGGTCCCGGCGCGGATGGCGTCGACCCGCGCGTGGGCCGAGAGAGCGCCCGCGCGCGCCTCCGCCTCCCCGGCCCTGTCGCCGGCGTGCCGGGCCGCGAGCCAGGCCAGGAGCGTCGCCTTCTCGGCCGCGTGCGCCTCGGTGAACTGCGCGTCCAGGGAGCGGAGCCGCCCGTCGGTCGCGCGGGCCGCCTGGGCGTTCCAGGCGGCCCTGTTGAAATAGACAGGGGGGCGCTCGAACTGGTAGAACACGAATATCAGGACCCCGAGGAGCAGGATGAAGAACTGCATCGGGATCTTGAAGACCGCGTTGAACATGAGCCCGAGGCGGCTCTCCCGGATGGAGGCCCCGGAGAGGTAGCGCTGGACCTGGGACTGGTCCGTCCCGAAGTAGGACAGGGCTAGGAACATGCCGCCGAGCATGCCCGACCAGATCGTGTAGCGCCGGTCGAAGCTCAGCGAGAAGTCCACCGCCTCCATCTTGTGGAACCCTCCGGCGAGCGCCAGCGCGTCGGAAAAGCCGAGCCCCGCCGGCAGCCGGGCGAGGAGGACGAGGAATGCGGCCACCATGCCGGCGAAGATGACGCCGATCTGGTACTTCTGGGTGAGGCTCACGGCGTCGCATCCGCCGGCCACCGTGTAGACGACGACGAGGAGCCCGCTGCACACGATCGTCGCGTCGAGCCTCCAGCCCATGACGGTCGAAAGCACGATCGCCGGCGCGTAGATGGTGATCCCGGCCCCGAGGCCCCGCTGGAGGAGGAAGAGCCCGGCCCCGAGGAGCCGCGTCTTGGGGTCGAACCGGTGGCCCAGGTACTCGTAGGCGGTGTAGACCTTCAGCCTGCGGTAGATCGGGAGGAACACGACGGCGATGATGACGAGCGCCAGCGGGGCGCCGAAGTAGTTCTGCACGAATCCCAGGCCGCTCTCGTAGCCCTGACCGGGGGTCGAGAGGAAGGTGATCGCGCTGGCCTGTGTTGCCATGACCGAGAGGCCGATCGTGAGCCAGCCGGTCCCGCCGGCCCCCTTCAGGTACCGGTTGAGGTCGTGCCGCCCCCGGGTGCTCCAGACCGCATAGGCGGCGATCCCGAGCATCGTGCCGACAAGGATCGAGTAATCGAGGGCGTTCACGGGAACATCCGGGAGAGCGCGGCGAGGAGCGCAACCCACCCGGCGAACACCGCCATCACAAGGGCGTACACCCCCCTCCAGCTGCGCGGCCAGGGCAGGCCGGTTGTCTGGTCTTCCGGGGGCGGGGTCATTTTCCCAGGGACACCAGGTTCGCGAAGAGGCGGTACGCACCGGGGACCCCGGCGGGGAGCTGCCGGAAGAACGAGAGGCCGGTGTAGGCGATGTAGCCGCGCCCATGGCGGGCGACGAGCAGGCCGCCCTTCAGCGGCGCCTCGCCCGCGTCGCTGCAGGCCAGGAGCGCCTCGAGGTGCCCCTCGTCCCACTCGCTTGCGAAATCGAGGCCGCGCTCCTGCACCCATCCGTCGAAGTCCGCGGGGCCGATGCGGTTGGGCACGTTGAACGCGGGATGCCCCGGGACGAGGAGGGTGACGGGCGACTTCTCGTCGGTCACGCGGAAGTGCGGCAGGTCTCGGGAGAGCTTGAGCGTGTAGGGCGTCAGCTGCTGCGTCTTGAGCGTGCCCGGCGTGTCGTACTGCTCGACGACCGTGCCCCCGGCCTCGACCCAGGCGAAGAGGTCGGGGAGGCGCGGCGGCAAATCGCCCCTCGTGTCGAAGGCCCGGACTCCGATGACGACGGCGTCCAGTCCCTTGAGTCCCGCGGGGGTCAGGTCCGCGTCGGTCAGCTGCGTGACCGAGTAGCCCATCTGCTCCAGGCTCGCGGCCGTGGAGTCGCCCGCGCCCGGGAGGTAGCCGACCTTGTGGCCGCGGATCGAGAGGTCCAGGCACACGGCCTTCATCCGCGCGGGCGGGTGCAGCACCTGGAGCGGGATGTGGCCGTAGCTGATCTCCAGCCTCCCGTTGCCGAAATCCGCCTTCCCGATCTCGGCTACGGCGCGGATCTCGGCCGACGCGGGGGCCGCAGGGGCCGTCACCTCGAAGGTGAGCCGCACCCGTTCGCCGACCGCGCTGGAATGGAAGGCCTGCCTCTCGGGGCGGACCCGCCACCCGCGGGGGGCCTCAAGCCGAAGGGTCCCCGCCGCGTCCGCGCGGTACGCCGTAACCTCGACGTCGACCTTTCGCACGGCTAGCGGCTGGAAGAGGACGACGGGGGACCCGAGGCTGAGCGAGACAGGGGGTATCACGTCCGGACGGCGCCGGACCAATCCCTTTGCGGGGTCCGGCGCGATGAAGGCCGGCTCGTCGCGCACGACCAGCGTCTGGCCACCGACCTCGAACACGTATTCGACCGGAATGGCGGACGGGCTCTCGGGGAGGCCGATCAGCGAGGGATCGTCGACTCGGAACATCCCGGGCGTGCCCTCCTCGCGCAGCCAGTACGGCTGGCTGAGCGGCGTCGATGGGGGGAGCGTCCGCGTCTCATCCAGGGCCGATGCCACGCCCCGGGCCAGGGCCCCCGGTCCCCTCGCCTTCCTGCCCATCCCGCCATAGCGAACCGCAGTCCACATGACGGGAACCGCCGAGCTCACGGTCGCCCTATGGTGGAACCTGACCGGCTCGCCGGGCACGATCTCGGGCGACGGCACGGCCGTCTCCACCATGAGCCCGAGGCAGGACTGGAGGATCCGGTCGAGCTGCCGGCGTTTCTCGTCCACGACCGGGTCGGCGGCCAGCCCTGAAAGCCTCGACCTTAGGGCGAGGATCGCCGGGACGCTCGCGGCGGGATCCTCCGGGTTGAAATTCGCGAGGGCCTCGCCCGCAAGGCGCCCGATCTCGGCGCCCCCGGGGATCCGGGCCCACGAGGTGTCGACGCCGTCCATGAAGTCCTCTGTCACGGGCTGCCCGGCCAGCACGCGGAAGGTCTCGACATCCGGCCCGGAGCCGGCCGCGGCGACGGAGAAGTTCGCGAAGCCCTGCGTGCGGTGCATCGAGCGGCTCCGCGCCGCGAGCGTCGCGAACGACGCGCCCGTCACGGGGTCGGTGCCGTCGATCCCGACCTGGAGGATCCCCGGCCCCGTCTCCGGGGGGCCGGTGCGGCCCCAGTTGTATCCGTTCCACAGGATCCGCCTGGGCTGCCAGGGCTTGAGCGAGGCGAGCTGCTCCGGGAAGGCCCTGGGGTCGCCGGCGAGCCTGAACGCCTCGAGCGCCAGGGCGGACGAGGCGGTGTGGTGCCCGTGGGTTCCGCTGGGCTCGGGCGGGAAGCGCGTGACGATCACGTCCGGCCTGAAGACCCGGATCACGCGCACGATGTCGGAAAGCACCTGCTGGTGGTCCCACTTCGTGAGCGTCTGGCGGTAGTCCTTCGAGTAGCCGAAGTCCCGCGCCCGGCTGAAGAACTGCCTTCCCCCGTCGACCGCGCGCGCGGCCAGGAGCTCCTGGGTGCGGATGACTCCCAGGAGGTCTCCGAACTCGGGGCCCAGGACGTTCTGGCCCCCGTCCCCCCGCGTGAGCGAGAGGTAGGCGGTCCGGTAGGCCCGCCCCCGGGCGAGGTAGGCGATCAGCTGGGTGTTCTCGTCGTCGGGATGGGCCGCAATGTAGAGCACGCTCCCGAACACGCCGAAGCTCCTGAGCTCCTGCGCGATTGCGGCCGGCGGCGGGCCCGCCCCGGGAGCGGGCCCGCCGGAGGCGGCCAGCGACGCCAGGAGAACGGCGCACGCGGCCACGCCGAAAGCCCGTTTCGGCGCGGATCGCGGACGCATGCCGGCGATCGGGGGGGCGCTCCGGGTCACTTCAGGCCGGCGATCAGCGCCTCGTTCAAGCGGGTGTACTCGTCCTTCGCGGGGCCGGTGGTCTTCGAGGCGAGCTCGATGGAGTGCCTGGCCTCGGCTTCGGCCCCGGCCTTGTCGCCCTTCTTCGCCAGGATCCGGGCCTTGTGGTAGACAAGGTAGAACGCGTCGGGCTGCTCGGCTATGGCGGCATCCATCCACGCCGCGGCCTTGTCTAGGTCGAGGTTGTTGTCGATGTAGAACATGGCCGCCTGCGCGTAGGGTTTCGCCCCGGGCGCCGCCATCGCCGCCTCGATCCTCGGGACCATCACGCCCACCAGGTCGGTGTCGATCTTCACGGACACATGCGTCTTCTCCCACTTGAGGTTCAGCGTGGCCGTGCCCCCGCTCAGGTCGTTGAACCCGATGGTGAAGGTCTCGATGGGCTCCGCGAGCGTGCCCGCCCTCGCCGTGACGCGCAGGACGTCGTTCTTCGCGTCGTAGGCATAGGCCCCCCACTGGTTCCCGGCCTTCTGGAATATGAAGGTCCATTCGTCCGCCCCGGGGAGGGTGAACAGCTCGTAGGTGCCCGCGTCGAGGTGCTGCCCCTGGACGGTCACGGGCGTGCTGAAGCTGATCCGCGTCGCACTGTTCGCACCCGTGCGCCAGACCTGGCCGTACGGGTTGTTGCCGCCGAGCATCACGCGCCCCCTGGCGCTCGGGCGCGAATACACGACCTCGATGTCCGTCACCCCGACGCGCTGCTTGAGCGTCTCCGTCGGGCTGGCCTGGGGGAAGGCGAGCTGGGCGGCGGGAGCCTTCAGCGCCACCGAGAACTGGGTCTTCTCCCACATGATCCTGAGCGTGCCGCCGCCCGACTTGTCCTCGTCAATTGCCAGGGTCAGCTGGTCCACGGGTTGATCAAGAGCCTCCTTCTTCAATTCCACGCGGGCGAGGTCGTGGGTCTCGTCGACCGGCACGCCCCACTTGCCCACGCTGGTGCTGATCGCGAGCCTCGACGGCCCGGTCGCCGACGGGATCGTGTACAGCGTGTAGGTCCCCGCCGGAACCGTGGCATCGCCCACGATCAGGGGCTTCTGGGTGATGAGGGTCGTCGCCTCGTCGGCTCCGAGCCGGTCGGCCTTGTCCCAGGCGACCAGGCCGCCCCAGATGACGCGCGGCTGGCCGGTCTTCGGGTCCTTCGTGTAGGGCCGGCCGTAGGTGAGGGTGACCCGGTTGCCCGTCCGCCAGTCGCCGAAGACGACGCTCACGGTCTCATGGGGGCTCTTCCGGTTTTGCTGGGCCTTCAGCGGCATGGCCGCGCAGGCGGCGAGGAACAGGGCTAGGATGTATCTGAGGTGTCTCATGGGAATCTCCTGACAGCTTGATTTCGGGTTGTCCCGTTTTTGGGGATAAGCGGTCGAAACACGTAGTCCAACTGCGCGGTTTCGGCAAGTACCGGCGCGCCTGTTGGCCCTAGTTCCTCTCGAGGAGGCCCAGGCCCCGCATCCAGTCGGCCGCGCGATCGGGCCAGGTCGTCACAGTGTCCCTCGTTCGCCTCAGCCCGTATCCGTGGCCCCCTGTCGGGTAGACATGCAGCTCAAAGGGAACCTTCGCCTCCCTCAGGGCCATCGCGTAGCCAAGGACGTTCTCGACATGGATCGGGTCGTCCACGGCCATCACGAGGAAGGTGGGGGGCGTGGCCGGGTTGACCGCCGCCTCCGGGGCGATCGCATACCCGCCCGCGTCACTTACGAGGTAGGCCGGGTAGATGAGGAGCTGGAAATCCGGGCGGCAGCTCGCGTCGTCCGAGCTGTCCACGCGGGGATAGGTCCGCGACGAAGCCTGGGCGCTCAGGACGGCGCAGAGGTTCCCCCCGGCCGAGAAGCCGAGCACGCCGATGCGGCCCGGGTTGAGCCCCCACTCGCCGGCGTGCGACCGGACGATGCCGACGGCGCGCTGGGCGTCCTGGAGCGGAGCCGCGTAGGGCGGCCTCCCCTCGCGCCTCGGGACGCGGTACTTCACGAGCACGGCGGTGACCCCGATGGAGTTGAGCCACTCGCAGACCTCGGTCCCCTCGAGATCGATCGCGAGAATGTAGTAGCCGCCCCCGGGGCAGACCACGACCGTCGTGCCGGTGTCGGCGAAGGGCATGGGCCTATAGACCGTGATCGTGGGCTCCGAGACATTCCCGAGCGCAATGACCTTCCGGCCGGCCTGGAGGCCGTCGGTCGGCTTCCTCACGTCGCGCTCCTCCCCTATCCCGCCCGTCTCCCCGGGCGCGGCCGCGGGCCACAGCCTCATCGGTGGCGACTGGGCCCCGAGGCAGGCTGCCCCAAGGAGCGCGAGCGCCAATCCGGCAGAGGTTCTTCTGCGCCTAGTTTGCACCCAGGATCCCCCGGCCTTTCATCCAGTCCGCGGCGCGCTTCGGCCAGGTGGTGACAAAGTCCTTTGTGGGCCTGAGCCCATAGCCGTGGCCCCCTGTCGGGTAGACGTGCAGCTCAAAGGGAACCTTGGCCTCCTTCAGGGCCATCGCGTAGCCGAGGACGTTCTCGACGCGGACCGGGTCGTCGAGCGCCATCGCAAGGAAGGTCGGGGGAGTGCCGGCCGTCACGGCGGCCTCAGGGCCGACCGTGTACGCCTTTTCCTTCTCCTTCCCGACCAGGCCGCCGGGATAGATGAGGATCTGGAAGTCGGGGCGGCAGCTCGCGTCGTCCGATTCATCGACACGGGGATAGGTCCGGGCGTCCGCGTGCGCGCAAAGCGTCGCGCTGAGGTGCCCCCCCGCTGAAAAGCCGAGGATGCCCACCCTTGCCGGGTCAATGCCCCACTCCTTGGCGTGGGAGCGGACGATCCCAACGGAGCGCTGCGCATCCTGGAGTGGCGCCGCATAGGCGGGCTGGCCCTCCCGCGCAGGGACCCGGTACTTGAGCAGCACGCCCGTGATCCCGATGGAATTGAGCCATTCGCACACCTCGGTGCCCTCGAGGTCCATCGCCAGGATGTGGTATCCGCCGCCCGGGCAGACCAGAACGGCGGCGCCGGTGTCCCCGGAGGCGGGACGGTACACGGTGAGGGTCGGGTCGGAGACGTTGCCGAGCCGGATCAGCGGCCTCCCGGCAATCAGGTTGTCCTTCGGCGTGGTCGTGTCCCCCTCCACTCCGATCCCGCCCTTTTCCCCGGGTGCGGCCCCCGGCCAGACCCTCATCGGCGGCGACTGGGCCCCGAGGCTTGCGGCGCACAGGAGCGCAAGGACAACACAGCGGGGCGCTTGCGGGGTCATCCCGCGAGCGAACTCCCACGGGACGGGACAGTCGATCCAATTTGTCGCGACGGCCCTATGCGGCCGCCGAGAGGATCCGGTGCAGGAGCGCCTCGTCCCCGAACCCGCCCGACTTGGAGACGACGATCGTCCCGTCCCAGCGCCCCCCGACGAACCTCGACACGGGCACCCCGGGGATGACCTGGCCCACGACCTCCAGGTGGTGCGTCCCCAGCGCCTGGCAGAGGGCGCGCAGGGTCTCCCCCCCGGATGCAATGAGAGTCCGGGGCTTCGGGATCTTCTCCGCGAGCCGCCCGAATCCGCCCGAGATCCGGCGAGCGGCCTCCGCCCGGGCCGTGCCGGGCGGCAGGGCGAAGCGCACGAGGCAGACCCCGGGGTCGCCGAGCCGTGCAGCCACCCGCGCCGCGTCACTCTCCCCGTCCCCGATAGAGAGGACGACGGGGCCGCACCTCTCGAGCTGCGCCGCGGTCGCGGGATGGTCCGTGCCGAAAAGCCCAAGGACCGGGCTCGCAAGGGCCGGGGCCATGGGCACCCTTCCCCCCGCGATCGCCGCCGCGAGCCCCCCGCTTCCGCACCACAGCACGGGCGACTGCAGCTCCTTCCCCGCGTCGGCGATGCGGCGGAGGTCCGCGTCGGTCTCCGCGTCCCAGAGGCTCACGCCTTCAGGCACGGGCCCCCCCGCCCGCGCGAGGACCATGGGGATTCCATGGGAGAGGAGGGCGGCCCCGAGATCCTCCCCGCTTGGCCCGGGGGCGCCCGCCTGGAACTGACGTCCCCCGCGGGTGACCCGCCCGTGCAGCGGGAAGGCCGGGGCGACGATGCAGTATCGCGGGAGCGTCGCGCGGAGCGTGGCGGCCAGCTCCAGGCCCGGATGCCCTCGCAGGAGGCTGTCGACCTTCCTGTAGGAGATCGCCCCGGATTCCCGCAGGAGGATGCCGGCAAGGCGCGCGGCCTCCGACGCCGCGGACGCCGCGTCCAGCTCCCGTGTGGCGGAATCAACCGCCATCTCCCCCGGAAGCGGCGAGGGAAGCCTCCCGCCGAGATAGACGGGCAGCGCGCGCCCAACGCCCACGAATTGCGCCGCGGTGTCGAGGGCTCCTGTTAGGTCGTCGGCGACGAGACGGAGGGGCTTCATGCGTTCCCCCGAATCTCGGAGCTTTCCCGCGCTATTGCCAGAATGGAGCGGGGTCCTGGACCGGCTTGTCCTCCGCCATCGGGATCTCGAAATTCTGAAGGACCACCGTCTTTTCCAGCGTCCCTGCGGGCTCGGCCGAGAGGATGATGAGCTCCGCATCGGCAAGCCACGCGTCGTCGATGGGACCCTTCACCGGAATTCCGCCGGCCTGCCAGCGGTCCCCGAACTTGATGTGCTTCAGGTTGATCTCCATGGCCCAGATGGGGGTGTCCTGCGAGTTCCAGCGGTCCGCCGAGAGCGCGAACTCTCCCCGCTTCCGATTGAGCAGCACGAATCCATGCTTGTTGTTGTTCCAGGGGTCCGGCCGGGCCTCCCCCTCGGTGATGAGCATGCTCGTGATGCGCAGGTGCCTAAGCTCCGCAACGGCCCCGCCGTCGACGATGCCAACCTTGCCCACGCTCCACATCTGGCCCTCGCGGACCCAGGTTGCCCCCGGCTTCGCCGGCAGCCTTATGTCCTCCCTGAACGCCAGCTCGTGAAGGTTGAGCGCGACGGACAGCGTGCCGCGCCGCCCCGAGTATTTCCTGGCCATCTCGTTGGAGAATGAGAAAAGCCTGAGCCAGCTTGGCCGCACCTTTTCGGCATCAAGCGTGGGGGGCGTGAGGCCGAGGCGCCTGCAGATGGAGGACGCCTGGGCCTGCTGGGTCCAATGGTTCCAGAAGACCCTGGAGTTCACGGGAAATACACCCTGCTCGCCGTTCTCGAAGAGCACCCTGGAGGATAGCGAGTCGAGCTGGACAATCCGGCCTTCCGGGACGCTCCGCACCGCCGCATTGATCGCCACCGTGTGCGTCCGGATGGTGCGGCCGGTCGACGGGTCGCGCTCATAGCCGCTGGTCCAGAGCTGCGACGGGGGAAACAGCATGACCTGGACCCCGGGGGACGGCTCGGGCGCGGACACGATCGCGGCTTCGCCTCTCGGCGCCACCCTAATTGAAACCGGCAACATTGTTCCGGAGAAAAGCACCGCCGGTATCAGGGCTCCGAGGATCACGAGCGTCCTCGCGGTGCGCCGGGTCATGAACTGGTGGTAAAGTAGGAGGACGGCCGCGATCCCGGAATAGAGCCCCAGGGCCGCCATGCGGGGCGCATGGTCGGGTATGTCGAACCTCCAGGGGGCGAATATAGGCAGGTCGGGTTTCATGACCGCGAACACGACCGCGGCCACATTGGCCCCTAGCAGGGCCGCGGCCGCCTGTATCAGGCTGCTCGTCATCGACCCGATGAATGCGGCCACGAGGGCCTCGGCCATGATCATGCCTGTCGACTCGATCACCATCCCCGCCAGGACCGGAAGCGACGCATCCATGGAGGACGCAAGGTAGATGTTGACCAGGAGCGACGGGACCGCGAACACCCCGAACAGGAAGGCAAGTTTTGCGGTGAGGAGCGCGCCAGGCGGGATCGGGCGGGTGCGCCAGAAGGCCTTGTCCCCGACGGTGGGGTCCGCCTGCACGATCGCAACGGACAGGATGAACTCGACAATCATTGGGCTGATCTGGCCCACGAAGAGGGACGACGTCATCCCGCCCAAGGCCGGGATGAAGGCCCAGTACCACCCGAGCGTCGCGAGCAGGCTGAACGCGACGCTTAGGGCGGCGAGGAACCAGTAGTGGCGGAGGTCCTTCCGGATGATGTGGAGGACGATGCTCATGCCGCCTCCTTCCCGCCGTCGCCGCGGTGCTGCCGTGCAAGCACGAGGAATATCTCGCTCAGCGTCATCGCCTGGAGCGAGACGGTCGCGCCGGGGAACATCCCGCCGAGCTCCGACTCCGTCGCGGGCGAGAACGCGCCGTGCACCAGCTGGAGGACGTTCTCCGAGGGCTGCCTCACCTCGAGCCATCCCGCGGGCCTCGCCGCGGGCGCCGCGACCCGGCTCCCGACGATCTCCACGGTCCGGAACCTCCCCCTCATCGAGTCCGCGGACTCGTGGACGAGGAGCCGGCCCCCGGCGAGGAATCCCACGTCGTCCGCCAGCCTCTCGACCTCGTCGATGTCGTGCGAGGAGACGATGAAGGTCCGGGGCCTGTCGTCGCCGGGCAGCTCGAGGAGGCCCTGGATGAACTCGTCCCGTACCAGGGGATCGAGGCCGCCGAACGGCTCGTCCAGCACCATGAGCTCGGGCCGGAATGCGAGGCTGCTGAGGAGGGCCGCCTTCATGCGCATGCCCCGGGAGAGCTTCTTGATCGGACGATCGCCCGGCAGGTCGAACATCGTCTGCAGGCGCAGGGCAAGCGCCCGGTCCCATGTGGGATAGAGCGGCCGGCAGAACTCCATGAGCTGCGCGACGGTCATCCAGTCCGGGAGGTCCTGGCCGTCGGCCACGTAGCCGATGCGGCGGAACTCCGAGGCCGTGAGCCGGGTGCTTTCGTGGCCCAGCACCCTGGACACTCCCCCTGTCGGGTGCAGCAGGTTCAGGAGCAGCTTCAGGAGCGTCGACTTGCCGGCCCCGTTGGGCCCCAGGAGGGCGAAGAAGCTTCCCTCGGGGACCGCTAGCGTCAGCTCGCGCACCGCCGGGACGCGGCCGAAGGAGCGGCTCAGTTTCTCACATTCGATGGCATTCATTGGATTCTTTGGAATTTCCGCCAGTGGCCGCGGACCGCGGCGACGACGCGCTCCTCGTCGAGGCCGAGCCTGCGCGCCTCCACGACGAGCCTCTCGAGCTCGCCGTTGAGGAGCGCCGAGCGGTCGGCGGCGGAGCCGGCCGCCGGCGGCGCCACGATCGTGCCGATGCCCGGATGGACAAGGAGGACGCCCTCGGCCGTAAGGGAGGCCACCACCTTGTGGGCCGTGTTCGGGTTGATCCGGAGCTCCTGGCTGAGCGTGCGCACGGCCGGGAAACGCGATCCCGCCGCGAGCTGCCCGGTGGCGATCGCCCTCTTCACCGCATAGGTGACCTGCTCGTAAACCGGCTCCCCTGGCCGAAAATTTACGCTGAATGGAAGCATCGTGTACTATGTATACTAGTACACATAATGCACCGTCAACACAAATTTCAGCGGGAAGCACGATGGTCGGACCCGGCTTCCGGTCGTCGTCTCACGTTTCCATTGAAGCCCGGCCGCGACTGGACTAGTTTGGGGGAGATGACGGACCCACGCGTTCCCGTGCTCCTCTATGACGGCGAATGCGGCCTCTGCAACGGGGTGGTCAGGTTCCTGATCCGCCGAGATCCCGGGGGCCGCCTGCATTTTGCGACGCTCCAAGGCGATGCCGCGCAGGACTTCCTGCGATCCCAGGGCCTTCCGCTGGACGACTTTGACAGCCTTGTGTTCGCGCCGGACTGGGGCGACCGGCGGCGCGGCGCCCACCTGCTGCGCACGGCCGGGGCCCTCGCCTGCTTTGCGGAGCTGCAGGGGCCATGGCGCGCGGTATCATGGCTGCGCATCGTCCCGGCCTTCGTGCGCGACCCCGTGTACAGGCTCGTCGCCAGGACGCGCTACGCCCTTTTCGGAAGCTACAGGCCAAGCCCCCTGCCCGACCCCGCATGGAACCGGAGATTCCTGGACCGATAGCAGCGAAGCGGGGTTTCTGGCGCCGCTGGGTTCTGGACCCGGTGGTGAGGCAGCTCACCCAGGGGGTCTCCCCCGACAAGATCGCGCTCAGCATCGCCGTCGGCAGCGTCGTCGCGATCTTCCCTATCCTCGGTACCACAACCACGCTCTGCGTGATCGCAGGGGTGGCCCTAGGCCTTAACCAGCCGATCATCCAGGGCGTGAACGCCCTCTGCACGTTCATCTACTTCCCGCTCCTCGTCGCCTTCGTGCGCCTGGGGGACGCGCTCGCCGGCCGGGGCCGTTCCAGCCTGGACGTCCCGCTCATGATAGCGCTCCTCAGGCGCGAGCCCCGGGAATTCCTCCACCAGTTCGGCTCGACCGCCCTGCACGGCATGATCGGGTGGGCGGTGGTGGCCCCCGTCTGGGTGGCCGCAGTCTACCTCCTCGCCCTCAGGCCCCTGCGGGCCACGGCGCGCAGGCTGGGACGCCGCCGGGACAGCGGCCTATAGCTTAAAAAATTGTCTGCCCATGGCGGGTCCCAGCGTCTTGTATCACCGTGATGAATAGACGCAGGGTTGTAGTAACGGGTATGGGTGTCGCCGCGTGCAACGGGGTGGGCGTCCAGGATTTCTGGCGCGCCAACGTCGAGGGACGGTCCGGGATCTCCCTAATTGACGCCTTTGACACCACGGACCTTGCGTCGAAGGTCGGCGGCCAGGTGAGGGGGTTCGTCCCCACCCACTATATCCCCGACGACATCGCGAAACGGGTGGACCGCTTCGTCCACTTTGGCCTGGCCTGCACCGAGATGGCCCTTAAGGAAAGCGGCCTCAGGCCCGAGGCGGAGGATACCGACCGCGTCGCGGTGGTCATGGGCTCGGGACTGGGGGGCCTCATGTTCCACGAGGAGCAGATGGTCGCCGCGTTCGACCGGGGCGCCCACCGCATAAACCCCGCGTCAGTCGCCCGCATTAGCCCCAATGCCGTGGCGAGCCAGATCGCGATCCGGTACGGGTTCAGGGGCCCCAACATGGTCATCTCCACCGCGTGCGCCTCGGGAGCCCACGCGATCGGCGAGGCCTTCAGGAAGGTCCAATACGGCGAAACCGACATCTGCCTGACGGGCGGAGTGGAGGCCCCCCTGACCCAGTTCAATTTCGGCGCGTACTGCGCGCTGCGGGTGCTCTCCAAGAACAACGCCAACCCCACGGGCGCCTCCCGTCCTTTCGATCTCGGACGCGACGGCTTTGTCATGAGCGAGGGGGGCGCGGTGCTCATCCTCGAGGAGAGGGAGCGCGCGCTCCGGCGGGGTGCGGCCGTCCTCGCGGAGATCTCCGGCTACGCGAGCAACTCGGGGGCCCACCACATGGTGATGCCCGAATCCGAGGGTGCCGACGCCGCCAGGGTCATGGCGGCGGCGCTAAGGGACGCACGGCTGGACCGCGTCGACTACATCAACGCCCACGCGACCTCCACCCGCGCCAACGATGCCGCCGAGACGAAGGCGATCAAGGCGGTCTTCGGCGCGGAGGCCCGGAAGATCCCGGTTTCCTCCACCAAGTCGATGATCGGCCATGCGATCGGGGCCGCCGGGGCGATCGAGGCCGTGGTGTGCGTGAAGGCCCTCCAGGACCAGGTCGTCCCCCCCACGATCAACCTTAATATTCCCGACCCCGCCTGCGACCTCGACTATGTCCCGCGCGAGAGCCGCCAGATAAAATTGGAACATGTGATGTCCAATTCGTTCGGATTTGGTAATTGCAATGTCGCGCTCATCTTTTCAAAGCCCTAATAAACTGTCATGACGACCCAGGAGATAGACCTGAAGGTAAGGGGGATTCTCTCGAAGAAGCTCAATGTCGAGCTGGACAAGATCGGAGGGGAATCCCGCCTTGCGGAGGACCTCGGGGTCGACTCCTTCGGGGCCGTCGAGCTCATGTTCGAGATCGAGGAGGCCTTCGGGCTCAAGATTCCCGACAGTGACATCGAGCACGTCAGGAGCGTGAAGGATATCGTCGGGTACCTGGACGGCTGGCTCAACAGGCCTGCCGAGGCATTGCCCCCGAAATAGCCCCGGCCACGGTCCTTCTACCCCGTCTCGGCGATGCCCCGCCGCATGGCCTCCTCGAACAGCGTCACGGCGGTGTCGATCTCCTCCTCGGTGATATAAAGCGACGGTGCGATGGTGAAGACGTTCTTGTAGTAGCCGCCCACATCAAGGATCAGGCCCTTGCTCGCACCCCCGGAGGTAAGCGTCCCGCTCAGGCCGATGTTCATCATGGCGTCCGTCAACTCGCGGTTCGGAGTGAACCCGTCCTTCTGGCACATCTCGACCCTGAGGGCGAGGCCGAGCCCACCCACGTCGCCCATCTGGGGATACCTCTTCGCCAGGTCCTTGAGCCGGGCGAGGAAATAGGCCCCGCTCTTCATCACGCGCCCCTCAAAGTCCTCCTCCTCCATCATGTTCATGGCTGCGAGCGCCACGGCCGTCCCCTGGGTGTTCGCGGAGAACGTGGAATGCGTGGAACCCGGGGGAAACACCGCCGGTGAGATGAGGTCCTCCCTCGCCCAGATCGCCGAGATCGGGTTCATCCCGTTGGTAAGGGCCTTCCCGAAGACGATGATGTCGGGCTTCACGCCGAAGTGCTCAAGCGCGAAGAATTTTCCGGTCCGGTAAAAGCCCATCTGGATCTCGTCGTCGACCAGGAGGATGCCGTGTTTCTCAAGGAGCTTCTTGAGCCCGGGGAAATATCCCTCGGGGGGCACGACATAACCCCCGGTTCCCTGGACGGCCTCGACGAAGAAGGCGCCAAACTCCGACTTGCCGGTCTTGTTCACCACGCCGTAGTACTCGGTCTCGAAGAGCCGCTCGACCTGCTTCAGGCAGTAAAGCTCGCATGACTCCCTCTTCATCCCGTAAGGGCAGCGGAAGCAATAGGGGTACGGGATGAAGTTCGCCCGGTCGCCGAAGTGGCCGAACTTCTCGCGGTACCTGTAGCTCGACGTGATGGCGGACGCCCCGAGCGTGCGGCCGTGGTACCCCCCCATGAAGGCGAATGCCAGGTTCTTCTTCGTGTGGTTGCGGACCACCTTCCATGCGTCCTCGATGGCGCTCGCCCCGCCGACATTGAAGTGGATCCGGCCCTTCTCCCCGAACACGGACTCCACCTTCCGCGCGAGCTTCGCCGCTAGGAGGATCTTCTCCTTGTGGAGGTACTGGCAGGCCAGCTGCGGAAGCACGTCGATCTGGTCCTTAAGGGCCTCGTTCAGGCGGGCGTTGCCGTATCCGAAGCTCGCAGCGGAATACCACATCTGCAGGTCGAGGTACTGGGTGCCCTTGTCGTCATAGAGGTAGCTGCCCGCCGCGCGGGCGAACATCGTGAGCTCCTTGGCATAATGCACGGTGTCGCCCCAGGAGCAGTATTTCGCCTCGAGCTCGAGGAGGTCCTCGCCAGTCGGATCCGGGGCCGCGGGCACGGCGGGTGATGGTTTCATGATAGGAGATCTTTGAGGTGGGAGTGGACCGTGCCGAGGTTCTCGAAGCGTATGCAATCCTTCCGGATTGCGGAGTAATGCTCGAACAGCGTCCCTTTTGCAAAAAGGATCTCGCAGAAGCGCGCAGGGCAGATGTCCGACCGTCCGTCGCCGACGTAGATCTTCCTGGTTCCCGCCGGCCTGTCGCGCCTGAACAGGTGCGAGGTCTTGCAGTTGCCGGCCGTGCTGCAGATCGACTGGTGATACGGAAACCCCAGGACGGGCTGGTCGCCCTCGATCCGGATCTCGTTCGCGTACACCTCGATTCCGCGAACGCCGTTGTTCTCCAGAATCGCCCTTATTATCGATGTGAAGCTGTCGCTCAGGATCGCCAGACTCACCCCGGCGCCGCGCAGAAGCTCCACTATGGGGCCAAACGAGGGGTCGATGCGGATTGTGCGCACATAGTCCTCTAGCGCCTGGCCGGTCACGCGCACCCGGGAGAACTGCCTCTCCAGGCATTCCCGGGAGCCGATCTCGCCCGATTCCCAAACCGCCTCCGCAGCCCTCCAGCCCTCGTCCACCGAGAAGCGCCCGATGATATCATCCACCACGTCGAACTCCGTCACGGTGTTGTCGAAGTCGAAATACGCCTCGAGGTTGTGGTTGGGCTTCAAATCGCCTCCAGGAATTCGAGCGTCTCGCTTGCGACCTTTTCACGTTCCTGGTCGGCCGTGATGACGTGGTAGGAGTCCTTCAGGACCACGAGCTTCTTCACGGCGGAGGCGATGCTGCCGTAGATAAGCTCGGAATTCCTCACGCTCGCGGTGTCGTCCTCCTCTGGATGGATGAGGAGCATGGGCGTCTTGATCCGCCCGAGGAGCGGGATGACCTTCCTGGCCAGCTTGTGCAGCTGGTGGAAGAGCGAGACGGGGAAGAAGGCATAGCCGAACTTGGAGATCCCCTCGGTGTCCTCCAGCCGCGCCTTGCTGTAGTAGCGGTGAACCATGCCTCGCATCTTCTCGTTCTTGATGCCGTACGGCGGGTCCTCCTTGAAGTAGACGCTGTACTTGAGCGGAGTGTACGAGGCAAGCGGGAGAAGCCGGTTGTACCAGGGGACGTTCCATCCGTCGAAGAAAAGGGTCGGGGCAAAGCAGATGCCCCCGGCCAGCCGATCGCCGAACTCCTCGGCAAGGAGGAGGACGAAGAGGGCGCTCATCGACAGGCCCGCCACGAACACCTTGTCACCCGTCTCGAGTGCCTCGACGAACACCCCGCGCAGGGAGGCGTACAGCTGCTGCCATTGCGTGTGCTTTAGGATGTGCAGGGACTGGCCGTGATCCGCGAGCCGCGGGCAGATCACGCTGTAGCCTCGCTTGTTCAATGTGAACGCCAGGTAGCGCATCTCGTTGGGGGTTCCCGTCAGACCGTGGACAAGGATGACAGTGCGACGAAGATCGCCCTTCAGGCGTATCTCATCGTCCGGGATTGCTACTCGTTTGGGTGTCTTCTTTAGGTTCGGAAGGAAGATTAGGGACATGTCGCGGTCGCTGCATAGCCGGCCCGGGCTCGCATGGGCCGGGTGGATCTCCCGTAATGCGAGCCGTTGCCCTGCAAGGGGGGGCAATAGGACCAGAGTCTAGACGTTTTTGGAATTGGATGGCCGCGTCAACTGCCAACGATGGCGGCGGGTGGCGGTCGCATCGTGGACCTCCGCAAGGTCGCGCCGGGCTATGCGATTAGGGCAGTCGGCGACCCCGGGGAAATTCGGCCACGGGCCCCGGTGGGCGCGCACCCATGGGGAGCCCGTGCTTCCATGAATCGCGCTCATCCGAAGCAGCAAAACAAATAGCCGCGTTGGGCTTCGGAGACCCCCTTCTTGGCATGTCGTCAGCTGACCCGTGTGCGGAAGCGGGAAGCCTCCCGCCGCCGAGAACACCCCACACCTGATGAACCTTTCCGAGCTCAAGAAGGCCGGCCATTGGCCCACGCTGCTCTCCGCGTTCCTCTACTTCGGCGTGAGCCTCATGATCTGGATGCTCCTCCGGCCGCTCGGGGTCCAGATCGGCGAGAGCCTCGGCCTGTCGCCCCAGCAGAAGAGGCTCATGGTCGCCATCCCGATACTCGCCGGCGCCTTCCTTAGGATAGTCCTCGGGGGCGTCGTCGAGCCCGCCCAGCCGGATCTTCTCGCGGAAGGTCGCCGATCCGACCTCGCGGCTGAGTTCAACCTCCACGCCGCTTCGCGCGAACATGCCAGGGCTACTCGCGGCTACGACGGGCGCCGCGTCGGTAAGCGGCAGGAGCCAATTCGGATCGTTCGGGATCGGGAGGAAGGTTAGCGGGCGGCATTCCCGCCCCACGGCGCACCCCCCCGCCAGATGGGAAGTCTGGCTCGAATCGTGCTATTTGACCCGGCCGTGGGAACGATGGACGCAAATAATTCTTGAAGACGACGGTCGACAGTAGGCAGCTGAGCGCGTTTGCCGCGCTTGCCCGCTGCGGCAGTTTTACCTTGGCCGCCAAGCACCTGGTCCTCACCCAGTCTGCGGTGAGCCATGCCATTAAGGCCCTGGAGAATGACCTGGGATGCCGGCTGGTCGACCGAGTCGGCAAGCGGATCCGGCTCACGCTTCTCGGCGAGCAGTTCCTTCGTCACACCGAGAACATCCTCAGGGAGATGCAGTCCGCGCGCGCCGGCACGGAGGACCTTTCGCGGCGAGGGAACGGCCGGCTTCGTGTGGGGGCGAGCACCACCGCGTGCCAACACCTCCTTCCAATGGTGCTGCGCGAATTCCGGGAGAGCTTTCCCAAATGCGTGATCCGGATCGAGCCCGGGGAGCAATCCCGGCAGCTTGAGCTCCTGAGGGCGGGCCACGTCGACCTTGCGTTCCTCCTGCAGTCCCACTCGGAGGTCTCGGGGGACCTCGTCGTCGTGCCCCTCTTCGAGGACGAGCTGCGCTTCTTTGTCGCGCCCCAGCATCCCTGGGCCGGCCTCCAGGCCGTTCCTCCGGCGGCGCTGGAGACGGAAACCCTAATCCTCAACATTAAGTCGAGCTACACGTTCAGGCTCGTGGCCGATTATTTCAGGGAGGAGAAGGTCGTGATCAGCAATTTCATCGCGCTCGACAGCATGGAGGCGATCAAGGAGCTGGTTAAGCTGGGCCTCGGGGCCGGTGTCATGGCCCCGTGGATCGCGGGCTCTGAGCTGGCCGACGGCACCCTCGTCTCTTTGCCCCTCGGAAAGCGGAAACTTCGCCGCCAGTGGTGTGTCGCCTACTGGAAGGGACGCCGCCTCGCGCCCGCCGAGGAATTCTTCGTGGGCCTCTGCAAGACCATGGCGAAGAACCTCGGGGTCGCCGAGTTGGAGGTCGCAGGCTGAGGCCGGGACCCGTCGGCGGACCTAGGCCGCGGGCTTCCTATCTTCCCCGGGTAAGTTCCCAGGCGCTGAACTGGGACCGGGTGTTGACGCTCCCGAGCCGGGACGCCTCCGCCCCTTCCAGGGGAAGAAGCGTCATCCTCCCGACCGAGGCCAGGGAAAGCGCGAGATGCTGGAGCGAGTGGTACTTCGCGCCGATCTGGGCCTCAACCGCGGCGAGCGCCTCGGCTGGGTAGATGGCGGCCAGGGGCTCGCACACGTCGGCGTGCCGCGCCATGGCCCCGGACCCCTCCCGGCAGAAGCCCGAGAGCCACTCGAACCAGCCGGGCCCGATCCCGGGCATGTCGACCGCGAGCACGGCGACGAAGTCCGCGGCCCTCGGCAGCAGGGCCGCGTGCAGCCCGGCAAGGGGTCCGATTCCCTCGATGCAGTCGCGCCAGCACTCGACCCCCGGGGGCGCGTCCTGGTCCTGCCTGCGGACAAGGACCACCCTGCCCAGCCCCGCGCCCGCGAGCACGCCCACCTGGCGGCGCCAGAGGGGCTCGCTGTCGAGGACGAGCCCCGCCTTGTCCTCCCCCATGCGCCGCGACATTCCCCCGGCGAGGACGGCGCCGATCATGGATCCTGTCGAGGGGATCATGCCGTCCGGATGAGGCCGTCGCACAGCACCCGGGCCCTGAGGCCGCCCGCGCGCCATTCAGAGAGGGCCTCGAACGCGCCCGGAGCAAACGCGGAATCCATCCATGCGCACGGCTTGCAGTATTCGGATCCGATGAAGCGGACCCCCTGGATCCCGAATTCGCGGCCGACAAGCGAGGGCAGGTCGGCGCCCCGGGTGATAAGGTTGCGGCGGAACACACCCGGGCCGAGGTCGGATCGCCCGAATTCCGCGCACAGCCTCTCCCATGCCTCCTCGGCGAAGAGGGTAACCTGCCCCTTGTGTCCCCGCGGATAGTCAAAGTAGCGGTCGCCCGCGATGCCCCGCCCCGCCACGAGGTCCATCGTCGTGGACTCGCGCATCGGGTCGCCGCCCGGAGCGCGGCCGAAATGCCCCACGTAGACGTGCACCGGGCACGAGAAGAGCCGCACGACGGTGACAGGGGGCCCCGGCTCGCTGCAGTCCGCCGAGGGGAGGTCGACCTGCGGGGAAAGTGTGGGCATGGGGGCGGTGCGAGCGTGCCCCGTGCCATAAGCGCGGCCCGGCCCAACTTGGGCGGCGCATCTTTTTTTCAACGGCGATGAAATGTTTTCATCCATGGCGGTCCCGGGCCCGCAACGCCCGGATCCGGCTATGGCTTCTTCTCGTTGCCCCATAGCGTCGGGCCCCCGCCCTGCTGCTTTCGCCAGGCGTCCCTCCAGAGGTGGATGTCCGAGGCCGAGATCTCGGGCATAGGCTGGCGCTCCTCCTTGGTGAACGACCTGGGGAGCGGGCTCGCCTCGTCCTGGTACCAGTAGGCCACCGAGGCCAGGTCGAGCGTCAGGCAGTTGTTGTGCCCGTGCTCTATCGTGTAGCGGCAGGCCTTGTCGAAGTAGATGGGGTCGGCGACGTGGAACCGGTAGAGGTGCGTCCGCCCCAGCCAGCCCGTCTCGCCGTTGACCCTCGCGTACCCGAAGAAGGGGTGCTGGAACAGCTCCTTCGGGGACCACGAGGTGTTGAAGTAGTCCTCGGTGCCCGTCCCATTGAGTGACGGCAGCGCCTCCCCGTCGATGAACACCATCTCGTCGCCCTCGCCGTACCACATGGTGCCCGGCGAGTTCACATAGTAGTTCACCCCTACCAGGTGCCCCCTGCCCTTGATGTCGGCGAAGACGTAGTTTCCCTTGCCGTCCAGGTTCTTCCCCTGCGGCCCGAGGAGGCTCCACTCGTCCTCGCCCCCAGGGGGCGCCTTCGTGAGCTCATGGTTGTACCATGCGTGGAACCGGCCAAGGTCGGCCGGGAGCTTCGGCATCTCCTCGTAGTCTATGTTGTAGTAGAGGGCGTCGATCTTCCGGCCGCTCTGGTTCTCGATCTCAATCCGCGCCCCATCCGAGTAGGGCATGGCGAAGTAGCTCACGTAGGACTTCCCCCAGCCTGGCGTGACGGCGAGCGGGGCGCTCACGAAATTGTACGACTCGCCCCATCCGTTCCCGAAGAAGGGCCCGACCGGCGCCTCGACGGAGGGATAGGGCTTCCCGTCCCAGTACATCCGGATGACGACATTGTTGCGGTCCAGCGTGTCCGGGCCCGGGGCCAGGGTGATCCAGATGTGCGTGATGACGCCCGCCCCCTTGACGTCCATGATCGTCACCCGCGCCCCGTCCGCGACGTTGGAGACGTTGTCGGCGTTGCCGCCCGTGCGGTCGTAGCTGCCCGAGCGCCGGGAGCGGATGCCGGTGTGGATCTTGGCCAGGCCCACGAACTCGCTCGCGGGCTCCTGCGCAAGCAGGCTCGTGCAGGTCAGCGCCGCCCACGCGAGGTGGAGCAGCGTTCGGAGGGGTCTGGGGGTCGTGTTCATGGGGTTTGTGGAAGGCGGGCTGCCGGGTTCAGCGCTGCGGCCCCGGGAGGGGCTCGAAGACAAAGTAGGCAAAGTTGTTTCCCTTGCCGTACTGGAATGTCAGCACCTGCACCCCCGCGTCGGCAAACGCGATTGTGCCAATCTCGGCGTAGTTCCACCGGTGCCAGTGCCCGGTCGCCACAGGCATGCGGCAATCCGCCGCGAACCGGCCGTTGACCAGGAAATGGACGTTTGTGACCTCGTTGGAGTAGAGGGCGCTGACCCGGTACGCACCGGCCCTCGCGACCGTGACGGTGTAGTTGCACCACTCGCCGTCGGCGGTCCAGCCGATGTAGAGCTGGTTCACGAGCGGGGTGACGAGGTTCGGGTGGTTCAGGTCGGCAAAGTCCTTCACAAAGGAGATGTCCACCCCCTCGTCCTTTCTGAACCCCCAGATGTAGGGGCCCGCATGGGGCCGCTGGTGGAGGGGCTGCTGGTTGAGCTCGCCGCTGCCATGGTTGACGGCGTCGGTGTCGTGGTAGGCGACGCCCTCCCCCCCGAGGTCGTAGTAGGCGCACTGGACCACGCCGGGAATTGACTGCGGGCCGGCCTTGCAGGCGGAGTCCTCGAACGGGAGGCCCCCATATCCAGGGGGAACCGCGGCCGGGCAGGTGGCCGCCAGGCAGAGGGCGCCGGTGAGGAGGGCTCGGACGCGGGGAGGGGTCATGAGTCGGACCGGGTGGCAGCGGGGGACGGGCCCCCGGGGCCGCGGGGCCAGGTACCAGAGGATTCAGAAATCTCCTGTAACCTCAACGCCCCTTGTTGTGTTATCTATGCGGTGCACTCGCTATTCTCCCTGGCCGAGCTCAGGCAGGCCCTGCGTCGTCTCTGCCGCGAGCGCGGCTTCACCGCGACCGCGCTGCTGACCCTGGCGCTGTGCGTGGGGGCCAACGTGGCCATCTACGCCGTGGTCGACGCGATCCTCGTGCGGTCGCTCCCCTTCCCGGAGCCCGACAGGCTCGTGGTGACGATAAACGCCTATCCAAAGGCCGGCGTCGACCGGTCGGGCGCCTCGCTCCCCAACTACTACGACCGCAAGGTCGCGATCAAGGCGTTTGCCTCAACCTCGATCCACCAGTCCGGCAACGGGATCGTGGGCGAGGCCGGGTCCCCGAGCCGCGTCGACTGCGACCGGGTCTCGCCGGAGTTCTTCGCCACGCTCGGCGTGCCCCTGGCGATGGGGCGCACCTTCAACGACGACGAGATGTTCTACAAGGGCAGCTCCGTGGCCATCCTCACCGACGCCTTCTGGCACAAGCAGTTCAACGCGGATCCCAAGGTGGTCGGGCGCACCTTCCAGATGAATTCCCAGCAGTTCACGGTCGTCGGGGTGCTCCCTCCCGGCTTCCGCTACCTCTCCAGCAAGGCCCAGCTTTTCACCCCGGCGGCCTCGAACAAGGAGGACCGTGGGATCGACCGGCGCCACTCCAACAACTTTGACCTGATAGCCCGGCTGGCGCCTGGCGCGACCCTCGCCGTCGCCCAGGCGCAGGTCGACTCCCTCAACGCGCAGCAGCTCAAGGACGATCCCTACGCCGACCTTATAAAGGGTGTCGGCTACCACACCACGGTGTACCCCCTCCACGCCGACCATGTGCGGGAGGTCCGGCCGATCCTCCTTCTCCTCCAGTCGGGCGTGCTCTTCCTGCTGCTCATAGGTGGGGTCAACCTGGCCAACCTCCTGCTGATCCGCGCGAGCGGGCGGACCAAGGAGCTCGCGGTCCGCCAGGCGCTCGGGGCCGGCCGCAGGCACATCGCAACGGACGTGATGCTCGAGACCCTCCTCCTCGCGCTCGGCGGCGGCGCCCTCGGGCTCGGCCTGGGGGCGCTCGGCATCCGGCTCCTCTCGGCGCTGGGGACCGACCAGCTCCCCCTGGGGGCGACCATCGCCTTTGACTTCCGCCTGGCCGCCGTCTCGCTCGCCGCCTCGCTGCTGGTCGGCGTCGTGCTCGGGATCCCCGTCGTGTGGTTCAACCTGCACTCCCGGCTCGCGCTCGTGCTCCAGACCGAGACGCGCGGCGGCACGGTCAGCCGGGCGGCCCAGCGGGTCAGGCACGGCTTCATCATCACCCAGGTCGCGCTGGCCTTCGTGCTGCTCACGGGGGCCGGCCTCCTGTCCGCCAGCCTCCAGCGTGTGCTCAGGACCTCCCCGGGGTTCCGCCCGGATAGTGTCCTGACGGGGCAGGTGTCGCTGCCCTGGAAGAACTATCCCGAGCCCCCGCCGCGCCTGGCCTTCATCGAGCGCCTCCTTGCCGAGCTGAAGGCCCAGCCCGGGGTCGTCGCGGTTGGCATCTGCTCGGGGCTTCCCATGACCGGGACCGTCAGCAACAACGCGACGACGGTCGAGGGGGTCGCGTCGACGCCCGGCGACCCCGTCCGGGCCCACTACACCTCCACGGCCACCTCCGGGTACTGGTCGGCAATGGGCATACCCCTGCGCGAGGGCCGGTTCCTCGAGGACGCCGACAACCACCGCGACCTGAAGGCATGCGTCGTCGACCAGGACTTCGCCGACCGCTACTTTCCCGGCAAGAGCGCGCTCGGCCACCGCATCTCGAACAACCCCCGCTTCGAGGCGAAGGACGCCTTCACGATCGTGGGCGTGGTGGGCAGGGTGAAGCAGAACAGCCTTTCCGACACGGAGGCCCAGGGGGCGGTCTATTTCCCGTACCGGGACTATGCCTCGCAGGGATTCTCCGTGGTGGTGCGCACAGCGATGGCGCCCGAGGCGATGGCCCCGACGCTCAGGAGGATCGTGCTGAAGCTCGACCCGGAGCTCCCGATCGACGACCTGAAGCCGATGCAGATGCTGATCGACGACAGCCTGGTCTCGCGAAGGTCGCCCGCGCTCCTTTCCGGCATCTTCGCAGGGGTCGCCCTCGTGCTGGCCGCCATCGGCACCTACGGGGTCCTTGCGTACGCCGTCGGACAGCGCCGCAGGGAGATCGGCGTGCGCATGGCGATAGGCGCCCTTCCGAGCCAGATCCTCGCCCATTTCCTGGTCCTCGGGGCAAAGCTGCTTGCCGCCGGCATCGTCATCGGCCTCATCGGCTCGTGGGCCGCCGGCCGGGCCATGCAGGGCATGCTCTTCGGCGTGGGGTCCATGGACGCCGGGATCCTGCTGACGACCTCGGCAGTCTTGATGGCCGTCGTGCTTCTCGCGACGTTCCTGCCCTCGCGCCGCGCCTCGCGCGTCTCCCCGATCGAGGCGCTCCGGGACGAGTAGCCGCCCCCCGGCTACCAGGGAGTCTCGGCCGGCAGGTCGACGCGCCTTCCCGTGCGGGCCGACTCCTTTGCCGCGTCGAGGATCTCGCTGACCACGAGGTTCGTCTCGACGGACGAGAGGCCCGACGGCCTGATCGACCCGTGGACGACGGCTGCCAGGTAGGAAAGCGGGTTTGAGTCCGTGTCGCTCAGCTCGGGCGCGGCAATCGTGCTCACCTGCGTTTCGCCCCTTCGCAGCAGCAGCGTGTTTCGGTCGGGCAGGAAGAGCGCTCCGGTCTGCCCGTACACCTGCATGTCCTTGCGGCCGTAGGGCCAGTTCCACGAGGCCTCAAGGATGGCCTGCGCGCGCGGGTACGTGAGCACGATCGTGGCCTCGTCCTCGACATTGGGATAGAGGTCCGGCTGGAAGTGCTGCATGACCGCGAATACCGAGGTGGGGCGCTTCCCCTCCATGAGCCAGGTGGCGAGGTCGGCCCCGTAGCACCCGAAATCCATCGCGGCGCCTCCCCCGTTGAGGGCGGGGTTGGTGAGCCACTTGAGGAAGGAGGGGGAGCACCCGATCTTCTTCGGGCCCTGGTGCCCGTCGTGGACGACGATCTTGCGCACGTCCCCGATGGCGTGCCTCGAGTGGATCTGCTCGTAGGCGCTCCCGTTGCTGCGGTACCACGTGGTCTCGTAGTTCACGACGACCTGGATGCCGCCCTTTGCCGCCGCCGAGGCGATGGCACGGGCCTCGGCCAGGCTGACGGCCATGGGCTTCTCCATCATCACGTCGACCCCTAGCGCCGCGCATTTCTCGACGACCGTCCTGTGGTCGAGGGTGGAGGTGAAGGCCGCGACGGCCTGCACCCGCGCCGCCGCGAGCGCCTCTATGCTCGGGTAGAACAGGCTATCGCTCAGGTGGAACTCCTCCGCGTAGAGGGCGGCAAGGTCGTGGTCGGGCTCAACGATCCCCACGAGCTGGACATCCTTGCGGCCGGCGAGCGCCGGGAAAAAGCCCCTTGCGTGGTCATGCACCAGGCCTACGACCGCGATCCGCACCGGGGCCGAGCCCGGCTGGGACCGGCCGGAGACGATGCTCATGCAGGCTGCCACAATGATGAGTATTCTTTTCATGGGGGTCGATTCTGGGTGCTGTTCTCCGGTTCGGGCTGCGGTCAGGTCTCCGGGCAGGGGCCCGGTTCCGCGGCGTCGCACAAGGGCATAGCCGCTGAGCGGGCGTATGCCAACACTTCGGTTTTGGCCAACGGCCCGAGGGGTGCGCCCGCCGCTACCGGGACGCCTTGCCGCCGCCTCCGCCCGCCGCGTCCACCACGCGCATCGTGCCGATGGTGACATGGGCGTCGTAGTTGTCGCGCACGAGGCCGCGGCTGTCCCTGCCGAAATACCTTGAGGCGTCCTTGGCCATCGCCGCCACATCCTTCCCGAAGTCGTGGCCGCGGGCCCGGATGCTGAAGCGGGTCTCCCACAGGAGCTTCCGCTCCTTGCGCAGCAGGAGGGTCCGGAAGTCGTAGGCCATGAGCACCACATAGTAGCGGCTCTCCTCCACCTCATCGACGAGCTCCTGGCGGCGCAGGTTGAGGGCCGTCGGCGCCGAGGGGCCCATGGTCTTCATCTCGGCGGAATACCCGAGGAGGTCGGCGCTCTCCGCGTCCAGCCTGTCGCGCTTCTGGTTTGCGACGTTCTCGAGCGCCATGGCCCCGGTGAGGGCGTTGTCCGCGGCGGCCTTTTGGATGTTGATCGCCTGCGCCTTGAAGCCGTTGCCAGCCATCGCGGGGTCGGCCGTGCCGTTGTCGCCCATGGCCGACCCGCCGTTCGGCACATCCGGCAGATTGGGCGGGGGAGGCAGGGAAATGTCGTCCCCGGCGAGGTTGCGCTCGGCAAGCGAGTTGGTTCCGTCGGTCGCACCCCAGTACACCATGATCAGCAGGTCGGTCGTCTTTGGGTCGCTTGCCGCAACGTAGTCCCTCGCCGCGAGGGACGGCGCCAGGAGCCGGGCGATGTCGCCTATCCTCAGCTTGTCGAGGGTCAGGTCGGCCATGGTCCCTCCGAGTTGGCCGCCGTCCCCGAACGCGAAGGTCTCGGGCTTGAAGCCGCCGTCCGGCAGGGCGGTCCGGTTGTAGGCGGGGCTCACGCTCGAGTACATCGCGACGACGTCGAGCCTGCCGTCGGCACGCGCCGGCAGGCACGCCGCGGCCATGGCTGCCACCGCGGCAAGGAGAGTGGGAATGGTGCGTGTGCGCATGGCGTGGATTGGGGCCCCGGCGCGGGGGAGTGTCTTCAGCTTCGGGTTTTGGGGCGAATTCCCCCGCATAACACCATGATCCCGCCAATCCCTTCGGCTGAGTTCGACCGACTAGCGGAGCGTTCCGGTCCGGCCGCAGCCGCCGGATTTCCCGCGGCTTGCGCCGCGCCGGAATCAAGATTCGCTGTAACCCCGGAAGGACTGGACCGGTTCAGGAACGGGTCCCGTCACCCAGCGGCCCGGTCTTCCCCTTGCCCCCGGGCCTCCGGTCGCCGCCAAAACCCAAACAACACCCCAGCCCCATGATGCCAGCCCCAACACCCCGCATCCTAGTCGCCCTCCTTCTTCCCGTCCTCGCCGGAGCGCAGACGCCGCCCCAGGTGGTCCATCTCTGGGCGAACGGCGCGCCCGGGTTCGAGAGCCGCAAGGATGAACCCGAGCTGGCCAAGGACTACTGGGTGAAGAACATCAACAACCCGTCGGTCACGGTCTTTCCGGCGCCAAGGGAGAAGGCCAACGGCTGCGCGGTGGTGGTCGCCCCGGGAGGGGGATTCCGGGAGCTCGTCTTCGACGCCGAGGGCAAGCAGGCCGCGCAGGCCCTCAACGCCCTGGGGGTGACCGTGTTTGCGCTGAAGTACCGCCTGCCCAACGAGGAGCACTCGCCCTACACCGTGGACAACGTCCGCCAGGATGCCCTGCGAGCGATCAGGCTCGTGCGGAGCCGTTCGGCCGAGTTCGGCATCGATCCCAACAGGATCGGGCTCATGGGGTTCTCGGCCGGGGGCGCCCTGGTGATGATGGTCTGCTTCGACAAGGGCGACGGCGACCCGAAGGCGCCGGACCCAGTCGACAGGGTGAACGGCCGGCCGAATTTCGAGATCATCGTGTATCCGGGCGGCACAGACCTCATACCCAAGCCCATTCCCGCCGACACCCCCCCGGCGTTCCTCATCTGCGCCAATGACGACGACTACGGCTGCGATAAGGTGACGCTCGCGCTCCTCGAGGGATTCCGCGACGCGAAGGTCTCGGTCGAGGCCCACTTCATGGCGCAGGGCCGGCATGCCTTCAACATGGGGGACCGTTCGGCCTACCTTGCCGTGCGACATTGGCCGGACCGCATGGCGGACTGGCTGGGGGACCGGGGCTTCCTAAGGCCGCTCCCGGCCCGGTGACGGGGAGATGGCGGCGATCGCGACGATCACTGCGCGGCGCAGGTCCCGTCACGCCTGCTCGAGCCACTCGCGCTCAGGCAGCCCCATGAAGAACTCCTGGGCGGCGTCCCCCATCGGACGAGCCGTCGGGCTCGGGCGAAATCTCCTTTCCGCTCGTTGCCGTACGATCTGACGGCCGGCGCACGACCGCGAGAAAACGGGCCCCAAACGGATTGTTGGCCCGGGGGTCGAGGCCGACGCCCACGGCCGCCCGACCGCGCGCGGCTGAAGGGAAACCTTTGCGCGCGGTGTTATTCGGATAAGCCCCCCATTACCATGAACACCTCCAAGACAATGCTCGCGTTAGCCGGAGCGCTCCTCCTCGCGCTCCCCACGGCCTCGAGGGCCGACACCCAGGACTACACACCCGTCAAGTTCAACCAGACCGAGAATCCCGCCTTCCCGAAGTCGCTGATCACCGCGGGCCTGAGGAGCGGCGCCGCGAGCATCGCCGTGGCGGTCGACGAGAACGGCAAGTTGACCGACTACCTGATCACGGCCTACAGCCACCCCGCCTTTGCGGAGAGCGCGCTTGCGTCCCTCAAGAAATGGACCTTCGAGCCCATGCGGATCCACGGCGCGCCCAGGAATTCCAAGACGGACCTCACCTTCCGCTTTGAGGTCGAGGGCACCGTCGTGGTTAGCATGTCCGCCCTCGAATCCACGGACCTCATCCGATTCAGGGTCGCACCCGGCTCCGAGGCCTACAGTGCGCTCCGGCCCCAGCAGCTGAGCCACGCCCCGAGGCCCACGAAGGTTGTGAATCCCGCCTACACGAGGGAACTCGCCCGCGCCAGCCACGGGGGCCGCGTCAACGTGGAATTCTACATCGACGAGCTGGGGCACGTCAGGATGCCCTCGGTCAGCCGGGAGACCAATGAGACGAACGAGGACCTTGCCGCGATGGTTGTCTCCACGATGGCCCAATGGGAGTTCGAACCGCCCGTTTCGGAAGGGAAACCCGTGCTCGTGAGGGCGCAGCAGTCCTTCAACTTCAAGGGGACCAACTGAGGCATTCGCCTCCAGCGGGAGAGCGCCCGCGCCGGCCCGCGCGTCTCCCGCCCCTCAGGCGCTCGTGGACTTTGCGCTCGGGTCACCCGTAGGGGGCGGAGCGTGGTCCACCGGCGCGGGTGGGCCAAGCAGCTCAATGAGAAGGGGCCTGAGTCCCTCGGCCCACGCCTGGTAGCCCTTCTCACTGGGGTGCAGCTTATCGAGGGTCATGCCCTCGAATAGCACGCCGTCCTTGTCGGCGAGCCTGCCGTTGATGTTGAGGAAGCGGACCGACGAGCCGTCGGCGAATCTGGAAATATTCTGGTTGATCCGGTTGATGGTGGGGATGACCGCCGGGTTGTCGTTCCGGGGGAAAATCGCCATCAGCACGACGGTGGCCGACGGGGCCTTCTGCCGGCAGAGGTCGACGAGCGCCCTGATTCCGCGCGTGATTTCGTCAACCTTTGCATCGTCACCCGGCGCCCGCCCGACGTTGTTGGTCCCGGCCAGTATCACGATCACCTTCGGATTTACCCCGTCGAGCTCTCCGTTCTTCAGGCGCCAGAGGATGTTCTCGATGCAGTCCCCGCCCCATCCGAAGTCCGCGGCATTCCAGCCGAAGAAATTCCTCCTCCAGTTGGCGAGAAATTCGGGATAGTCGGTGGCCCCCCAGCGCCGGGTGATCGAGTCCCCGACAAAGTACAAGTCGATGCCCCCGTGCCGGGCCTTCTCGAGCAGGCGTTCGTGGGCGATCTGCGAGTTCCCGTCCGTGCGGGGCGCGGCCAGGAAGGCAGGCGCCCGATTGTCCGACCGCCCGATGGGCGCAATAGCCAGACCGCCAAGGCAAAGGCATAGAGTCGCAAGGGGTGTTTTCATTTTCGACAGGCAGGGCCAAGTCGGCGGCTTCTTTGCCGCACGCCCAAAACCGACGCGAGATCGAACAACCTCACACATCAGAGTCCCGCAGCTCGCAACCCGCGATTCTGCAGCCTTCATGGTATGAAGTGAACGCCCCAAGGGACATGGGCTACCAAGCCAAGCAGCCCCCTGAGGGACCCGCATCCGGACGGAACTCAAGAACGACGGCGCCCCAGGCGGGCTCTACACCCAGACGGGCTGGGACGACCGCAGGGCGCTCTCGGCGAGGTGCTCGCAGGCCGCGAGCGCCTCGCCTCCCCGTCCCGATGCCAGGACCGTAGGCATCGAGGGTCCATCAATCCAAGTTCCGTCCACCATCGTTGACGTGGCCACCGCAGGCGCGCCACGCAGGTTTTGCTGTATCTGGCCCACAAGCATGGCCGTCGCCACCTCACCGGCGATCTCGCCGTTTTGCCGGACCCCGGCGACGCCACTGTCCACTCCGTCGAGGCAAAGGTCGACGTAGGCCACATCCCTCGGGACAGCCAACCCGAGCTGCCCGATCTTGCCAAGGACGGCCAGGGAAGACCCAACGATCACCTCGGGACGGCAATCCTGATACCACCTTCCAAAGGCTGCCAGCTCGCAAAGACTCTTCTGTTCTGACTGGCCCGGACGCCATTCCCGCTGGACGCGCGCAAGTCGGAGAATGGGGATGCGCATGCTGGCCGGAAATTTGCTCTGTTCGATGAGATATCCGGCGGACCACGCTTGGTCGACAAAGTCATCCCAGCCCTGCCCCAGAACGAGGCCTATGCGCTCGAACCCGGCCGCCTGGATCCTGCGCGTTGCCAGCCGGACCATGCCGGTGTGGTCCTCGATCACGCGGTGCAGCGCGGGTGCTGGCGGAAAGCAGCCAATCTTCACCGCGCTCAACTTCGACCAGTCGATCTCGGAGAGTTCATCGCTGGTTTCGCCATGCGCGGCCACCAAAACCCCGTTGATGCCGCGGTGATAGAGCATTTGGCTCATTCGGCGCTGGTTCATGCCAGGCTCCCCCAGCCAAAAATGCTCCAGTTGGTACCCGAGCTCGGCGGCCTTGCGCTGTGCTCCCAGGTAGGACCGTTCGTGTGTGGGCAAGGCACGCCAGCCCCAGCGCGAGCTCCAGTTTGTAAGGTAGGCCAGCGTGGCCTTCTGCCGGTTGGACGGACGGCCCTTCCGGTAGGCGATCAAGGCCTGGAGCGCCGGGTCCGGGTAGTAGCCCATCGCGTCCGCCAGCGCCCGTATCCTCTTGCGCGTTGCCTCGGGGATTGAAGGGCAGTTCCGCAGGGAAAGGGAAACCGTCGTGTTATGCACCCCCGCGACCCGCGCAACATCGGACTGCGTCACGCGCTGTCCTATCAATGTTTCGTTTGGGGGCATGGGATTTTCGGATTTCTAGCGGCGGGCGACGGCGGCAAGTGCCAAGGGCAATGCCATGCGTAGACATGGAGAGCTCCGGGGAATTGCAGGGGGTAGCGGTGTTTCACGCATACGGGCGTGGTGGGGTAGCCAGTCGAATCGTCGATCCGGCATGGGGCCGGTCCGGCAGCATCGCCAAGCCTTAGGTGTCGCGATAAGGCCCCCCGTGAGAACCCTGCTCAACCAGACAGTGGTCATAGGTTGTCTATGGCCTAGGTCATAGGCGCCTCGGCGGCGGTCCCGCCGTCTATTGCGATTCCGCGGCGGGAAACCTCTTTACGCGCCATGGAGGGGGGCGCAGACTGCGCCCCCCAAATCCGATGAGTCGCGATGTTATCAGCGGGCTGGTCCCGGCCGCGCTTATTAGGATTTTACAGCCGCCCGTGCGCCTGTTTGGCCCGAGATTGGCGCGATGGGGTTTTACCGCCGCACTGGTCTCGCCGTTGCTTGGCGACGCCGGGAGGGATGCTCCTGAAGTCGAGGGGCCCGCGGCGCTCCACGGGTTGCCGTTCACCCGCTCCTACCCCCTCGAGGAGGTCGGAAACGTCCCGCGAGGGGCCAGGCTGAGCTTCGATCGCTTTGGCCGCCTGGCCGTAATGTACGACGGCTTCTACTCGGTGCTTAACGACTCAACGTGGCTCGACATGGCCGACAGGAGCAGCGGTGGCGACGGCATGCCGTTGGTTGTCCAGGGAGATGACGGCCGCGGTTACTATTGCAACTTCGGCTCCTGGGGATTCGTCGAGCAAACTGCGGACGGCAAGCTGAAGCCCCACAAGCTCATGCCGCCCAATCCGCCAAAATGGGTGCTTACGGCGGGCTTCAGCGACATTGTCGTCACCACGCAAGGTGTCTTTTTCGGAGGCTGGAGCGGCGTGGTCTGTTGGGATTTCGCGTCCAAGCGGAATCAGTATTTCGAGATCCTGGGGCTCTCAAAGATCTTCAAGGTGGGAGACGGTGTCTTTGTTTCCTCAACGGGCGGCCCCCTTCAACACATCGACTTGGCCAGCCATACCTTGCAGCCGGTCGAGGGCACGATGCTCGGCGAGGACGGGGTCACACAAGCTACCGTCCTGGATCGGTCGAGCACCCTCGTTGCCACGCGCAAGGGCCGAATTTTTCTGTTCGACGGCACCCGGCTCTCCCCATGGCCCGGCCAGATCCGCAACGATCTGGCCGGTCGCGTCACCTGCCTGCAGCACCTGGAGGAGGGTGGCGCCGCGGTTGCCATTGCCGGAAAGGGCCTGTTCCTCGTTTCGGAAGACGGGGCAATGATCTCCGCCCTCACGAGTTCAGAGTTTCAGCGGGTCACACAGCTAGCGACGCGCGAGCCAGGCGTGCTATGGGCGGCTGGGGAGGACGCGATTCAAAAGGTGTTGTATGGAAGCGCGCTCACCGTTTTCGGGCAGCGACTCGGACTCAACCCCAGCTGGCCGGTCGTCGTTCGCTGGAATGACAAGATTGTCGTGTCGTCGAGCGGCCTCTTGTACGAGGCGATTCCCGCCAAGGGCGGATCGGGCAGCCGCTTCGAACAGATGAAATACCAGCCCCCCGCTGGAGCGTGGGCGCTTGCGTCGAGCGGACCGCATCTGCTGATCGGGAACGAGAAGGGAGCCTTCTCCGAGGAGAACGACGGACGTTTTTCGCCGATCCTGCCGAACATGGATGTGGCCCGCCTCGCAATGGTGGGAACCGATATTTGCCTCGCCATAGGTCGCGTTGAGATCGCCGCCATCCGCTGGGTGGACGACAGGTGGGTTGAATTCGCCCCGCGCATACCCACGGTGGGTTTCCCCTCGGTGGTGCACAGCGCCGGGAATTCCGTATGGATCGAGTTGGGCATCAATCGGGTTGCGCGGATTTCCCTCCAAAGGGGGAAACTCAAATCGCAGGTGTTTGATAATTTTCCGTGGAAGGAAGCCCGCTGGATCAATGTGGGAGTCGTCGACGACACCGTGGTGCTAAGTGGGCCTCCGGGCGGCCGGATGTTCTTCGACGAGAACACCGAGACCTTTGGCCCGGCGCCGCAGCTGCAGCGCCTGCTCGATCAATCCCCGAGCTGGATTGTGCGCATCCAGAAGGACGGTGACGGAATACTTTGGGCGACCCACGAACAGGGCGTCATCACCTTTGTCCCGAGGGACGGAGCATATGAGATGGATGCCACGACTTTCGATCTCAACAACGAGCACTTCCCCGCGGTACAGCTGCTTCCGGGAAACGACGTCTGGCTGTCCACGGGGCAATCGCTATACCATGTCGACCAACACCGCGCCTTCGGTGCGGACGGCGCGGAAGGGTCGTCGAGGCGCGTCCAGTCGATTACACCGAAACTGGTGTCCATAACGGACGATCGCTCCAACGCAGAGTTGCTCACCGACTCGGCGGCCTTTCCGCCGCCTCTCCAGCTGCCGTACTCAAAGAACAGTCTCGGGTTCCGCTTCTTTTCCGGGAGCTATGCCTGGAGGCGCACGCCGGTCTATGAATTTCGCTTCGGCGGCGGGCAGGCCGAGTGGACCAGCCTTGGGACGGGTTCGCTCCTGAGTTTCCCCACGCTGCACGAGGGCCACTATCGCCTCGCGGTGCGGATCGCCAACGCCCAGGGCCCGACAGGTCCGGCCGCGTCCCTCCAGTTTGAGATCCTGCCTCCATGGCACCGGACATTGCCTGCGTATGCCCTTTATGCCCTGAGCGCCGCACTTGCCGTATTGGGTCTCGTGCGGTGGTCAGTGCGGCGCGCCCATCATCATAACCTCGCCCTCGAGGGAATCATCCGGGAGCGAACCGATCAGCTGAAGGCCACCATGCAGAAGCTGAACGAGGAGACGCGAAACGCAGCGACGCTGGCCGAGCGGGGGCGGCTGGCTGGCGAGATACATGACAGCCTCCAGCAGGGCCTGAGTGGCCTGATGCTTCAGCTCGACGCCACGCTGAAACTGCCGGGGATCACGGGCGATGTCCGATCGCGCCTCAACGTCGCGCGCAACATGATCTCGTTCACAAGGGAAGAGGTGCAACACGCCGTTTGGGACATGGAGTCGCCGCTGCTCGAAGGCACCGAACTTGGCGACGCCCTGCGAAAGATCGCAGCACTCATCGGATCCGGGGCGGCCAAGATCGAAATCTCGGTGTCCGGGACGGCTGTTCAGCTTCCGTCGGCTGTTCAGCACCACCTCCTCAGGATAGCCCAGGAAGCCATCACGAACGCGGTGCGGCATGCCGGCCCGACCACGATCAACGTCCGCCTGGAGTTTAGGGAGGATGCCGTATATCTGTGCGTGACGGACAAGGGTGCCGGATTTGCGCCCACCGAGGTCTTCGAGAAGAACGTCGGCCATTTTGGACTGCGCGGGCTCCGGGGTCGCGCGGCCAAGATCGGGGGTGCGCTCAGGGTCGAGAGCTCACCGGGCAAGGGCACTTCCATCGAGATCGTCGTTCCCCTGACCGAGCAATCCAGGGTTTTGGAGCATGCAGTCGCCAACTCAGCCTAAGAAGATCCGCCTGCTGCTCGTGGACGACCACATCGTCCTCCGGATGGGTGTGACCACGGCGACAAACGGCGAGCCGGACATGGAGGTTGTGGCCGACGCCGAAAATGGGACCGAGGCGATCAAGGCCTACCGCGCGCACAGGCCGGATGTCGTGGTACTTGACCTGCGCATGCATGGAATCAACGGAATCGAAACAATAAAGGTGCTTAGGGACGAGTTTCGCGAGGCCCGCGTGCTCGTCTTCAGCAACTACGCCGGCGGCGACGAGGTCTACCAGGCGCTCAGGGCAGGCGCCTGCGGATTCGTCGTCAAGGACATGGCCCTCGACCGGCTGCTCGAGGCGATCCGAAAGGTCCACCAGGGCGAGCAGTATCTTCCGCCCGAGATCGCCACCCGGATGAGCGAAAGGGTCGTGTCACAGCTCTCGCCCAGGGAGCTCGAGGTATTGCGGCTGGTGGCGAAGGGTCTTAGCAACAAGGAGATAGGGGCGTCGCTCCACGTCGTCGAGGGCACGATCAAGATCCACCTGACAAACATTCTGGCGAAACTCGGGGTCTCGGATCGCACCCAGGCGATCCTTGCCGCCGTGAAGCGGGGCATAATACAGATTGAGTAGCCGGCGGTGCAGCCACGCCCGGTGCGCGGTTCAATCGGGCTAGTTATCTCCAACACCCGACGGCAGCGGGCGCATGGTGCACCTCAATCCGGAATTTCCGGCTCGACCAGCATCGCAAGAAGGGCGAGCGATTCCTGCCAGCCGAGATAACAAGCCTCGGCTGGAATCACGGCGGGAACCCCCTGTTGCACGATATTCACCTCGGTCCCGCAAAATACCTTTCTCAAAGTCACCGTCACTTGGATTTCGCCGGGCACGTTCGGATCGTCGAATTTGTCCGTGTAACAGATGCGCTCGTGGGGCACCAATTCGACGTATCTCCCGCCAAAGGTGTGCGCCTTCCCGGTCGTGAAGTTCGTGAACGACATCTTGAACGTGCCGCCCACCTTGGCGTCCATGTGGTGCACCTTCCCGGTGAATCCGTTTGGGGGAAGCCATTTGCTCATGGCATCCGCGTCTATGAATGCGCGATACACCTTCTCGGGTGACGAACGAAAAACGCGGTGAAGTCGGATTGTATGCGTGGACATTTTCCCTGTGTTTCCTGACAATATAGAGTGTGGGTCGACAATGGGAAGTGTAAGTGAAATCCGGCCTCGGGCTTACCCAACGTTCCTGGCGTTTCCCATCTGTATCCGGTGCGCCTTCTATTGGCCCAGATCGACCAGAATGTCTGAAGCAACTTGCCACCCTGATACTCCGTAACTAGTTTGTGATCATGGCGCCGCCGGTACACAGCCAAAGCACGGTCCTTGCCTTTCAGGAGTCAATGAAGCCGCTCGAAATCATCGCAAGGCGCGTCGCTTGGTGGAAGACGCCGGCTGACGCCCTGGCCAATAGAAATGATTTTCTTTGCCGCGTAATGACATTCGGCCTTTGGACGGATGTGACCTATGTTGCCGAAATGTTTGGCGACGACGCTATGCGCCGAGCGCTTACGCAAGCTCCTGCAGGTGTTTTTGACCCGCCTTCATGGCATTATTGGCATTACCGTCTTGGCATTGACCACGTCCCAGGATTGCCCAAGCGCGAGTTTCGATGAAAACGGTCACGCCGCGCATCGGGACTCTGCCGCCGTCACAAAGGAACCTTTGGCATCAACTCGGCTCTGTTGGTGATCATTTCGTGCTTTATGGCGGAACGGCACTTTCGCTCCAACTGGGGGGTCGTCAGTCCATCGATTTCGATTTCTTTACGCCCCAAACGGTAGATGCCGATGCCCTGTCCAAGAGCCTTCCATTCCTGAACGGGGCATCCCTCTTACAGAGAGCGAATTCGACAGCCACATTCTCGGTCAATTGCCCCGAACCTGTGAAGATATCGTTCTTTGGGGGGTTGGATTTTGGGCGTGTTGATGAGCCTCAGTGTTTTTCTGACAATAAGGTGATTGTCGCTGGGCTTCTGGATCTCGCCGCGCAAAAAGTTAAGGTCGTGCAGCTGAGGGCTGAGATGAAGGATTACCTCGATGTCTGCACCCTCTTGCGAAATGGGGTCACCCTCGAGAGAGCGCTGGGTGCCGCGCAGTCGCTGTATCCCGAATTCAATCCCATGGTCACACTAAAGGCGCTGACTTTTTTCGACGACGGTGATTTGGGAACTCTCGATGCATCCAGCAGATCTCAGCTCATCGCGGCGGTCACCAATGTGCGGGATGTTCCCCTGGTTCCGAAGTTGGGTAAATCGTTGTTGCCAACAGCTCGCATCCCGTCGTGGAACCTCGACCCGTTCATCGACAAAGAGCCGCCCATTTCGCGCGAAAAGGAACCTGAAATCGGCGAGTAGCCTGTCGAATTCGGGCTGAACCCAGCCAAGACTATTCCCGTAAGAGCCAAAGGAACGAGTTAGATTGCCGGGCAATACCTCTCTGCTTACACGTCGTTTGCCGGCACTCACGCTTACCGTGCCAATCCGGTCACTTTGCAATGCCAGGAAACAGTCTCTGTACCTGAATAATGCAGAATGTAAGTGATCTTCCTCTAGGAGATTGGCACGCGGAATAATTCAATGTGTTGGCCTAGGAATAATACAAATGTAAGTGAAGAATAAATGAAATGTAAGTCCCGAGCGGCACATCGATTCCCATCTTTTACCTCGAACATCCCTTTCACGCATTAGAATCGGCAGGTTGCAGGCTCGGCAGCATCGCGCATGGAGCCAGTCCAGGAGGAGGCCGAGGCTATCGGCATCAACGCTGCCGTGCGAGACGCAGATCGTATATGGCAAAGGCTAGCGAGCGAGCTGTTGAGCTTGCCGATTCACGCACTCCGGGTTCATCGCTTGAAAAGGCGATGTCGGTCGCCCTCTCCATCGACACGGGGACGGCGGCCTCCCACTGAGAGATGTCCCTGCCGACTCGGGCGCTCCAGATGACTCGGCCGTCGACCCTCGCCGTGACCGTACAGTCTGAGAGACTGCGCATGCCGAATCGAAGCTTCACCGGTGCGGCTTCCTGCCGTCCACACGGAATGAGCTCCAGCATCGCGGCGCCACTACTCCAGGCCCATGTGTCGCGGCCGTCTCCCTCGCGCTGGAACCAGCCCGCTCTCGTGACGGCCCTGACCTCCCCACCGGCGCCCCGCGTCGCGGCCAGCTCGTTGGGGGCCAGCTGGCCGCTGAAGGCGCCTAGGACCATGCAGGAGGCGGCCGCATTGAGCCCTGCAAACACGGCTAGCCTTGCGCGCGCACGGCCAGCAAATCCGGCGGATTCAGCTGGCAGCGATGATGGAGAGGCTCGGCGAAATACTGCTAGGCACCAAAACAAGAGGGTGGCCGGCCAGAGCTGGAGAAGGAGCCTATCGATCGAGTTTTCAATGTGCCAGGCCGGATCCTTGGGCGTCAGGAGGTAGACAACGTAATAGCCGGCAAGCATTAGAAGGACGGCCGCGCCGGCTCCCATCTCCACGGGGGACATTCGCCTCCAGGGGCCGACCAAGAGCGGGAGGAGAAGCGCGAGATGCGGCGCGAAGCGCCATTCTCCAAACCTTTCGCCGTGGCGCCACATCGCTGCCAGGATGAGGCGGTGGCGTGCGCCGTCGCCAAGGAAACCAAGGCGCTCGATCGGCCGGCTCGCGATCAGGTCGTTAGGGGGCGCCATCGCGATCTTGAACAAGAGGACCGGAACAAGTGCTATCACCAGTCCACCGAGGAACGGAATCCCATCCCGGAGCGACCCGCGCCTCCATCTGCTGGCAACCCATACCAGGACCGCGACCAGGACAAAAAGCCATCCCTCGTTCTTCGCCCACGGGGCCAATCCGGCGAAGGCCCCGGCCAAGGCCGAAATTCCACGGCTCTCCGGAGCGCGCTCGCTCAGCAAGAGCAAAACCAGAGTCGCGAGGATCAAGTATCCAAGCGGGATATCGGCATATTGGCTTATCGAAAAGGTGACGAAAAAGGGCGTTCCGAGAAGCACCAGGCCTCCGATCACCGAGGCGGTCCAGCTCCTCAAATGGGCCACGGACGAAAGGAAAAGTACCATGGTGGCGACTCCGAACGTCATTGAAATCACGGCCGGGGCCTCTGGCGTCATCCGACCCATGATACTCCACGTTCGAGCGGCAGCCGCCGGCAGGAGCAGCGGGTAGTCCGGATGAGACCAGGCGATCTGGGGACTGCGCAAGAGGTCTGGCCACTTCTCGCCTCCGAAGAACATTAGTCGCGCGTGAAGATTCCAGATGGCCCAAGCGTCCCAGCCTCCGAAGGGCTGAGCTTCCCAGTTCCGGGCCGCGACAACCAATGATGCAACGCAGGCTTGTGCAAGGACGGTGGCGAGAGCGAGGATTCCGAGCGAGACTCGCCAACGCCGCGCGAAGCCGTCTGGTGAAGGCTCCGGCTCTTTCAGCCGCCACGACCGCCAGAAGAGGGCAATCGCAAGCACTCCCGACAGCTCAATCACGCCGTCGAGGCGCCCGGGGTGGGAGGAGACCAGGGATACGGCGAAAAAGACAGCGGAGGTGATACCGAGGCCCAGGCCCGCGCCAATGCCGAGAAGTAGCGACAGCGAGGAAACCGACATCTCCCTTCGCGGCCAGAGCACCGTGGTCGCGAGCGTTCCCAGGGCCACGGGCGCCAGGATGGCGGCGATGGATACCGCAATCATGGAGACCCTTTTTTGAGGAGGAGCGTCCCGTCGCCAAAATCCTCAACGACATTCCAACCTAAAGGAGCGCGGGCAGATAGCTGGTCACGCGTAAGATCCGCCACGATCCATTCGTTGCCGCCCGCATCGGCGTCAAGAATCAACGGTGCAAGCGCGAACTGCGCGAGATAGTAGTCCTCCACCGATTTCGAGTCTGCGTCCGCCCGCCATCTTGCTCGAGGCTCCTCGCCGATGTAGCCCAAGATTCCGCTAATGCCACGTGCCGCGACGGCGGCGCGAACGGCCGAATACCGGAGCTCGTGCCTCGCGATCAGATTGCTGGGTAATCCGGTAGTGTCGATCGGCGCAGGCGGGGTCCCAACCGACATCCAGACAATGTTTGCAGACGAAACAGCAACGACGATTCCGAGCGCCACACTCCGGAAAGCCTCCACACCGGACTTTTTACCCAATGCACCATGGTCCGTCATATCGCAGATGAGCAATGACCTGCAAAACCCAAGGCGAGTCAATCCGGGAGGTCACTCATAAAGGGAGAAAGCTTGTGCGAGCGCCGGAAGTCGGACCCGGCTCAATGGCTTCGGAGGCCACCCGTTCCAATCCGAAGGTCAGTTTCTCCTCTTACTCTGCGTGCAGCCTTCATGACGAGATCGATGTCTCCTGCCTGCGCACGGTGAACCAGACTTTCATTTGCGACCGGCGTGTCGGCCATCTTCGAGCGAGGGACAGTCACGACCTCGACGAACGCCCATCCATTCAGGTCGAACGCTTTGATAAGTGGAGCAACCCATGGGTATATCGATTTACACCCGGAGAACTGCCATGCCGGCAGGCGCAGTCTCCTTCCGACGCCGCGGTACCCTACACAACGGTTAGTCGTCACCCAGGACCGAACTGTTCCAGCGGTGACCCCAAAACGCGCGGCCACCTCAACTGTCGAGAACGAGCGCCCGCTCCGCTTTTCAATGAGGGGTTTCGCGGCTTCACCCTGAGCGAGAAGCAGATTCCGTACCTTCAGGATACGTCCTGGTAAATGTGCTGGCGAGTGGCGTCTACATACCCTCGGGCATGTGGGTGCCTCTTCCGCCCGTTCCGTAACAAAGGGCAACGCCGCTTATCAATTCCCGTGCAACCGCAGTTTCGAAGTCTTCCCTTAGGAATCGCTGGATGTCAGCCACAAATTCATCGAAGGACTTCTTCGGTGTATAGGCATAGTAGGCCCCGATTACTGATCCACCGGATATTCGCGGTTTAAGGTGCCTTAAAGGCTCTCCTTACCAAAGGGCCCACGAAAAGAAGGACGAATTCAGGATAGCCTGAGAACGCCATTAGATTATCCGCCACTTATACTTGGATTATCCCCACTTACATTTTACTTCGCGCACTTACATTCCTCATTAACGAGGAACAAGTCCCCTCCTGCCGTCAAACCTCCAGTTGCGGCCTCTCGGGATTCAGCCAGTCGAGGTGGAAGAACTTCCCTCGCGGCTGGTCGACCCTCTCGTAGGTGTGCGCTCCGAAGAAGTCGCGCTGGGCCTGGAGCAGGTTCGCGGGAAGGCGGGCGGAACGGTAGCCGTCGTAGTAGGCGAGCGATGCGCTGAACGTCGGCGCCGGCACGCCGCACTCGGCAGAGAGCGCCACGACCCTGCGCCAGTTCTCCTGCGCGGCCTTGAAGGTCCTGTTGAAGTACGGGTCGAGGAGCAGGTTCGCCAGGTCGGGGTTCCGCGCGTAGGCTTGGGTGATCTTCTGGAGGAACGCGGCGCGGATGATGCAGCCTCCCCGCCAGATCTGCGCGATCTCCCCGAAGTTCAGCTTCCAGCCGTACTCCTGCGCCCCGGTGCGCATGAGCTGGAAGCCCTGGGCGTAGCTGCAGATCTTCGAGCAGTAGAGCGCGTCGTGGATAGCCGCGACGAGCGCCTTCTTCGACCCGCGGTACTTCCTTGACGGGCCCTTGAGTATCTTGGAGGCCGCGACGCGCTCCGCCTTTATGGCCGAGACGCACCGGGCGAACACCGCCTCCGCGATCGTCGGGGCCGGCACGCCCATGTCGAGGGCGCTCGTCGAGGTCCACTTTCCCGTGCCCTTCTGTCCGGCGGCGTCGAGAACGACGTCCACGAAGGGCTTCCGCGTGACGGGATCCCTCTGCTTGAGGATATCGGCCGTTATCTCGATCAGGAAGCTGTCGAGGATCCCGGTGTTCCACTCGGTGAAGATCGCCCCCATCTCGGCGGGCTTGAGGCCAAGTAGCCCCTTCATCAGGGCGTAGGCCTCGCAGATCATCTGCATGTNNTCGATGCCGTTGTGGACCATCTTCACGTAGTGCCCGGCGCCGTCGGCCCCGATGTAGGTCGTGCAGGGAACGCCCCCTATGACCGGCTTTCCGGGTGCAGCGCCCGAGAGGGGTCTCCCCGTCTTGGGGTCCACCTTGGCAGCTATGGCCTCCCAGATGGGCTTCAGCTCCAGCCACGCCTCCTTCTCGCCGCCGGGCATGAGCGAGGGGCCGAACCGCGCGCCCTCCTCGCCGCCCGATACCCCGCTCCCGATGAACCGGAGCCCCTTGGCGCTGAAGGCCTTTTCCCGCCGGATCGTGTCGGTCCAGAGCGAGTTCCCCCCGTCGACCACGATGTCGCCCTTGGCCAGCAGGGGGGCGAGGCCCTCGATGACGGCGTCGGTGCCCTTCCCTGCCTGGACAAGGATGACGATCTTCCTGGGCACGGAAAGCGATGCCACGAACTCCTCGAGCGTCCTCGTCCCCACCACCCCGCCGGGCGTGCCGGGGTTCTCGGCGACGAACTTGTCGGTCTTCTCAGTCGTCCGGTTGAAGACGGAGATCCGGAATCCGTGGTCGGCGATGTTGAGGGCCAGGTTCTGGCCCATCACTGCAAGTCCAACGAGGCCGATGTCGGAAAGGGGCTTAGCCATAGGGTGGGAAATCTCCCCCACCGGCGCCCTTAAACCAAGCAGTTTCTGGGGAAGCCTACTTCTTCTTGGCGTCGCCGGGATTCTGGGCCTGCTTCGCGTCGTAGGCGCCGGCCGACGGGAAGAAGGGCGCGATCCTGTCGACGAGGGGCGTCAGGAACTTCGGCTCCGTGCGGTGGTAGATCCAGTTGAACCACATGAGCCCTCCCCCGATGAAGATCGCGCCCCCGAGCACGAACTTATTTATCTTCAATACCTTCTGTATGATGATGAAGACGATGATGACGGCCGCGATCGCAAGGCCTGCCTTGAGCCAGAATTCCCTCGGGACCTTCTGGAGTTTATCGAGCGCGGTCGTCGTCGCCGCGAAGATCAGGTGATTTGAGGCCATTTTAGTGATGCTGTTCGTAACAATGGCCAAGGGTCGTGTCGAGACGAAGCAGATTCATGGCGGCACCGGGGACCGCTGCGCATTTTGACCTCTCTTTAACCGGGTCCCGGCGACTCCGGCCCCCTTGTCGCGCAGTTGACCCACTCCGTGGACCCGTCCGAGTAGTGCTCCTTCTTCCAGATCGGCGCGCGCGCCTTGGCCTCGTCGATGATGAACCGGCAGGCCTCGAACGCCGCGCCCCGGTGCGCGGCCGTGACCGCGATCCACACCGCGACGTCGCCGAGCGCGAGGCTGCCCGTGCGGTGCACGCAAAGGGCGTCGATGACCTGGAACCTCTCCACGGCTTCCGCGAGGATCCTCTCCCCTTCCCTCACGGCAAGCGGCGCGTGGGCCTCGTAGTCCAGGGCCCTGACCCCCCTCCCGTCGTTCTGGTCCCTCACCCGGCCCTCGAAGGTGACGCACGCTCCGGCGCGCGTGTCTGCCAGGCCCCTCATGAGGGCGGCCGGTTCGATCGGGTGCTCGGTAAGCCGGAATTCCACGGGATCATCCCCCGGCCACCGGGGGAAGGAAGGCGAAGGCATCGCCCTCCCTCACCGCGGCGGACCACGGCCCGAACTCGTCGTTGACCGCGACGCGGACCCTGCCCGGCGCGAGCGTGAAGCCGTGGATCCTCCGGAGCTCCTCGTAAAGCTCGGCCGCGGTGGACGCCTCGGTCGAGACCTGCTCGCTCCCGAGGCCCCTTTGCTCCCGCAGGATCGCGAAATAGCTCACGCGGACCTTCTTCACGGGGCCCGGTAGTCCCGCTTGCCGCCCGTCTTCTCGAGCAGGCGGAGGTCCCTGATCACGATGCCGTGGGTCACCGCCTTGCCCATGTCGTAGAGCGCGAGGGCCGCTATGCTGGCCCCGGTCAAGGCCTCCATCTCGACGCCCGTCCGGGCCCTGGTCGACGCGCGGCAGCGCACCTCGACCTCCGCCGACCCGTCGGCGCCCGGCCTCCGCGCCTTGATCTCGACCCTGCAGTCGTCGAGCGCGATCGGGTGGCAGAGCGGGATAAGGCCCGACGTGCGCTTCGCTCCCATGATCCCGGCGAGGATCGCGAGCTGGAAGATCGGGCCCTTGGGGGTCCGGATCTCGCCGCCCTCCAGCAGACGGGCGAGCGCCCGGGGGAGGACGACCACGGCCACCGCCACCGCGGTGCGGGCCGTGACGCGCTTCCCGCCCACGTCGACCATCTGGGGAAGGTTGCGGGCGTCTATGTGGGAGAGTCTGCTCTTGGGGGGCATCAGGGTCGGCGAAATGTGCCCCGCGGGGGTCCCGACCGCAACCCTGCAGCGGGGCGGGTCAGACCCACGCCCGGTACGGCGCCACGTAGCCCGCCGGAAACTCGTCGATCGCCGCGGGCAGCTCCACGAAGCCGTCCGTGCCCACCAGGCCCGCGAAATCCCCCGACGAGTTCGTGGCGCAGGGAGTCGCCAGCAGCTCCGCGCGGGGGCCGCTCGCGAGGCGCACCGGCAGGAGGCACGCGAGCTTGGGCTTGAACGCGAACCCCTCGGAAAGCGCGGCAAGGAGGGGCGTGCGCAGGGCGAGCCCGCTCGCGTGGTCCAGCGCGGGCAGCACGTACCGGTGGAGGCACGTGTAGGCGGAGACGGGATTCCCGGGCAGCGCGAACACGGGGGTCATCCTGCCGCTAAGGCCGAACCAGAACGGCTTGCCGGGGCGCTGCGCGACACCCTGGAAGACCTTCTTCACGCCCTGCCTGCCGAGCTCCGACGGCAGGAAGTCGAACTTCCCCTTCGAGACGCCGCCCGTGATCAGCACCACGTCGTACTCGGCAAGGACGTGCCAGAGCATGTGCTCGATCTCGTGCCGGACGTCGCGCAGGTGGAACCGGTCGGCCCGCGGATAGCCCGCGGCGATGAGGGCGGCCCGCAGGGCGTGGTCGTTGCTGCGGCGCATCTGGTGGGGCGCGACGAGCGAGTCGACCTCGACGAGCTCGTCGCCCGTCGAGATGACGGCGATCTTGGGGGAATGGGTCACCGTCAGCGCGGGGTGGCCGCACGCGGCCGCAACCGCTATCTCGCGCCCCGTGAGGCGGACTCCCGCGCAGAGGATCACGTCGCCCTTGGCATGGTCCGATCCGCGGCGGTGGACGTTGCGGCCCGGCGCCGCGGGCTCCGCGGCGGGAAGGACCTCCACCCAGTCCCCCAGCCGGGTGGCGTCCTCGTAGGGCACCACGCAGTCCGCGCCCTCCGGGAGGACGGACCCGGTCATGACCTCCACGCAGGCGTCGTCGGCCGGCCCGAGGGCGACCGGCACCATCCCCGCGGCCCGGGTTGCCTCGATCCTGAACCGCCCGACTCCCCGCGCCCGCGAGGCCGAGCGGAGCGCGAATCCGTCCATCGTCACCCGGTCGAAGGGCGGGAGGTCCCGGTCGGCCCTCAGGTCGCCCCGCAGCACCCTGCCGTGGGCCTCCGCGATCGCGCAGTCCTCCCTGTGGAAGAGCGGGATCGCCTCCAGGATGAGCCTTTCTGCGCCTTCGGGTGTAAGCACGCCCCGAGGATAGCACACAAATCCCTACTGGCGAAAATAACGTTTTGTGCTTTTCTGGGCTACTACATGCCCGGAACCCGCGACACCCTTGGACGCCCCGTGCGGGACCTGCGCGTTTCGGTGACGGACCGTTGCAACTTCAGGTGCCCCTACTGCATGCCGAGGGAGGCTTTCGGCCCCGACCATCCCTTCCTGGCGCAGGAGAGGCTCATGGGCCCGGGCGAGCTCCTGAGGATCGTCGCCGCCTTCGTGCGAATCGGGGTCGAGAAGGTCCGGCTGACCGGGGGTGAGCCGCTGCTCAGGGGCGACCTGCCCGGGATCATCCGGGCCGTCAAGGACATGGGGGTGCGGGACGTCTCGCTCACGACGAACGGGTGGTTCCTGGGAAGGCAGGCCAAGGCGCTCAGGGCCGCGGGACTCGACCGGCTGAACGTCTCGGTGGACTCCCTCAACGCGGGGACGGCGGGACTCATGAACGGGCTGGGGTTCGATGTCGCCCGGGTGCTGGGCGGCATCGACGCGGCCGCGGCCGAGGGCTTCCCCATCAAGGTCAACTGCGTCCTGCAGAGGGGGGTGAACGACGCCGAGATCATCCCCCTGTGCGCGTACTTCAGGGAGCGCGGCCATACGCTCCGGTTCATCGAGTACATGGACGTGGGAAACACGAACCACTGGTCGGACACCCAGGTCGTGCCCGCGAGGGAGGTGGTGGAGCGGATCTCGGCCGAATGGCCCCTCGAGCCCGCGGCGCCCGCCTACAGGGGGGAGGTGGCCGCCCGCTACCGCTACCGGGACGGGCGGGGGGAGATTGGCGTCGTGAGCTCGGTGACGGAGCCCTTCTGCAGGGACTGCCACCGGGCGCGGCTCTCGGCCGACGGGAAGCTCTTCACGTGCCTCTTCGCCTCGGCCGGACACGACGTGCTGGCCCGGGTCAGGGCGGGGTCCAGCGACGCCGAGCTGACGGGCTTCCTTGGGGGGATCTGGGGGGCGCGGGCCGACCGCTACAGCGACGAGAGGGCCGAGCTGCTCGCCGCCGGCAAGGCCCGCNNAAGGTCGAGATGAGCTACATCGGCGGCTAGGCCGGCCCGCCCCGCACGCGTGCAAGGATGGCCACGAGGGACGCGAAGTCCTCGTCGCGGGACCTGCTCTCGATCCTGTGGTCGAACGTGCGCGCCTGGAGGAGCTCCGCCTCCGCGGTGGCCATCCGCCGGGCGATCTCGGCCTCGTCGTCCTTGCCCCGGCCCCGCATCCGCGAGAGCAGCCGGTCGTGGTCGACCACGATGAACACGGTCGCCATCGCCCGGGCGAGGAACGGGTTCTTCGCCGCGAGGCGGCGAAGGCTCTCCACCCCCTGGACGTCGATGCTCAGCACAAGGCTCTTCCCGAGGAGGAGCGGCCCGAGGACGCTCGAGGAGAGGGTCCCGTAGCGCCGGTCACCGTGCACCCAGGCCCACTCGAGGAATTCCCCGGCGGCGACCTTGGCGTCAAACTGCGCCGGCGTGAAGAAGTGGTAGTGGACCCCGTCGACCTCGCCCTCGCGCGGCGCGCGCGTGGTGCTCGTGACGACGCGGGTGAACCCGGGGTCCGCCGCGACCAGCCGGTCGCACAGCGTGCTCTTCCCCGATCCCGCGGGACCCGCGAGGACCAGCAGGACGGGGTCCCTCGCGCCGCCCCGAGGGCTGGGGTCAGGGGTCATCGAAGGTTGAAAGCCGCCCCGCACAGGAGGAGGCCGTAGGCGAACATCAGCCCGCCGAGGCCCCGCGACCTCGCGGGCCGGGCGAAGAGCCAGCCGAGGAAGTCGCGCAGCCTCCACGGCTGCGCGCCGAGCCAGATCGCGAGCGCGATCGCGACGTAGACAAAGGACACCATGAAGAGGCGGGCCGGGCGCCCGTACTCCATGTACGCCGCCTGGAGGAAGGGGGCGGCCCCGATCAGCACGAGCGCGCTCGCGCCCCGGACGCCGAGGAAGTCGGGCACGCACTTGAATGAGAGGACCGCCACGACCGCGAAGCCGACGAAGAGGTAGTTCCGGTACTCCCCGAAGTCGGCGTTTGAAAGGTGCAGGATGTTGTAGAGGAACCACGCGGATGCGGCCCCGAACACGACGTAGCCCGCGGCGGCCGACCTCGGGAACGCGAGGAGCGCCGACCTGACCCCCGGCAGGCCGGCCAGGAGCGGCAGGCCAAGGGCCACGAGGATGAGTCCGGGGACGAGTGAGGCTGCAAATAGCGACATGGGGTTTCCGGGTTCAGAGTGACGCCGCGCCCAGCGGGGATTGCAAGCCGGCGGCGACGAGGCTGCCGTAGAGCGTGCTGACGCTCGCCCGGGTCACCTCGACCGGCACAAGGGCGCCCACCAGGCGGGGCGCCGCCTCCAGGACCGTGACGCGGTTGCCCCGCGTCCTGCCCATGAACCGCTCGCCCGTCTTGTCGGCCCCCTCGACCAGGACCTCCTGGACGGTCCCGACGAGCGCCTGGCTCCGCCTTAGCGAGCCCCTTCCGAGCTCCTCCAGGAGGACCCGGTTGCGCTCCTCCCTGACCTCGGCGGGCACCTGGCCCGGCATCGTCGCCGCCGGGGTCCCGGTGCGGACCGAGTACTTGAAGATGTAGGCCATGTCGTAGTCGACCGCCTCGCAGAGCCTGCGCGTGTCCTCGAAGTCCTCGTCGGTCTCCCCGGGGAACCCCACGATGATGTCGGTCGAGAACGCCAGGGACGGCCTCGCGGCGCGGAGGGAGGCGACGATCTCGAGGTACCGGTCCCGCGTGTAGGGCCTCTTCATCGCCCGGAGGATCCTGTCGCTCCCCGACTGGACGGGGAGGTGGACGTGCTCCCCGAGCTTGGGGAGCCGCCCGAAGGCGTCGGCAAGGTCCTGCCTGAAGCCGCGCGGGTGCGGCGACGTGAAGCGTATCCTCTCCAGCCCGGGGATCGCGTGCACGCGCTCCAGCAGCTGGACGAAGGGGGACACGCCCCCCGTGTGGGGGTAGTCGCGGCGGCCGTAGCTGGTCACGATCTGCCCGAGAAGCGTGACCTCGCGGGCCCCGCGGGAGACCACCTCCTCGCACTCTCGGACGATGTCGTCCATCGGGCGCGACCTCTCGTCGCCCCGCGTCGTCGGGACGATGCAGAACGCGCAGTCCATGTTGCACCCCTGCTGGATCGAGACGAAGGCGCACACCTTGCGCTCGGGCCCCTCCACGTGGTCGCGGATCGTGTTCTGGGAGCCGGCCTCCTCCGCGGTGTCGACGATCGCCTCCCCGAGCGGGACGCCCGAGTCCCTGGCCGCACGCAGGTTGTCGAGGTAGTCCGGCACCCTGTGGAACTTCTGGGTGCCGACGATCAGGTCCACGTCGGGCAGGCGGTCGAGGAGCTCGGCTCCCCGGTTCTGCGCCATGCAGCCGAGGATGCCCAGGACGAAGTCCGGGCTGTGCCTCTTGCGCGAGAGGGCGTAGCCGGCCTTGCCGATGGCCTTCTGCTCCGCCGCGTCGCGGACGCTGCAGGTGTTGAGCAGGAGCACGTCGCAATCGTCCTCGCTCTCCACGATCCTGTAGCCCCGGGCGCGAAGCATCGCCGCGACCGCCTCGCTGTCGCGTTCGTTCATCTGGCATCCGTAGGTCTTGATGTGGACCCGGTTCATGGGAGGAGGGGTCAGGTAACAGGGTGTGGATTTGCCGGTCAAACGAGGAATTGCCCCCCCGGGGGGGCGGCCCCCTTCCTCCAATTCTGTTCGCCACGGGCGTCCGGGTCGCTTTGCTCGCCTCCATGGGATTCTTCGACCGCCTGGCCGGCAAACCCCCCGCCCCGCCCCCGTCCAACGGGCACGAGGCGGCGACGCCGCTTGACCCGTCGGTCGCCGGCGTCGCGCCGAGGCTGCTGGCGGCCCGCGAGAAGCTCGACGCCAAGGACCTCGCCGGCGCCATGGCCGTCTACGAGGAGGTCCTCGCCGTCGCGGGGGACCGCGCGGACGTGCTGGTGACGATCTCGGGCGACCTCGGCTCGACCGGCCACATCCCGCAGATCATCGAGCTGGTCGCCCCGCGCTATGACGCCCTGCGCCACGGCCCGGCCACCGGGATCAACCTGGTCCAGGCCTACCTCGCGGTCCGCAACCCCGACGCCGCGCGGCACGTCCTCGACATCCTCTTCTCGCTCAGGCGCCCCGAGCTCGAGGACCGCCTCAACGGGTTCTCCAACGCGGTCGCCGAGCTGATCAGCCACGGCGTCGTGCAGGGGATCCCTGCGTTCGCGCCCCAGGCCGCGGACCAGGCCGCATACGTCGAGGACATCCCGGTGAGCGTCGCCCTCGTGACGCTCAGCCGGCCGGTCTGGGCCTACGGCCTCGAGTCCGTCGAGGGCATCCTCCCGAAGAAGGAGGGGAAGCTCCGCCGCGTGGGGTTCGCGCAGCTCTCGCTCCCGAAGGCGTACGTCGACCCCGAGGAGGCCTCGAAGCTCCCCGAGGACGAGCTCGGCCGCCTGTCCCGCGCGATTCCCGTCTGGTTCGCGGAGACGTTCTATTTCTCGCCCCTCTACTCGTCGATCGCGGCGCTCGGCTGCATCCAGGGGGGGAAGGGCCCGAAGCGGCCGGCGATCTTCGCCACGGACTGGACGGTCGAGAATCTCAAGAAGCTCGCCGAATCGGCGACGGACGGCCTCGACTACGTCTTCACGGGATCCCTCAAGCGCGAGAACGCCGAGTTCGTGCTCATCATGACGGTCTGGGAGGTGAAGAAGATGCGCGAGCGCAAGCAGTTCACGGTCCGCTGGACCGCGGCGACGGCCGACGCGGAGCTCGCGAAGCTCCACGAGTTCATCCGGACGTTCATGGAATGGGCGCCCTACCCCGAGGGATCGGGGATCCCGTACTCGCCCCAGTCGAGCCCGACGATCTGGCTGGATTCGCTCGGCGCGCTCCTTGGGCTGTTCCTGGTGGAGAAGAACCTCCAGACGAAGGAGCTGCTCGCGCCGCTCTCGCCGATATTCGACTCCCTCGCGCAGCACGCGTTCAGCCCGCCCGCCTCTTCGCTTGCGTGGGTCTCGCTCCGCCTCAGGGCATCGGCGCTAGGGCTCGCCCCCAACCTCTCCGAGGTCCTGCTCAGCCGGCACCCGACGGTCGTCCAGGCCCGCTCGCTCCTGGGCGCCTGAACCGGGCGCGCCGAAGGGACGTCCGGGATGCATTCCCCCACCTCAGACCTCCGCATCCGGGCGACAAGGTCGCTGCCGGCACCCGCGGCCGTCGAGGCGGAGTTCCCCCTCGACGAGAAGGGGGCGGCCCGGATCTCGCGCTCGCGCGCCGAGATCGCGTCAATCATGGCGGGGAGGGACGACCGGCTCCTGGTCCTCGCGGGGCCGTGCTCGATCCATGACCCGGACGCCGCCCTGGAATACGCCGCCCTCCTCAGGGCCGCGTCGGAGCGCCATGCGGGCGAGCTGCTGGTCGCGATGCGCGTCTACTTTGAGAAGCCGCGGACGGTCGTCGGCTGGAAGGGCCTGATCAACGACCCGGGCCTGGACGAGACCTTCCAGATCAACAGGGGGCTGCGCATCGCGCGCAGGCTCCTGGTCGACATCGGCGCCCTGGGGCTGCCGGTCGGAACCGAGTTCCTCGAGACGACGTTCGGCCAGTATTACGCCGACCTGGTGAGCTGGGGGGCGATCGGGGCCCGGACCGTGGAGAGCCAGATCCACAGGGAGCTGGCCTCCGGCCTCTCGATGCCCGTGGGATTCAAGAACAGGACGGACGGGAACGTGCAGGTCGCGGTCGACGCGATCCGCTCGGCGCGCCACCCCCACTGGTTCCCGACGCTCGCGCACGACGGCACGCCGGCGTGCATGCAGACCACGGGCAACGAGGACACGCACCTGGTCCTGCGCGGCGGGTCGCACGGCCCGAACTTCTCCGCCGCGGACGTCGCCCTGGCCGCCGCGCTCCTCGCGAGGCACGGCCTGCCCCCCCATCTGATGGTCGACCTGAGCCACGCGAACAGCTGGAAGGGGGACGCGGACCGCCAGTCGGCGGTGGCTGCGGACATCGCGGGCAGGGTCTCGTCGGGCGAGCGCACCGTTGCCGCGGTCATGATCGAGAGCAACCTGGTGGGCGGGTCCCAGGACTACCGCGCGGCGCCGCTTGTCCGCGGCCGGAGCGTGACCGACCCGTGCCTTTCCTGGGAAAAGACCGAACCCCTCATCGCCTCCCTTGCCGAGGCGGTCGCCGCGGGGCGCAGGGCCCGGGCCTAGGACGCTGGCTGTTCAGGCGCCTCGGGAGCCGACGCCTCGGATGCAGGCGCCCCCGCCGGGGCCTCCGTCTCGCCGCCGGCCTCGGAGGCCTTCTTCTTCGGGCGGGGGCGGCGGCCCTTCGGGTCGCCGTCGTCGTCGGAATACTTTGACGCCTTGGCGTTGAGCCAGAGCTCGCCCTTCCCGTTGAGGTTGAGCCAGAAGATCTCGCCCGCGTGCTCGGCGAACACCGGCTTCTCGCGGGTCTTCTCCGGCACCCTGAGCCCCGAGGACGTGAGCGCGGAGAGGAACTCCTCGACCGGCTTCCCGAGCTCGCCGGCGAGGCGGTCCACGGGGGCCGCCACCGAGCCGGTGCGCGTCTCCTTCAGGAGGAGCCTGACCGCCGCAAAGACATTGCCCGGCGCGGGGGCCGCCGCGGACGGGTCGCCCCTGGGCGCCTGCTCGCCGGCCGATTCCCCGCCCTTTTCGCGCGCGTTGATCCAGATCCCGCCCCGGTTGTCCGTGTTGAGCCACCAGGTCTCATCCCCGATGTCTGCGAAGACCGGCGGCTCGCCGGCCGGGGACTGGGCGTTCAGGCCCATCGCCGTGAAGGCCCCGACGAGCGCGGACTCGCTGCACTTCATGGCGCGCGAGAGGAAGCTCATGCTGCCCGAGCCGCCCGGCTCGCGGCGGTTCTTGCGCATCAGGGGCCGGATCCGGTCCAGGAGCGCGGAACCCTCCGGAAGCGCCGCCTGGGCGGCACCCGACTCGGGCTCCGCCTCGTGCTTCCTCGAGCCCTGCCTGCGCTCCTCGTGGTGCCGCTCGGAGTGCCTCTCCGGGCGCCTCTCGGGCTCCGGCTGCTTCACCTCCTCCTCGGTGGGCTCGATCTTCGTCGCCTGGACGGTCCTGAAGACCGGCCGGGACTTCTCCTTCGTGTTGATCCAAAGCTCGCCCCTGCGGTTGATGTTAACCCAGTAGAGGTCCCCGTCGTAGTCCACGTAGGTGACCTTGGCATCCTCGTCGTCCGGGACGTCCAGCCCGCACTCCTTGAGGGCCCCGATGACCTCCGACTCGGAGATGTCCCACTTCTTGGCAAGGTAGTCGACCCCGACGGAGAAGCCCGGGCCGCGCTGGTTCCTGCGAAGGTGGGGGCGCATCGCCTCGAAGAACGTGGGCACCTCGTCCTCGGTCCCAAGCTTGTCCCAATCGTCCTCGGGGGCCTCCTCGTTCGGGGCGTCGGGATCCCCGTCGCGATCGGTGTCGCGCAGGCGCCTGAGGCCGTCGTGCTCGCGCAGGGCCTCGTTGTCCACGGGGACCGGAGCCTCGGCCGGGTCGGCCGGCGAGGTCGCCGTGGCGCTCTTGAACTTCGCCTCGAATTCCACGCGGAGCTTGTCCGCCTCCACGCGGGCGGCCGCCGCGGCGGCGTCGCCGAGCGTCCAGTCGCGCTGGGTCGGGCGCCTCGCGAGCCCGGAGAAGGCCAGCGGGTTGTCAGGCTGCCCGCGGAACTCGACGATCTCCCACTCCTCCGTCCCGAGTTGGTTCAGAAACGATTCCATCAGCGCGGGCGAGGCGAAGCCCCCCTTGCCGCTCGAGATTACCTTATATTCCCAGACTGCCATAAGTGGTCGTAAACTTAAGACATCCCAAATGCGGGGCGGGTTGCCGAGTCTATTCTTGGAGAATCGTCGGATTGGCTTCCCAGCCCTTGGTTGATCTGGAGCCCCGAAAGTGCCCCAATCGGACGCATGATGCGCCGCCTGGACCAACTCCTTGCAAGCCTGGGCTATGGGTCCCGGCGGGAGGTGCGCGACTGGGTGGAGGCCGGGCGGGTCACGGTCCGCGGGGCGCCGCAGACGGATCCCGGGGCCCGGGTCGAGCCCGGGGAGGTCCGGATTGACGGGGAGCCTCCCGACCACCCCGGGGAGCTCCTCATTCTCCTGAACAAGCCCGCCGGCAGGGTGTGTTCCCACGACCCGGCGGAGGGCCCGAGCGTCTACGACCTGCTTCCGCCGCGCTGGAGGCGCCGCAACCCGGCTGTCACCACCATCGGCCGCCTCGACAAGGAGACGACGGGGCTCCTGCTCCTGACCGACGTCAGCGCCCTCGTGCACCGGCTGACCTCGCCGAAACACAAGGTGCCCAAGGTGTACCGTGCGCTCCTCGACCGAGACCCGCCCGCCGGGATTGAGGGGGTGTTCGCCGGGGGCTCCCTGGTCCTGCCGGGAGAGGAGAGGGCGTGCGCCCCCGCCCAACTGCGTCTGCTTGGGGACCGGCGCGCGGAGGTGGTCCTGACCGAGGGACGCTACCATCAGGTGCGGCGGATGTTCGCCAGCCAGGGCTGCTCGGTTGCCGAGCTCGACCGCATCCGGTTCGGCAGCCTCGAGCTGGGAAACCTGGCCAGGGGATCTTGGATTGAATTGCCCATCAATTGCTTAGACGAAGTTTAGGCCCCGGCCGGGACGCTGGAGGGTTGCGAAAATCCGCCGGGATTTCCGCATCGGGGGCTTGCAATTCTAGATGATTAGGTGCCTAATCATCCTTTTACGCCATGCCCAAAGCCCTCCCAGAAGCCACCCCTGCACCCGTGAAGAAGCCCAGATCCGGGGCCGTGTCGCGCCAAGTCGTGGTCGGCGTCCTCGGCGCGGTCGCGGCGGCCGTGGGCCTGTTCTATGGCGTCGCCCGCTGGAACTTCGCGATGTCGCATGAGGAGACCGACGACGCCCAGGCCGAGGGGCACATCAGCCCCGTCCTTCCCCGGGTCTCGGGATACGTCCTGAAGGTCCTTGTCGCGGACAACCAGCGCGTCTCCCAGGGCCAGGAGCTCCTTGAAATCGACCCCAGGGAGCTTGACCTGAGGGTGGCCGGCGCCGAGGCCGCGCTCCAGAATGCGCTCGCCGCGAAGGCGACCTCCGAGGCCGCGCTCACCAGCACCCGGGCCTCCTCGGCAACCGCGGCCGCCAACGTCGAGACCGCGCTCGTCCGCCAGCGCAAGGCCGCGAGCGACCTCGCGCGCGACATCCGCCTCTCAAAGACGGGCGCGATCACCGAGAGCCAGGTCGCCGACACGCAGGCCGCGGCCGACACGGCAGCGGCCCAGCTCGAGGCGGTCCGCAGCGAGGTGGCGACCGCCGCCGCCCAGGTCTCCGTCGCGTCCGCCCGCGTGGCCGCGTCCCAGACCGAGGCCGCGGAGAAGGCCTCGGACCTCGACTATGCGCGCCTCCAGCGCTCCTACTGCTCCGTCACCGCCCCGATAGCCGGGCTGGTCTCCAGGAAGAGCGTCGAGCCCGGGCAGTACATCCAGTCCGGACAGACGCTCCTCTCCGTCGCCTCCGAGTCGGAGGTCTGGGTCGTCGCCAACTTCAAGGAGACGCAGCTCACCCGCATGAGGCCCGGCCAGGAAGTGGAGATCGAGGCAGACAGCTTCCCCGGCGCGGTCCTCCACGGCAGGATCGAGTCGATCTCCGGCGCCACCGGCGCCCGGTTCGCCCTCCTGCCCCCCGACAATTCCACGGGCAACTTCGTCAAGGTCACCCAGCGCGTGCCCGTGAAGATCGTGCTCACCCAGGCGCCCGACGCGGACCACCCGCTCCGCCCGGGGATGAGCGTCGACGCGACGGTGCGGGTGCGGGACTGAGCCCCCCCGGATCGCCATGGCCGAGCAAGGACTGCGAAAGCTGATCATCACGATCACGGTGGTCGCCGCCGCGATCATCGAGCTGATCGACACGTCCATCGTCAACGTGGCGCTCAACGACATGAGCGG
>PLXR01000056.1:68419-73444 GCA_003151495.1 Opitutaceae bacterium
TCGTCGCCTTCCGCTTCATCCAGGGCATCGGGGGCGGCGCCCTCCTGTCAACGTCCCAGGCGATCCTATTCGAGACCTACACGGTGGCCCAGCGCGGGTTCGCCGCCTCGCTGTTCGCCGTCGGGATCTTCGTGGGCCCGACGATCGGCCCGACGGTCGGCGGCTGGATCATCGACCACTACTCGTGGCCCTGGATATTCTACATCAACCTGCCGATCGGCCTGTGCGCGGCCCTCCTGTCGTGGGCCTTCGTGAAGGAGCCCGACCACGCGCGCAACGCCGAGACCATAGACTGGCCCGGCATAGGCCTCCTGATCGTCGGGCTCGGCGCGCTCCAGACGGTGCTCGAGAGGGGTGAGTCCGAGGACTGGTTTTCAAAGAGGTACATCGTGGTCCTCACCGCGCTCGCCGCGGTCTCGCTCGTCTCGTTCATCGTGCGCGAGCTCGTGGCCGACCATCCCGTGGTCGACCTGCGCGTGCTGAAGAGCCGAAGGCTGGCCATCGCCGCGAGCCTCACGTTCGTCCTGGGATTCGCCCTCTTCGCGACGGTCTTCATCGTCCCGGTGTTCACGCAGCGCCTGCTCGGGTACACGGCCATGAAGACCGGGATGCTCTTCCTGCCGGGGACAATTGTCGCCGTCGTCTTCCTGCCCGTTATGGGAAGGCTCCTCATGAAGGGGTTCCCGCCCCAGTTCATGGTGATCATCGGATTCGGGATCGTCTCCATCTTTGCGCTGCAGCTCTCGAGGCTGGACCTCACCGCCGAGTCCGGGGACTTCTTCTGGCCCATCATCCTGCGCGCGGTCGGCCTGAGCCTGGTGACCATCCCCCTCACCCAGCTTGCCGTGTCCGGGCTCCATGCCCGGGACATCCCCCAGGGGGTCGCGCTCAACAACATGATGCGCCAGATGGGCGGCTCCTTCGGTATAGCGTTCATCAACACCTTCCTGGACCACCGAGCCGCCGCCCACCGCCTGAGCCTCGTCACCCGGCTGGTCGCCGGCGACCCCGCCACCGAGGGCCGCCTCGGCCAGCTCACGCGCGCGATGCTTGCGAAGGGCTCGACGGCCTGGGAGGCCCCGCACCGGGCCCTCGGCCTCCTGGACGCGACCGTCCAGCAGCAGTCCTACCTGCTCAGTTATATCGACGCCTTCCGATTTGTGGGTTTCCTATCCCTGGCATGCGTGCCCCTGATCCTCTTTGCGGGCCGACCGGGCTCCCTGCCCAAGGGGGCTGCGGCCGCGGCGGGCGAGGCGCACTGACCCACACCCCCCTTCCACCGTCACTCCCATGAAAATCAAAGGCGCATTCCTACTGGTCCTTTCCTGCGTCGCATCCACGGCCCGCTCCGAGGGCACCGCATCCGGCCCGCTCACGCTTGACCAGGCCGTCGAGGCGGTCGTCGCCCGCTACCCGACGATGGACGCCGCGCGTTCCGCGGTCGACGCCGCGCGCGCGCGCACGATGCAGGCCGGCTCGGCCCGCATGCCCCAGGTGACCGGGCAGGCCGGGTACACCTACAGCTCCCTGCGCCCCTACGTCGCCATCCGGATCCCGGGCGGGCCGAGCGGCGCGATCTACGAGAACGTCCAGGACGCCTACAACGTGGGCGTCACGGCAAGGCAGCTTCTCACCGACTTCGGCCGCACGGACAGGCTGGTCGACATGGCGCGCTCGGGCCAGATCGCGGCCCAGGACGCCCTGGAGGAGGCCAGGCACCAGCTCGGCTACCAGACCATCCAGTCGTTCTACGGCGTGCTCCTGCTGCGCGACTCGGCAGCCGTCGCACGGGAGGAGATAGGCGCGCTCGACGAGGCCCTGCGCATCGCGCAGAGGAAGTTCGACGCCGGGAGCGCGACGAAGTTCGACGTGCTCACCACCCAGGTCCGGCTCGCGAATGCGAGGAACCACCTCACCGACACGCTCGCGTCGCTCGAGAAGCAGGAGAACGGCCTCCGCCAGCTCCTGGGCAGGGATCCCGCCACCCCGCTCGAGCTCGTCGGGGAGTTCGACGCGGGCGCGGCGCCGATCGCCGAGTCCGCCGCGATCGCCGACGGACTTGCGAACCGGCCGGAGATGAAGGTGGCCCGCGACGACGAGCAGACCTCCCGGTACAGGCTCGATTCCGCCGACCGGGGCAACCGCCCGACGCTTGCCGCGCAGGTCACCGGCGGGATGGAGAACGGCGTGGTCCCCGCCCTCTATGACAACCGGGGGTACGTCACGGCGGGGCTGTCGCTCCAGGTGCCGATTTTCACGGGGAGGAGGATCCAGGGCGAGCGCCTGGAGGCCGGCGCCGGCCTGCGGTCGGCCCAGGCGAGGGAGAGGGAGCTCGGCGAGACGATCACGACGGAGGTCGCCGACGCGTACGCCGACCTGAACGCCGCCCGGGCGAGGCTCGGAAACGCGGACGCCCTGGTCGACCAGGCGACGGAGGCCCTGGCGCTGGCGCAGACCCGCTATTCCAACGGCGTCATCACGAACTTCGAGCTGCTGGACGCACAGAGCTCCGTCCGGGCGGCCGAGCTGGGCCGCCTGCAGGCGCGCTACGACTGCGTCCTCGCCCGCCAGGCCGTCGCCCGCGCCGCGGGCGCCTCCCCGAGGCAGTAGCAGGGACCCGACCGGGAGCGGTTGACGCGGACCCCGCGCGCTGGTGGTATCCGCACCATGTACACGATCATCGGCGGGGACGGAAGGGAGTACGGTCCGGTGACCGCCGAGCAGGTCCGCTCCTGGATCGCCGCAGGCCGGGCCAACCTCGACACCAAGATCAAGGATGCGGGCGGCGACACCTGGAGGACCGTCGCCGACTTCCCCGAGATCACCGGCACCGCGCCGTCCGGCGGCGGCGCGGCCCCGGCGGCAGCCCCGTCCGGCATGGGCGCGCGCCCGATCGACATCATCGGCTGCTACGAGCGGAGCTGGAACCTCCTCAAGGCCAATTTCTGGCCCCTGGTGGGGGTTAGCGTGCTGGTCGGGCTCCTCTACGCTTGCCTCGGGTATTCCCAGTACTCGGGCCTCTTCTTCGTTTCCCCCCTCTTCGGGGGCATCATCAGCGGGGGGTACTATTATTTCATCCTGCTCAGGATCCGCGGCCAGCCGACCACGGTCGGCGACGCGTTCGCAGGGTTCACGAAGGCCTTCCTCAGCCTTCTGGTCGCCGGGCTCCTGATGTCCATTTTTATCACGGTCGGCATGTTCTGCCTTCTCCTGCCCGGGATCTACCTCGCGGTCGCCTACTCGTTCACGCCCATCCTCGCCGTCGACAGGGGGCTGGGCTTCTGGGAGGCGATGGAGAGGAGCCGCAAGGCCGTCACGCGCCAGTGGTGGCGGGTGTTCGGCCTGCTCCTGCTCAGCATTCCCTTCGTGCTTCTAGGATTCGCGGCCCTGGGCGTGGGGATATTCGTCGCCCTGCCGCTGATTGGCGGCGCCTTCGCCTACGCCTACGAGGACATCTGCAACCCGCGGGGTTGATGTCCGGGGCGGCACCCCCGCAGCCCGTCAATTCTTCTTGTCGGCGCCGATGAGCGCGTCGACCGAGAGCTTCCCCGGGCCGAATGCGAACACCAGCACGGCCGCGTAGAGGAAGAGGAACGGCGTGGCGGCAAGGAACTTGTCGGTGTCGCTGAAGATCGCGTGGAGCGCCTCCTTCTCCGCCGTGGAATAGGCGACGCACATCACCCCGATCAGGGCGAGCGAGGCGAAGCGGGAGAAGAGGCCGAGCATGAGGAGGAGTCCGCACAGCGTCTCGGTCGAGGCGGCCATGATCGCGTTCAGATGCGGCGCCGGAATGTTGAGGCTCTCGAAATACTTCGCCACCTGGTCGAGCCTGTGGAGCTTGCCCCAGCCGGTGCCGATGAACTGCCAGCCCCAGTAGAGGCGGATGACGAGGAGGAGCGGGCTCTGGAGGACGCTGCCCGCGGCGGCGAGGAGGGCGTGGATCCTGGACAGGAGTTTCATAGGGGTTGGGTTCTGGCCTGGCCGGCCTGGGGTTGCGGGTTCAAGCGGCGGCGCGGCCCTTGTTCCCGCGGGCGCAGAACCAGCCGAGGGCCATCCACGTGGTGAACCACGCGCGGACCTGGGCCGGCCTGACCCCGGGTCCCGCCGCGGCGATCGCCCGGGAGAGCGTCCCGCCCCCGCGAAGGGCCTCGAGGATGCGGAATGCGGCGGGGTTGAGGCGCTTGTAAAAGAGGCGGTTGTTGTGCCGGTGGACCGCGACGAACGTGCGCGATGGCCGCGGAAGCGCGGGCCGGCGGGCTGCGCGGCGGGCTGCCGCGCTCGAGTCGGGCGTGTTGCTCGCCTCGGAGCGCATCACCTCGCGGCGCTTCACCGAGATGACGAAGGTGTCGATCGGGTGGCGGAGGTCGAGGAGCGTGAGGTAGGGCTGGAGGCCCAGGCGGAGCCGGGCCGGCGGCGTCCCCGCGAGGCCCTCCGCGTCCAGCACGGGCCTCGACCCCTCGTCAAAGGCCACGGTCTGCGCCCATTCGAACCGGGCGATCTCCACGGCAAGGGCGGTCCTCGGGGCGGTGAACCTCGGGTTCTCCCGGATGAACCCGGCGAGCCGCGAGCACAGGTCGCGCAGCGTGAACGACCGGGAGGGGCACCTGGCAAGGTAGGCGCGGGCGAGGCGCATGAAGGCGCGCTCCCCCAGCGCGGCGCGCAGCCCCGGGCAGTCGTCCTGGATCGCGTTGAACAGCCGGAACCAGTACATCTGGTTGTAGAGTTCAAGGCGCTCGAAGGAGCTCAGCCTGTCGTTGGGCTTGACGAACTCGGAGGCGACGCTCGCCATCGCGCGCCCGTCGATCCACCTGGACTGGAGCCCGTCGCCGGCCGTCATCGGCCGGGTCACCGCGGTCGCCATCATCCTCTGGAACAGCCGGAGGTCGGAGGTCGAGGCGATCCTCGCGGGCGCGTGCTTGGGCGGCCTCTTCACACCACCGCCTTCTTCGCACCGGCGATGAACTCGTTCGCCTTGAGGGCCTCGTTGTGCACCTCGTCGAACGAGGGGATCTTGTCGTCCCACTC
>PLXR01000116.1 GCA_003151495.1 Opitutaceae bacterium
TTCATGACGATCCCCGAGGCGGTGGGCCTTGTCCTCCAGACGGCGACCATGGGGCGCGGCGGCCAGCTCTTCATCCTCGATATGGGCAGGCCCATGAAGATCATCGACCTGGCCCGCCAGATGATCGAGCTGAGCGGCTACAAGCCCGATGTCGACATCGAGATACAGATTACCGGCATCCGGCCGGGCGAGAAGCTCTTCGAGGAGCTACGGCACACGGAGGAGAGCCACGAGCTCACGGAACATCCCAGGATCTTCAAGCTTCGGAGCGACCAGGGCCTCGGGGACGCTGTGGTGTGGCATTCCCAGATGGAGGCCGCGGCTTCGGCGGGCAGCGCACAGGAGATCAAGCGCGCGATGCGCCGCCTGGTGCCAGAATACTCACCGTTTGCGGATTGATCCGGCGCTTGGCGACTAGCGTGTCGAGCTCTGTCCAGCGGGTCGCGCATACAAGCAGGACGCTCCAAGTTAGAAGGACCGCAGGGCATTGGAAGACAAAGTCAAGCCATGCATGCACGACCGTGAGCACGCAGCCCGCAATCAGGCAGAATGACACGGGATTGCGCCAGAAACGCCTCCGCAGGAGCCCCGGCACCCCGGAAGCGACAGCGAGAAAGGGCGCCAGAAGGCCCGCCAGGCCCAGTTCGATCGGGATTTCCAGGAGGTCGTCATGGGCATGTTCCCAGTACTTCCTTAGGCTGTCCCCGAACTGGTAAATGGAGGGGTAATGTTGGGAGTAGAGGGGAAAAAGGTAGCGGAAGCTCCCCGAACCGCATCCGAAGAGCCAATGGTCGGAAAGCATCCGCGCAGCGGCCTGGCGCACCACGGTGCGGTCGCCCATGGTCGCGCCCGGGTCATTCGCCAACTCGGTGAATTTGCCCCATACGGAATCGGCACGGATCGCGATGACGCCGATGACCAGGCAACTCGCAAGAGCGACGATCACTGCAATTACGTCATTCAGAATCTCGTGGTCCCCCTCCCTCCTAAAGAAATGGGCTATGAACCTGCCCGCCACAAGGGCAGCGAACGCCAAAAAGACGAAGATTGCCATGCGCGAGGCGGAGAAGATCACCATGATGGCCACCAAGGCGGCGAGGAATGCGAAGGAAACGGTCCGGGCGGGGGTTTCCAACAGGCGCCGAGTTCTGCGGAAGTGCCACCAGGCCAGGCCGCCCGCCAACGCCACCATCAGGTCAAAATAGGCGCCTGCGTGGTTACGATAGATGAAGCTCGATGCAAATTCGTCGTTGCTGGGGATATATTCCCAAAAGATCCTGCCGGTACCGGTCACCTGCTGCGCCATCCCCAAAAGCGCCAGCAGGCCGGCGTTGATAATCATGCCCACGAAGAGGATCCGGAAGCTCTGCCTCCTGAGGAACCCGATCCGCACGGAACACACAAGCAGCCAGAGTGAGCCCGCGACGATGGCACCTCTCCATGGATTAGAGCGGGTGAAGGGCGCGTCCACCCCCGTGGGCATTCTGGGGTCGAATTTGAGGGGAACGAGGCTCCAAGTTTGGCCGTCCGAGACGAATCTCCACGACGGGTTCCCGGCCTGGAGAGTGATGTAAGCGACCAAGAGGAGTCCGGCCCAGAAGAATGGCCATCGGACAAGCCTAAGCAGCGGCGCTCCCCAGGCCGCCCCTTCCGGGTCTCGCCGCGGGCCGATGGCCAATGCAAATCCAAGGGCCGATAGCACGAGGCTGACTATTTGGCTCCAGGCGTGCACCGTGCCGAGCGCCCATGGCAGAAAACACAAATGGATCAAGGTGAGCGTGACGAGCGCGGCTTCGCTTCGGGCGAGCGGCGTGCGTCGTTGCTCGCCCCTCGAAACGCCGTATATTGCGGCGCCAGGCCTTAGGAATCGCTTGGGCGCGTTCACAGCCCCATCAGAAACGTGGACCGGCCCTTGGGTCGAGAGAGATCCGCCACGTGGGAAGGAATGGGCTTGCCCGCGCAACGGCTTGGCCTTCCTCTGCACGGAAATGGTCAATTTCGTCGAGAAACTGCGGAGGGACGCGCCGGACCGCTTCCTTGCGGCGCTCGCATTGGCCCTGGCGTTCGCGGGGTTTGTCACCGTGGACCAAATCCACTGGTGGCAGATGCGCTCGGACTACGCCTTCGGCTGGCTTGTGCCGATCCTGGCCGTTTTTGTCGTTCTCGAACGTTGGCCCAGGCTGACGGCGCTCTTCAAGTCAGGGGGCCCAAGCCCAATGCCGAGATGGCTGAAGCTCCTATTCGCTGCAGCAGCGGGCATTGTCTTAGTGGGCGGGCTGACGATCTTTCTCCTAGGTGCGGTCTACCGAGGCGGAGCCGGCTCAAGCCAACCGGGATCTTTGGCATTGGCGGTTGGATACTCGGGGATGCTGCTCGGAATCGTATTCCTCAATGTGCCCGAGGGCAGGGTGGGAGGGGCGTCCAAGGGTTGGAGGGCGATCGGGGCCGACGTTCAGCTAAGGGCCGCGGCGCTGTTCCTGTTTCCTGCGCTCATCTGGATCCTTTCGGCACCCCTGGTAACGGCTGTGGAGAACGCGGTGAGTCTTTTTTTGCTAAGGAAGGTTGTGGTTGTGGTGTTCGCCATATTTGGACTGCTTGGCTACCCCTTGATACAGGAGGGCAACGTGCTCATCCTGCCTCACGGGCAGGTCGGCGTCGCGGACGCATGTTCGGGAATCCGGTCGCTGACCGGATGCCTGTTTGCCGGCTCGTTTTTGGCCGCGGTGTTTCTCGATCGCATGTGGCAGAAGGTGGCCCTCGTGTTCGCTTCCCTTGTCTTGGCGTTCTTCACCAACCTTCTGCGTAGCCTTTTTCTCACCGGCTGGGCTTACGCTTACGGCAGCGACGCAATCGAGGGGAAGATCCACGACGCGACGGGATGGGTCATACTTGGATTGACCAGCATCGGCTTGTTTTGCATTTTGCCGCTGCTGAGACCAAATAACTGGAGGCGTTGGTTCGGCTCATAGTGCGGGCGAAGGCTGGAGGCGCGCCGACCCGAGGATTAACCCTTCAGGGCACTGTGACCTCAATCCAATCGCACAGGAATTTGCGAGCCAGGCCAGTTCGAAGGTATACCGGGCGAACCTGCTCTCATCTGGTGTTGCGCGACCTGCTTGACACCCTCGGACAACTGTGGGGCGCACCACGCATTGCGCAGGCATTGAAAAACGCCAATCGCATTGGCTCCCGGGCCCGAGAACGCCAAGCGAATACGCGGCACCTCTACTGCGTTTGGTAGACTTCGACTAACGCGACTCCTGTTGCTCCGTTTACCCCAGATACGATAGCGGTATAGGCGCCGGGGGAGAGCGTCAAAAGAAGGGCGCAATCTGCGCTCCCGGAGGGTAGGGCGAATGCACCGGTCGCCTCTGTTTCAGAGGCGATCATAGCGGCATCGGCGTTGGATGACCAGCCGATGTTTTCCCCGACAGCGTTGCCCGATGAATCCACGACGCTCAGCGATGGCTCGGCCAACGGACCTGCCACCCCGAATTGGCCCAATGCGGGACCTATGGCGCGAATCAGCACGGTCTTCGGCTGCGGGCCGCTGACGACAAAGCCCCCAATCTCAACGTTTGATCCCGTGCCCACTAGAGCCCTTGTCGAGATGTTGATCAACTCGGCTGAATCGCTGCTGACGTTGTAAACCTCGGCGAGGGCAACACCGGTCGTGCCGTTTGCGCCGGCTATCTCCGCTGTGTAGGCGCCGGGAGGAAGGTCTACGAGTATCGCCGAGTCTGCGCTGCCCGATGGAAAGGCGAATGCCCCGGTGTCTTTGATGGCTGATCCAATTTCCGCAGCATTGGCCGCCGTGGTCCATCCCGTGTTCGCTGCAAGTTGGTTACCGGCCGAATCAAGAAGGGTCAGAACCGGCTTGGTTAGCGCCCCTCCCACGCCGAACTGCGAAAGTGCCGGTCCGACCCCCCGGACAAGGACTTGCTCGGTGCTTCCCGGGGGGCCCGAGATGACGAATCCGGCAATCGCAACGTCCGCTCCCGTGCCCACGTAAGCGCGGCTCGAGATGTTGACCAAACGAGTGTTCGAACCCGACGGAGGGGGTCCATTGCCGGATGCGATAGCCGTATACGTGAGTGTTTCGACTCCGTTGTCATCACTAAGCGCAAACGTCCCGAGCTCCGTTGAGCTGCCGCGACCCAGGGTGCCAGGCAACAGACTGTATAGCGCCAATTGGGTGCTCGTCGACGTGACCGAGTTGACGGCAACTGCCGAGGTATTCTGCCAGACGCCCGTATTTAGATAGGTGCCAGTGGTCTGTGCCGCATCGAACGCGCTGCCGTCGGCGTTTGGAATATTTGAGCCGGCGTAGCCAATCGCGTCGATTCTTTCGGCTATCGTATTCTGAACCGAAGCGCTTTCCGGAGACTGCGCTGTGACGCCGGCCAGCCAAAGTTGGTCGGTGGTCTGATTGGATCCCATCACCGTCCAGTAGGTGCTGCTGCTTGGGATGGTCATACTGGTCGATAATTCGGTGTTGCCAGAACCGACGGAGGGTTGGCCGGAAGCCGTGCTTCCGTTGAACGCGGCAACCGAATAGGTCCCGGCGGCGAGTCCCGTGAAATTGCTTGCCGGGCCGAGGTTGAAGAGGAGGTCGCCGTAACTATTGGTTCCGGAGGATTGGGAGGCGTCTGAATTGCTGAAGAACGCCAATACCAGGTCGCCGTCGGCGAACCCTGCATTGAATCCGGGCCCGCTGGAGCCGGCGAGAGTGTCAATTTCCTGGGCATGGGCGCGTGCCGCAGCCAGTACAACCGCGGCGGCAATCTCTAGGATGTAGTGGGGAATAATTCTCATGGGCTAAACAATTCGCTCGAAAAACAGCAGCGGTGGGCCGCTATGAATGTGCGTAGGTGGGGGCCTGCGGAGTTAAGCGAAGGTTGGAATGAAAATAAGGCTGCCACAGGAATACGCCGCTTGTCGCTGCGTCAAGGTGGAACGCCGGTAGGCAGGGCTGCGCGACCAATGCAACCGCTTCGCGGGGCTTTCACCGGCACGACCAACGCGCAGATCCATTCGATGCTGCGTTACAATTGTGCAACGAGGCCTCGCTCGAATTGATGGCGCTGCCGAAATCGCCGGCCCATGCGTCTCCTACCGGGCCCGCCGCGGCCGTTCATGCGGTTCGGACCAACCCGATCTCGCTCCCCTGCGAGGTTCCCACGAAGGCCTTCCCTAGTCTTTCGCAGCGTTTTCGGCCAAACGCTTCCGCAGCTCCTCATTCCAAGCCGCCTGTGTCTCGGTCAAAACCCTCTGAGGCCCTCTCGCGCCGACGCCAGCACTTGCCACCGATACCGGCACCGCCGATGCGGCAACTCCGCTCGGCGCGGTCTTCGCCTCATGCATCCTGAGAGTCACAAGGCGCCCGTCGCTCAACTTAATCTCGACGGATCCCTCATCGGCGTCGTCCGCAATGATGGTGATTGGATCGTCCTTGTCGTTTGGTCCCACCCACACGCCGTGTTTCTTCATGGGGTCGTAGATGTAATATTGGCGCCCAAAGGGCCCTGCCATTGCGCCCCGCAGCTCCAGGGCATCGGTGCCTTTCGCGAGCGCCTGAGTCCCGTTTGTCCCGTGCGGCAGGAATGGCGAGTCGATCACCAGGGCTCCGCAGTGGCCTGCGACCGCCGTGACTGCGCTCGAGATGATCGAAAGTATGAGTGGCCTGAGGCGATTCACATTCTTGTGTCGGGATGCTGCAAACCCAACTACCGTGCGTCAAGTGGCCTCGGGATCGGAAAGCCAATTTCGGAGTTTTCGATCAGCCGATGTTCAGGGAGGCGTTTGAAAGGGGAGAAGAACGCAAAAAGCCGGGCATGCCGCTCTCGGGGGACGATTAGGGGATGTTCCCTATCCCGCACGGCAAATCGCTGACTGCGGTGGTGCGCAACCCGAGAATCTTTAGGGGAATCCGGCGCGTTGCGTAATCGTAACAGCCGGGGCGCTAGGAACGTAACAATAGGGGGATATATCTATTCCCAGAGCACGGGCTCCGCGTCTTATCGGTGCGGGAACCGGTCTTCTAAACGAAAACCCGAATAGTTCAGTAAAACAGAAAAACACATGAACATCGCAAGAATCATCGCAGCGGGCTCGCTCGCTGTTGGCCTCGCCGGCATCGCATCGGCGGCAGTCAACAATCCCGGAAGTCCGTACATCATCCACGTTTCGGGTTCGACCGCGTTTCGCGGTCAGTACACGACGGGTGAAATCGCAGCCCTCACCGCAGGTCTTACCGTCGCCAACGGATTTTCCGCCGGCACCGTGCCCGGCACAGGCACCTCCAAATCGTCGTTCACCGTCAAGGACACCTTCACGTGCGTCCACGGCGTCGACGCCAATAACAACGAGATCGTCTTCATCAACCACTGGACCGGCTCTGTGGCCGGCGTGGTCGACCTCGCGCAGGCAAATCTGATCAGCTACATTCCGGTCGCCAACGTTCCTGCTATCAACGTCGCGGCGGTCAGCCTTCCCACGACGGAAAATGCGGCACCCTTGATGTCCATGACCGACGCGGCCGCTGGAGATTGCGCCACAGTCTGTAAGTCCTCCGGTGGCAACGCCGCCGCCAAGGCTGCAGGCGCCGCCATCACTGCGGCTGGCATGACGGACGCCGGTGTCACATCCGGCACAGCCGGGTTTGTATCAACGGTGGACTTCGAGTGGGTCATGGGCGCGAACTCCGCCGCTGCTCCTGCCATCACGAACGTCACCCAGGACAATGCCCAGGCGCTTCTCTCGGGCGGCGTTCTTCCGGCGCAGTACCTCACGGGTGTTTCGGCGGACGGTGCCACCGCCGTCTTCTACGTCGGACGCAATGAGGATTCGGGCACGCGAGTCCTTTCTCAGGCTGAGTCCTGGGCGTACGGCACAGGCAGCTCAGTGGGTCTGGGCGCGGCGACGAAACAGTACATGATCGACCAGGCTATCGCGGGATACCCGGCGAACGTGGGTTATTCGTCTCTGGCGGCCGAGTCCGGCAACATCGTCGACTTCAAGATTTGGCCGGGAAATTGGGGAATGAACACGAAGGCGACGATCAGCTGGGCCACGCCGGGTCACTCCGGCTACAATGGCGGCGGCGATGTCGAGGCCGTACTGCAGAGCCCGAATCCGGTTTCAGCTCTTCCTTCAACCGGAAGCTTCACCTCACCGGTCACTGGCGTAGCGTATACTGGCCAGGTGTTCCTCACCTGCATCGGAACGGCGGACGCCGCCAGCCTTTTTACGGCCTCCCCGGCCGGCACTGCGCTGAAGTACAATGGCGTGACCTACAGCAAGGCCAACATCGAGAACGGCACTTACGCGCTCTCCAACTTTGAGCACTCTTACTACATCCTTGGCGGCGCCGCGGCCAACTCATTGGCCGTCGTCGCCAACGGCGCCAGCATAAAGCTTGCTTTGGACACGGTGGCCGACGCCGTTTACAACAGCGGCCTCGGTGCCTCGAATACCGACGCTGGCATCTGTGGTGCCACGGCCGTGACGTTCCCGGCCATCCTCAATCGCGGCAAGACGGCGGGCTCCTACATCCACTAAGATTCTGCGGGCCGACCGCCGGGCCTCGGTCCGGCGGTCGGGTTCGCTCACTACCAAGTAAAATAGACAAAAATTAGCATGAACATACGAAACAAACTCCTCACGACCCTCGCAGCCGTCGCCCTGACGGCCGTTGGGGCTCACGGTCAGGAAATCCTCGCCACCAGCAGCGGCGGCAATACCGGTTTCAATGCCGGATACAACGACGGCGACCTGGTCCTGTCATTCTTCAGCTCTGCCGACAGCGGCCACAACGGCAACGTCCTGTTCGACCTCGGCTCCGCGAGTTCCTTTACGGGCCTCGCGGCCGGCACGTACTCCGTCGCGGGCTTCAACGGCAGCGCGACGGCTGGCCAGCCATCGCTTGGATTCGGGACCGCCGAACTCACCCCGAACGAGACGGTGCCGAGCGCCAACACGTTCTGGACGGTGATGGGTAGCAACACGACCAACAACCAGCTCTGGTTGACAAACACCGCGGCGGTGACGCAGCAGAGCGCCTCCACGCAGTCGACGGCCGCCAATATCATCCAATCCATTGGCTTTTCACCCATCGCCAATGGAGATGGTAGCGGCTTTGATAGCTCCCAGACGACGAATAGCTATCTGCTTTCGACCGGGAGTTTTCAAAACTTCGGCGGCACCGGAGTTGGCTCGACCCAAGTGGCGGCGACGAGCAACACAATGAACCTCTACAGCCTCCTCCCGGGCGTGTCCGGCGGTGGCAGCGCGACGAAGTTGGGTTTCTTCACGCTGACCGATACGGCCGGCGCGTTCTCGCTGTCGTTCACGGCGGTTCCGGAGCCCTCGACGTATGCGGCCATCCTCGGCGCGATTACGCTTGGCTTCGTGCTGGTCCGCCGTCGTTTCGGCGCCTCCAGGCTTAACCCCCTGGCCTGAACACTCGGTAGATCCCGATAGATTGCAGTTCGGCCGGCGGCCGCCCTTCGGGTGGCCGCCGGTTCTGCTTTCTCCGTGCAGAGAACGTTACAATTGAGCGCAGGCGCCTACCCGAGCTTGATTCCGGTGCTCGCGATTCCATCGTCGGATGGCTGCCCATTACCGATGTCAAGACCGACGCGCGGGGTGCATTCGTCAGGCTTGTCGCGGGCATTATTTTGCACCGCGTGCCTCGCTTTGGTTGCCACGAGAGCCGGGGCCGGGGACCTGCTCCGCGGCGGCAGCAGTCCTACCCCCTCGCAAGGGAGCCCAGCCAGCCCGACCAAGGGCACGGCGACGCCGGTCAACCTGGTAGCTGGTGACGTCCTCCGGCGAACGGCGGCGGCATTGCAGGCCGTCAAGGCCATGCAGGCGGCCGCACAGGCTGCGGCGGGAGCTGCCACTGCGGCAAGGAACCTGGGCATCAACCCGCGTTATCCGACCCAGGGGATGCCCGACGTGACAGACGGGCTCAACGTGCCAAATAGCTCGGGGCCCGGTCTAAGCGTCGCGTACACCAATGGGGCCCCTACGCTCTGGGTGGGCGCCGCCGCTCCGATCCAGAAAACCTCATCCGGTTCGAACAACCCCACCCAAGTCACGGTGACGGTCGACCAGCAGCAGCAGCAGGCATACCTGCAATGGCAGACCTTCGACGTGGGCAAGAGCACGTCCCTTGTCTTCGACCAAAGCGCCGGCGGATCGAGCGCCGGCAATTGGATCGCATTTAACTACATCCGGGACCCGTCCGGCCGCCCCTCGCAGATCCTGGGAAGCATTTCCTCCGTCGGGCCCGCGAATTCCCAGGGCGCGTCGACGACCGGCGGCCAGGTCTACGTCATAAACGCGAACGGGATCATCTTCGGCGGGTCCTCTCAGGTGAACACGGGCGCTTTGGTAGCCTCATCCCTGCCGATCAACACCAATCTGGTTCAGCGGGGCCTGCTCAATAACCCGGACGAACAGTTCCTTTTCTCCGCGCTGGCGCTCGCGCCCGGCACCAACGGGCCCACGCCCGGGTTTGATCCGACCGCGGCGACCGCGGGCATTGCGCCGGCCCAGACTCCCTACGATCCGGCGGGCACGGGAGCCTCTGGCTCGAAGTACCCATACGGCGACGTGACGGTCCAGGCGGGAGCACAGCTGACCGCGCCCAGTTCGAACTTCGTCGGCGGCAAGGTCGCGCTCGTCGGGGCGAACGTCACAAATGCAGGGATAATCGCTACCCCCGATGGCCAGGCCATCCTGGCGGCCGGCCTGCAGGTGGGGTGGGCGGCCCACAGCTCATCAGATGCGACGCTGCGCGGTTTGGATGTCTATGTCGGCCAAGTCGCCGACTCGTCGCTGCCGAACCAGCCTCCCTCCGGCATCGCGACCAACGCGGACACGGGAACCCTTCTGTCAACCGGGCAACCCAGCCCGACGGCCGGGTTGATAGATGCCCCCCGCGGCGATGTGACCCTCGCGGGCGCTGCCGTCAACCAACTCGGTGTCATCGACAGCACGACCTCCGTATCCTACAATGGGCAAGTCGACTTGCTAGCGGCCTACAACAGCCTGAGCGGAAGGGGCTTCTCCGTTGCGCCGTTCTTTCCCCAGGCTACCGGTCCCGTGGCGTTGGGGGCCGACAGCCTTACGCAAATCCTGCCTCAAGTCGGCGACTCCGCAACGGTGGCTGCCACGTCGCTCGCCCTGCCATCCACGGTGGTCATCCAGGGGGGCAACGTCACCTTCGCAGGGTCGTCGGATGCGGGCGCGCTCCTATTTGCGCCGAATGGCGCGGTCACCGTTGATGCCGGATCCTGGCGGTTCACCAGCGGAGGAATAATAGCCGGGGGGGTGGTTTCGAGCAACAGCCTTGCCGCCTTCACCTTCGACGGCGGCACGATTACCCTGGCTGACAATGCGGGGATCGACGTATCGGGCTCGGAGAACGTGAGCGCGTCGGTGCAGGAGAATATCGTCGCCGTGCAGCTCCTGGGTCCGCAACTGGCGGGGTCCCCCTTGCAGCGCAACGGACCTCTCCGTGGGCAGACGATTTATGTCAATGTCCTAGATACGGGGACCTACAATGGCCAGCCCTGGGTGGGCACCCCCCTGGCAGACACGTCCGGATATGTCGGCCTGATTCCGCATAGTGTGGGTGAGCTGACGGTCAATGGCGGCACCGTGTCCCTTCAGGCGGGCACGGCCGTCCATCTCAATTCCGGCTCAACGATCGACGTCGCGGGCGGCTGGAGCAACTACGCCGGGGGGACGGTGCAGACGTCCAAGCTGCTCTATCAGGGCAAACTGGTCGACATCTCGCAGGCCACTCCCGACCATGTCTATGACGGCATATACACCGGCACGTCCACCGTCGCGGATGCAAAATGGGGCGTCACCTCGACTGTGAGCAGCCCGTTGCCGCTCGGAACCCTCCTGTCTTCCTATGTGCAGGGCGGCAATGGCGGGTCTGTCGCGATCACGGCCGGATCCATCACCACCAACGGCTCCCTGTTCGGACAGACGTACGCGGGCCAGAACCAACGCCAGCCATTCGTGCCCTATACCAGTTCCACACCGCAGACTGTCGCCAGCGCCGGAATCGATCCGAGGGTCTGGGAGCTGAACAGTGTGCCAGCGCCCAGTTCGCTGTCCCTGACCTTTCAGCAACAATACCTCGTTGGGCCCGGGCTGTACGCCAGCTTTTCCCCGTCGCCGCCCGATATCTATTTCCTACCGGCGACGGCGTTGCCGCCCAACGATCCCAACGCGCTCATTCTTTCTCCCAGCCTCACCGACCCGGATGCGACGACGTACGGCGGATTCGGCAATCTCACGATCGATGACAGCGCGGGTAACGAGAAGATCAACGCCCAGAGCCAGCTTGTGGTGCCGCCCGTGCCGTCGACCCAGACGATCACGATTCCAGCCGGGGTGACCCTGGAAACGGCCCCGGGGGGCTCGGTGAGCCTGAGCGCCGCGAACCTCCAGGTCCAGGGCGGCATTGTTGCGCCCGGCGGCAAGGTCAGCCTGACATCGAGCGACTTTTGGAGCAATTCGCCCTACCTCACGGGCTCCGGGGCCAGCACTTACGGGATTCCCGCCTACAATCCGCTGCGTGGCAATCTGACCGTCGGGCCCCAAGGGACCGTCAGCACAGACGGTCTCATAGTCGATAATCGATCGAGCGCCGGCCAGACGGAACCCTTGATCACGGCGGGCGGGTCGGCCGCCCTGTCGGGCTCAAACGTCACACTGGCCGCGGGCGCGGTCGTTTCCGCCAATGGAGGTGCGTCGATTGGCGCCACCGGCCGGGTTACCTATGGTGGCGGCGGCGCGGTTGCGCTCGAGGCGGGCGGTGAGGCGGCCTCGGGCATCACCATACTTGGCGGTTCCCTCTCGTTCGATGTCGCGGGACAGATCAACTCGGCTCCGGCTTTTGCGCCGCTTCAGGCCTACTCTGGATCGTCCGGCGGAAAATTGACCCTCGAATCTTCACTCATTCAAGTGGGCACGTCACCGGGGGTCACTCCGCCTGCCGGAGCGCTTGTCCTTCCCTCGGCCATGGCGGCAGGCGGCGGTTCCCAGGGTTTCTTCAACGCCGGGGGCTTCAGCGGCTTTACCTTGATCGGCCTGGGCGACGTGCTCGACCCGACGAGCGCCGATGCGCCGCTCATGAATTCCCAGGGGAAGGTTGTTACGGGAACGGCTGTCGCCATCGCTTCCGGCACGGCGACCGCCCCGACGCTCATTCATCCCCGTGTCAAACAGCTGCAGGTGATCCCCGGCGCATCCGGCTCCTGGCAGACGCAGATCCTAGTCCCGTTCACCTACCAGAACACCCCTGCCAGCCTCACCTTCAGCGCTCCGGGCGTGATCAACCAGACCAATCAGCTCGTCGGATTCAATGCGCTGGTTGCCCGGGGAGATATCGTCGTCGGCGCCGGGGCCACCGTTCAAACCGATCCGCAAACCAGCAGCGGCGGCGGCGTTTCGCTGACGGGCCAGACCGTTACGGTGCTGGGTAACGTGATTGCCCCAGGAGGCACGATCTCAATCAAGGGCGGCCCCGATTCGACGACCCTCTTTCCCGGGCAGGTCCGGGGCCTGATCACCGTCGACCTCGGCCCAGACAGCCAGCTATCGACGGCGGGGTTGACCCTGTTGACCCCTGACAACGCCGGACGTGTGCCCGGCGAGGCGGGATACGTCAACACGGGTGCAGTCGTTGGGGGCGGTTCCGTGACCCTGTCCGGGAACATCGTGACGGAGTCCAATCCCTCCAATCCCAATTCCGTCATCAATGTGAGCGGCTGGAGCGATGCGAATGACCACTGGGGCCTGCTCGAGATGGCTCCGCAATACAGCGGGGTGGCGACCAACCCGGTGCTATTGCAGACGCAGATGCAGACGCTGATCCCGACAGTGGAGGCCAAGAACGGCGGGACCATCACGCTCAAGGCCGCACAGGCCCTTTTCCCCGACAAGAAGATGATCGGAGCCGCCGGCGGTGCGGGCGCCGCGGGAGGCACTCTGACGGTCAGCGGCCAGACCTTCGGAACCCTTCCGGGATCCGGCGACTTCTTCGACACTCTCCAAGTGACGGCTGCGGGCCCGACCATACCGGGGTCGTTCTATTCGGCGGGCCAGACGGCGATCGGGCGGGCCGTGCTGGGCTCCGGCGGGACTCCCTTGTCGGGATTGAACCTGGCGAATTTCGCCGCCAGTAGCTTCTCGGCGGGCCGGTTCGACTCGCTCAACCTATACGGGGCGGTGTTCTTCCAGGGAACAAGTCCGATCAACCTGGCGGCGAAAGGGGAGCTCACGATCGGCGGCGACGCTTCAGCCTATTCCGGCGCGGGCTTTGTGTCCTCGAATGTGGCCGTGTCGCTGAACGCGGCGGAAGTCTTCCTCGGCCAATCCTACCTGCCACCCGTCCCGCTAGCGGACGAACCTCTCATATTCACAGATGGACAGACCTTCCCGGCGACGGGAGGAGTCGGTTCGCTCACAGTCAGTGCCGGAAGCAACGCCAATCCCGGTTTGATCAACATCGGAAACCTGACGCTTCAGAACATCTCCGTCACCAACCTGACGTCTGTCGCCGGCGACGTCCAAGGCTACGGAACGGTCGACATCGCTGGAAACCTGACGATCGCCGCGGACGCGGTATACCCATCGACCGCCAAGAGATTCACCATCGATGCGTACAGCACCACGCCCCAGAATGGGGTGGTGCAGCCCGGTACGGTGATGTTTGAGGCGTCCTCGGCGACACCCGCTCGGCCGGTCCCGCTTTCGGCCGGCGGAACCCTGTCAGTCTACGCGTCGGTCATAAACCAGAACGGCGTGCTCTACGCGCCGCTCGGGACGGTCAATCTGGGCTGGGATGGCGCCGGCACGGCGCCTGCGACGGATCGGATCACCGGACTCCCCGTGCCGTCGACGCAGACCCTGGCTTTGGGCGCGGGCAGCCTGACCTCCGTCTCCGGCAACTCGGCGGGCTACGTGTCGGGGGCGGGGCTGCCAATCCCCTATGGCATCAACCTGAATGGGACCTCCTGGATCGACCCCACCGGTGTGGACATCACAAGCGGCGGACCACCGGCGAAAGCGGTCAACCTCCAGGGAGTGGGCGTCACCATCGCTAACAATGCGACCATCGATGCGTCGGGGGGGGGCAACCTCTACGCCTACCAATTTGTTCCCGGCACCGGGGGCGAGGGCGACATTCTCACGGCAGCCTCCGGGAGTTTTGCGGTCCTGCCGGGTTACGCCGCGTCGTACGCGCCCTTTGCGGCATTCAACGGGAACAGGTCCAACACGAACGCGATCAACCTCCTGTATCCCGACCTGGGGTACTCGAGCAACGCGCTTTCGGTCGGCGAGCAGGTTCGGATCGATCTCGGCAATGGTTCTGGCGCCCAGACCTACACCCTGTTGCCGGCCCGCTATGCCCTGCTGCCGGGCGCCTTCCTGATTACGCCGATGGCGGGCTCGCCGGTGCCGTCAGCGCTGCCCACCGTACAGCCGGACGGCTCCTATGTGACGGTCGGCTATCTGTTCAATGGGTTCGATCCGACGCAACCCTTGTACTCGAATTTCGCCGTCGCGACGGGGACGGCCGCCTCTGGTGCAGCCGGCGCACCGTCGTCGGCAAACACGGTGGTTCGGACACGGGCTCAGTACGCCGATTATCTCGCCACGACCTTCTTCAACTCGGCTAAGCCGGGCACCAGCGGGTCGACCAATGTGCCTGCCATCCCCGGGCCGGACGATGGTGGCCAATTGGCGATCACCGCCACGGGTTCCCTTTCGCTCCATGGCTCAATCGACGCTCGGGCGGCCGGCGGAGGCCAGGGCGGCGGCGTGGACATCAGCGGGAGCAATTCAGAGGCGATCGTGATCAACGACACGGGAGTGGCGCCATCCTCGGGCGCCACGTCGAACACCCTTTTTCTGAGCGCCGGCGAACTCTCCAATTTTGGCGCGGGCAGCCTGCTCGTCGGGGGTACCCTGGCCGGATCGAAGGTGACCATCACGGCGCCCAGCCTGGAAGTGGCCAACGACAGCGGCGCCGCGCTGCAGGGGTCGGACATTATCCTCGCAGCCAATGGGTCCCTGACGGTCGACCCGGGGGCGGTCATTCAGGCCACGACCGCCGCCGGTTCCGCGGCGAACCTTCAGATCACCGATACCGTTCAGCTCGCGCCCGCGTCGAGCATGGCGGCGGCGGGGGCCCCTTCGAAGCTCACGCTCGGCAAGGGCGGAACCTCGGTGACTTTTGTCCAGACTGTCCCGAAAGGGGAGACTCTGACCGCCAGCGCAGCCGGAACCCTCGTTGACGTTGGAGGCGGGATCACCACCTTCGCCGCGGGAGCGACGTTCACGAGCGCCAGCACGGCCCTGGCCCAGGGCAGCTCGTTGAGCTTCACCGCGAGCGGCGGCGGCACCCTCACCTTGACCGGGACCGGCGCCGCCCTCCCCGTGACGCTCGGGGACGGCACGCTCCTGCGCGTCAGCGGGAGCGCCACGGCGACAACGACCCGGATTCCGATCGCATCGCCCGCTGTGCCGACGGTGCCCACCCTTGAGATCGGGGCCAAGGCTGTGCTGTCCGGGGCGAGCGTGGTGGTCGATTCGACAAACGTGGCGAGAATCGACTCGACGGCCATCCTGAGCGGCGGCATCTCGCTCCGCAGCGGCCAGATCAGCCTTGTGCTCGACCCCTCCCTGGCCGGGCCGGCGGCATCTGCCAGCCCGACCAGCCTGATCCTGAGCGGCCCCGCCTTGAAGGGGCTGCAAGCCAACGCCACATCGCTGTCGCTGGTGAGCTACTCTTCCATCGACACCTATGGTTCGGGGACAATTGGCGGACCCTCTGATACTGCGATTGAGCTCCACACGGGAGAGATTCGCGGGTTTGACCAAGGAACCGGCGGCCAGGCGCTAGGCGCAACCACCGCTGACACCTCCGTGACCTTTGAGGCCAAGGCCATAACGTTGGACAACGGCCCGGGTGCCAAGGGGCCGGGCCCGATTTCCGCGGGCGGGGGGGCGGGGGCTGTGACGTTCGACGCGACGGCGGGCGCGATCTCTCTGGGCGCAAACACGCTTGGTATCGATCAGTTTGCAAACGTGGCACTGACGGCGACCGGTGGCGTGCTCGTCCTGGGGTCGTCGGCCACACCCGGGGCCTTGGCTGTGTCGGGCAACCTTACGTTGTCGGCGCCGATCGTCACCGGGGCCGTGGGGGCTGTTGGTACGCTGTCGGCGACGCAGGGCAGCCTGACAATCGCGCCGCTGGCCGGGGGGACGGCTACGGTCAAGAGTGGACTGGGTGCCAGCCTGACCCTTCAGGGTTCAAGCGTAGATGTGACGGGCGATATCTCGCTCCCAAGCGGAAACATCACCGTTTCGGCGAATGGAGCAACGGCCTCCACAGGAGGCGTTTCGATCGGGGGCACGCTTGACGTCGCCGGGAAGGCCCAGGCGTTCAATGCCGACACGGCCTACACGGATGGAGGCCAAATTGCCCTGAACTCGTCAAACGGGAGCGTTGCGCTGCTCCCTGGCGGCTACCTTAGCGTGGCGGCGCCCAGCGGGGGCGGAAACGCCGGAGCCATATCCGTCAGCGCGCCGTCCGGCGCATTCTCGATCGCCTCCGTGTCGACCAGCCAAAACGGAGTCTCAGTGCCCAGCCTGGATGGGAGCGCACCCAAGGGACAGGCCGGCACCTTCTCCCTTGATGTGATGAACCTGAGCGATGCGAGCGGGAATATCACCGCGTCTCTCGGGCCCCTCGAGACAATCCTTGGCGCGGGCGACTTTGCCCTTTCCCAGTCGATTCGCGTGCGTACAGGGAACGTGATCGTCGATGGCGCGGTCAAGGCCCGCACGCTCCTCCTCTCAGCCGACGATCCGGCCGCCAAGAGCGGAAACATTGAGGTGACCCCGAGTGGCGAGATTGATGCCTCAGGCCCGGCCGGGGGCACGGTTGAACTTGACGCGAGCGGGGGCGTGACCCTGGACAGCGGTTCGGCGATTTCGGTTCGCGGAGTGAACTTCAACGACGCCGGACGCGGCGGTTCCGTGACGCTTCATGCAGGTTCCTACGTCGGTTCGGGGGCCAAGGCCCCTTCCGACCTGAGGAACCCAACGACCGGATTGTTTGCCGGCGGCGCCATGGTGGATATCAGCGCCGGGTCGACTGTGGATCTTTCCGTGGCCAACGACCACGCGCTCCAACTCAATCCAGGAGGCGCCTCGGCATCGACGCCCCCGGGCTCGATCACCGTTCCGTCGGGAGTGGCGGTCTATTTTCCCGGAGGCACGCCGGGCAACGATTCGGTGACCATCACGCAAGACGGCGTGGCAACCCTAGCGGACGGTACGGTCCGGACATTCAAGGCGGGCAGCGCTCTTCAGCTGCCCAGCCAAAGCACGCTCACGCTATCGAATTCCGGCTCGATCACTTTTGCAGGCGGGTCGGGTGGCTCCATTCCAGTGGACGTTCCGAGCCAACTGGCGGGCGGCGGAGTCCTGAATCTGTCACCCGTTAACGCAACCGATCTCACTGCATTCAACGCGACGGGCACGCTCACTTTGGAGGCCCGTCAGGTGTTTGATCCCTTCAAGACGAATCCCTTCGACCGAACTGCGTTCATGCCGGTCGACGTTCGGATAGACCCGATCGCGGGCAAGGTCCTGGGGGCCTCGAGCATCGCTGCGGTTGGCATCGACGTATTCGATCTCACGCCGAGTAAGGCGCAGCTCGGAAGCCCTGCTGCGGCGGCAACGATAGACGCGACCGTCCAGGGCCTGATACAGCAGAACCAGGCCCTTTTTGCCGGAGGGTACTCCCTCAATCTGAATGGATACACCCTGAAGGTCGCGGGGCACACTGCGGCCATCACCGCTGTTCTGGCCGGGGGAAACACGGCTCTAAGCGGTCTCCTGCATGTGCGCCCCGGTGCCGAGATCGTGAATGCCCTCGGCGACTTGGATATGAACACGACCTGGGATTTTGCCCAAACTGCGGTCTATTCACCGAAACCCGGTGTGACCAAGACGGTTATGCTGGACCGATTCGGAGCGAATGACCTCGAGGCGGGAAACCTGTTTCTGCGCGCCAGGGGCGACATCGTCCTAGGACAGGGCGTGGACCCCGTTACGGGCAACGTCACTTTCGGGTCCTTGAACGACGGATTCTCCGGATTCGACGGCTCGGATAATTCCACGCTCGTGGCTGCCCAGATGCTCCCGGCGGGATTACAGTCATGGTCCTACCGGCTCACGGCAGGCGCCGATTTATCGGCGGCAGATTCCACCCGGGTGCTTTCACAGACGACCCTCGCTGCCGACAGAGGCGGCATTGGAATGGGTTCGATTCTTCTGGGACAAGGGTCCGCGGACTTGGCAGCCTTCGACACCAACTTCACGTCGGATTTCTACCAGACCATCCGCACCGGGACAGGCGGCATCGGCCTTTACGCCGGCCTCAATATCGAGCTCTTGGACAATCTTTTTTCGATTTACACTGCCGGGACTCAAGCGGCTCCGTTTGCCAGCTTTTTGGCCAGCCCCACTTCCAACGCCCAATTCTCGTCTAACGGCGGGGACGTTGCGCTCGCGGCTCAGGGATCGATTGAGCACCGAAACGCGGAAGGCCAGCCCGATTCGTCCAAGGAACTGCCGCTCAACTGGCTGGACCGTCAGGGATCTTTCAATTCGCTGGCCGGACAATTCGTAAGCGGCAATTCAACCGCATGGTGGGTTGATTTCACAAACTTCTTCGAGGGGGTCGGGGCTCTGGGCGGAGGCAATGTCACCCTCACTGCGGGAGGCAACATCGCCAATGTGGACGCGGTCATTCCGACGAATGAACGAGCCACTTCCCAGATCGGCGCCGGGACCGGCGGCATTGCGGTGGACCGATTGGCCGCGGATCAACCGACGTTGGAGTTGGGAGGCGGGGATCTCGAGGTCCGATCCGGCCGGAGCACAAGCGGGGGTGTCTACTATGTTGAACGCGGTCAGGGTCTGATCACGGCGGGGACAAGCATAACCACCAATGGCACGCGGGCGGCCCTTTCGGCGAACCTAGCTTCCGCAGTCCCGGCACTCCTGGGCAGCCCACAGAGTTGGTTGCCCACCACGCTCTTCCTGGGGGACGGGAATTTCACGGTGCAAGGCACGGACGGTGTCCTCATCGGTGCGGTGGCCAACCCTTTCCTGTTGCCCGCGCCCGCTGGAAGCAATTCGTACTTTTCAACCTATGCCGCCGAGGATGCGATCCGGGTAGCCTCGTTGACCGGATCAGTCACTCTCAAGGACAGTCCTGACAGCGACCAAGGCACGGGAAGCGCCTCCGGCTCGCTCTTGGATTGGCTGGGGGAGATTTCTGCAACGGGAGGCACGGAGCGGACGCTGGGTTCGACCACGCAGCCATGGTTGGCCTTGAATGTGCCGCAGATATCCGCATTCGGCACCTTGGTCGGGATAATGCCGCCCACGCTTCGTGCGACCGCCTATTCGAGAGACATCAATCTCGTGGGCGGCTTCACCTTGTCGCCGTCAGCCGACGGTCAGCTCGCCCTGAAGGCCGCCGGTTCGGTCAACGGGTTTCAGCCCAACAGCGCCGCCGCATCCATCAGCACGGCGCCGGCGCAGTGGGGATCAGCTGTGATCAACCTTTCTGACGCCAACCCGGCGGCTATCCCGTCGGTGGCCGACCCATTGTCCCAGGCCACAAGCACCGCGTTCAGCAATGTTAACAGCCTGTTCGCCGAGTCGGGCTCGATCACCGGGGCCTACGCCGTCCTGCAGACGCAATTGGCGCTGCACTCGCCCGGGCTCCTCCATGCCGGGGATCCGAACCCGGTCGTGATCGATGCCGCGGGCGGCAATATTTCCGGCCTAACCCTCTATTCCGCCAAGCACGCACAGGTTTCGGCGGGTGCGGATATTACCGATGTCAGTCTCTACGTGCAAAACGACGCGCCGGGCGACATCACGTCGGTTGTGGCTGGCGGCGGTATTATTCCCTATGACCCAAGCTCTCCCTTGCGTGGCGAGGTAACCGCATCCAAACAGCTGTTCCTAAACGGGGGGTCGCAAGCAGCGGCGCCGGGCTCCGGCAATCCCAATTCGGGCGACATTCAGATCGCAGGACCTGGCACGCTTGAAGTATTGGCGGGCGGAAACATCAATCTGGTGCAGTCCGTAGGTGCCGCTCCGAGCAACGGGACATCCACCGGAATTACGAGCATAGGTAATTCGGCGAATCCCTATCTGCCGTTCCAGGGCGCCAATATCGTGATGACTGCGGGAATTCCCGGCATCGGCGGCCTTGGAAACGCAGCTCCGGGTTTGGCCAATAGCTCGATCGATTTCACCGATTTCATTTCTGGCTTCATCGATCCATTGACAGCTCCATCCGATTCAAAACGTTATTTGCCCGAGCTGGCTAATATGCTGGGGGTGAGCGAACCCGCAGGAGCCACGCCCGAGGTCATTTGGGCGTCGCTCGAATCGCTTCCGACGTCCAGCCCAGCCGAACTGAGGGATCAACTTGCCTTCGACGCGTTCTTTCTCGTTCTGCGGGATGCCGGGCGCGACCGCAACAATCCGGCGAGCCCTAATTTTGGCGCGTACAAGGACGGCTACTCGGCAATCACGACTCTGTTTCCCGGCAGTCCGACGGTATCCACATCCAACAGCGGAAATCCATCCGTTGACAGCATAACGATGGCGACCCGCCTCGTCGAATCCACCAACGGTGGAGATATCGCAATGCTGTCGCCCAGAGGATACGTGACAGTCGGCAGGGCATCCGACGCCCAGACGGTTAGTCAGGGAATCCTGACAGAGTCCGGAGGAAATATATCGATCTTTGCACAGAATGACATCGGTGTCGGTACCTCTCGAATATTCACCCTAAAGGGCGGGAACGAAATTATCTGGTCTACGCTCGGAAATATCGCGGCAGGAAGCGGCTCGAAGACTGTGCATTCGGCGCCGCCGAGCCGGGTATTGATCAATCCCCAAAGCGCCACGGTCGAGAACGACCTGGCGGGATTGTCGACGGGAAGCGGCATAGGCGTGCTTGCAACCCTGGTTGGCGTGGCGCCGGGTGACGTCGACCTGATCGCCCCGGCGGGAACGATCGACGCAGGCGACGCGGGAATCCGAGCGTCGGGAAATGTGAGCGTGTCGGCCCTCCACATCGTGAACGGTTCGAACATCCAAGCCTCCGGTGCGACGACCGGTGTGCCCACCGTTGCCGCGCCGAATATCGGGGGACTCACTGCGGCAGCGAGCAGCACTGCCGCGTCGTCGGGCGCCGCTACTTCGGTTTCCAGCCAGCAGCAGAACGAGGCCCAGGCGCAGGGGAACGTGATACCCTCCATTATAAACGTCGAGGTGCTTGGCTACGGGGGCGGCGATGACGAAGTTGCTGGACTTCCATCGGCAATCGACGCCCCGACGGGTTGAGTTATCCGGTTCAATGCCGAGTGGCGGAAGGGGGTTGGTCGGTGCGAAGGAGGGGACATTCAGGCGCGGTTTCTGTTACAATTCTGCGCAAACGCGGGAGGGACTTGAAACTCAGGCTAGGGGCAATTTTCCTGAGCTTTTGCTATCAAAACGCTCCTTCAGCGCATCTTTTGTTTGCGCCCACAACGTCCTGACATTCGGACTCTTGCCCGCTGCCCGAGACGGAGTCGTGCGCTCTTCCAACGAGCATGGCTCACGGTCCTCCGGGCGTTGCCGCTCGGTGCAGGAATTTCGCTTTGGACGGCGATGAACGCCGGCCCTGCAGGATACTTCTTCATCTCCGAATACCGCGTGCACGGCGTCCATTCCATCACCTCGCTGGAAATCGAGAAGGCGGTTTATCCGTTCCTGGGTCCCGCGCGCACCGCGGATGACATTCAGGGGGCATGCTCGGCGATCGAAAAAACCTACCAGGCACTGGGATACGGGGCCGTCTCTGTCAGCCCGCTCGGCTCGGCAAACCGGTCGGGCACGGTCGAGCTCCAGGTTACGGAGGGAAAGGTGGAGCGCCTCCGGGTTAAGGAGGCGCATTATTTTTCGCCCGAGAAGATCAAGGAGGCGGCCCCATCGCTCGCCGAGGGACGAGTGATCAATTTCAACGACATCAGCAAGGACGTGGTCGGGTTGAGTCAGCTGCGCGAGCGCACCGTGACCCCGACACTGCGCCCGGGTTCAGAGGCCGGAACCTACGACATAGATCTCACCGTGAAGGACTCGCGCCCTTTCCATGCAAGCGCCGAGCTGAACGACGACAGGACACCGAACACGAAGCCCCTGAGGCTGACCGCATCGGTGAGCGACTCCAACCTCTGGCAGTCCGGCCAGGGTGCCGGCTTCAGTTTCGAGGAAGCGCCGCAGCGCCGGTTGGATTCGGAGGTGTTCTCGGGCTACTTCCTTGGACGAGTTCCCGGCAATGACTGGCTCAGCATCATGGTCCAGGGCACGAAGCAGGACAGCAACATCTCGACGCTTGGTGGCTCCACGGTCGCGGGACCCGGTACGACAGCCGAAATCCGCACGATGATGGCGCTGCCGAACGGCAAGGATTGGAGCACGGGCAAGGACTGGGAGAATTTCGCGCAGTCGGTCTACGTGGCGATCGGCTACAAGCATTTCAAGCAGAGCGTGAATCTGACCCCGAGCTCGACCACGACGGCAACAACGGGTGAGATCGTGACGCCGATCACCTACTATCCGGTCACAGCGGGCTACTCGGCGACCTGGAGCGGCGCAGGAGGCAAGGGCCCAACAACGGGGATCGACGCCTCCGTAACGCTCAATTTTCGGGGAATGGGCAGCGGACCGAGGGAATTTGACCTGAACCGGTTCGGCGCCGACGGCAGCTTTACCATATTCCGGGGCGACGTCTCGCACACCCATCCCTTGCCCGGCGGATGGGAGGCCTATGCAAAAGTGTCGGGCCAGGTCGCGAACCAGCCGCTCGTGAGCAGCGAGGAGTCCAGCGGGGGAGGGGAGCAGACGGTCCGGGGATACCTTGAGTCGGAGGTCGTAGGGGATGACGGCGTCTTCGGCACCTTCGAGCTACGCTCGCCCGCGGTCCTGATGATGGGACAGGAGCGTGAATGGCACTTCTACGTCTTCGGGGACGCAGGGAAGCTCAAGGTCATCGATCCCCTGCCCGAGCAGGTGGCGCACTATTCACTCTCAAGCATCGGCGTCGGCAGCCGGCTTTCCCTTTTCGACCACGTGAGCGGCGGGTGCGACGTGTCGTATCCGCTCATCAGCCAGACGTACACACAGGCGCACCAGCTCCAGTTCAGGTTCCGCGTGGGGCTGGAGTATTGAACCCAATGAGCACCTCCATGTCCGCACCCATCCCGAAGAAGAAAGCTGCCGTGCGCCAGCCCGACCCCCGGGCGGGTTCCTTTGGTCTCCTCCTGGCGGCGGCGCTCTTCCTTGCCTTCGCGAGTCCGGCGGGTGCCTGGTGGGACAGCGAGTGGACCCTGCGAAAGCAGGTCGTGCTGGACACAACCGGCACGGGCGTCCCGATCAGCGACCCGATCGGGTCGGTCCCCGTCCTTCTTCGGCTCCATGACGGCAACTTCCGGTTCGACGCTGCGAAGGCGGACGGGACAGACCTCAGGTTCGTCGCGGAGGACGACAAGACTCTCCTTGCGTTCCACATTGAGAAATTCGACTCGGTGCTGAACGAGGCGTATGTCTGGGTGAACGTCCCCGCCGTCAAGGGAGCGGCCAAGACCTCGTTCTGGCTCTATTACGGCAACACCGGGAACAAGGCCGTAAAGGTGGAGAACGCGAAGGAAACTTACGATTCAGGCACGACCCTGGTCTATCATTTCAACGAGCGGGGCCAGCCCAGCTTTGATTTCACGGGCCAGGGCAACAACGCGCAGAACGCCGGCGTCGCCGCCGATGGCTCGATGATTGGTACGGGCCTGCGGCTCGACGGGCGGACTGCCGTCACGATCTTTGCCAGTCCGGCCATGTCGTGGCGCGAGGCGGGGCCCATGACTTGGTCGGCATGGGTGAAGTTCGGCCAGCCGCAGACCCAGGCGGTCTTCTTCAGCCGGCGGGACGGATCCAACCTGATCATCATCGGCGCAGACATGGGCGTTCCGTTCGTGGCAATGACCTACAACGGGGGGGTGGTCCGAAGCGGCGCCGGCTCGCCGGTCGCACCGGGCAGCTGGCACCACCTGGCCGTGGTGGCGTCGGGGCCCAGGGTCGACCTCTACCTTGACGGCGAGCCCTTCAGCAACGTCATCGAGCCGCTTCCGGCGCTCAACGGTCCCAGCCTCCTCGGGGGGGATCCCGCATCCGTTGCCAACGGCATCACGGGCTTCGTCGGGGAAATCGACGAGCTGCAGATCTCGAGCGTGGCGCGCTCGCCGGGCTTCATTAGGTTCGCCGCGGTCGAGCAGGCGGGAGACTCGGGTTCGAAGCTCCTGGCTCTAGGCGCCGACGAGCAGCAGACGAGCATCTTCAGCTTCCTGAAGAAGGGCTACATCGGGGTCATCATCGGCTCGCTCACCCCGGACGGCTGGGCGGTAATTGGGCTCCTTGGGATCATGTTTATAATCAGCTGGTTCGTCATGATCAGCAAGGCCCTGTTCCTTAACCGCGTCGGCAAGGGCAATGAGGCGTTCCTCAGGGAATGGCGGAAGATGGGCAACAAGTTCGGGGCGATCGACTCCAAGAATGGAGGCGGCGAGCAACCCGCGGCGGCAGGTGCGGCCGTGTCCGCGGTTCCGGCTGGAGGCGAGCCCGTGAGGGGCGGGACGAGTGCCAAGGCTGCTGCGGGCGCAAGTGATCCTACGAGATACGGCGGCACCATGCCGGCGAAGAAGGTGGCAAAGGCGCCCTCAAAGGGAGGCGTGCTCCGCTACTCCCCGCTCTACCACGTCTACCACCTGGGAATGGAGGAGATCCGCCACCGTTTGGCGGACAAGAGGGAGGCGGGGAAGGTGAATGTCATCTCCGCACGGTCCATCGAGGCCATACGCGCAACCCTTGACGGAGGGGTGGTTAGGGAGTCGCAGCGCCTCACCAGCCAGATGGTGCTGCTGACGATCGCGATCTCCGGCGGGCCGTTCCTTGGTCTCCTGGGCACGGTCGTGGGCGTCATGATCACCTTCGCCGCCGTGGCCCAGGCGGGCGACGTGAACGTTAACGCCATCGCCCCCGGCATCGCGGCGGCGCTCGCGGCGACCGTGGCGGGGCTTGCCGTGGCGATCCCGTCACTCTTCGGCTATAACTACCTGCTCACACAGATAAAGGGGATGACGAGCGACATGCAGGTCTTCGTGGACGAGTTCGTGACCAAGCTTGCCGAGTTCTACCAGGAGGACGAATCGGAGGATTAGTCCCCGACACCCGCCATGCACGCACAGTCCGAGGAAAAACCCTACGATGACATCAACATCACGCCGATGCTGGACCTGGCCTACGTGCTGCTGGTCATCTTCATCCTCATGTGCACGGCCTCGGTCCAGGGCGTGAAGGTGAACCTGCCGAAGGCGAGCGCGGCCCCAAGCCTCGCGAAACCGAAGACGCGCGCCATCACGGTCAACAACGAGGGGAAGATATTCCTGGATACAATCCCGGTTTCACTCCAGGAGCTGGAGCAGCGCCTGACCCAGGCGAAGGCGCAGGGGGGCGAGTTCCCGGTCGTGATCAAGGGGGACAGCCAGACCCAGTACCAGGGGATCATGGACGTGCTGGACATCCTCGGCAGGCTGGGGCTGTCCCAGGTGGGCCTGGCGACAAAGACAAGGGCTTGAGCCATGGGCCTCAACGACGAATACGACTACCAGGGGCCGAGCGGCTCCAAGAAGTATGGACTCCTCTTCGGAGTCGGGCTTGTCGTGCTCGTTGTCGCGGGCCTCGTCTTCGGCCGGATGTTGACGGGTAAGCACGCTCCGACGGGCAAGATGCCGGAGGTCGTGATGATCAAGCCCCTGGCCCCGACCCCGCCTCCGCCTCCGCCACCGAAGGTGGAGCCGCCCAAGGAAATGGTCCAGAAGATGGTCGAGCAGACTCCCATCGACCGCCCCGAGGACAAGCCGGAGGAGCCCAAGGACGCGCCGGCGCTGACCACGAGCCTGACCGGTCCCGGAAACGACGGATTTGGCCTCTCCGGTGGCAACGGAGGGGGCTCAGGAGGGGGTGGTCACAGCCAGGGAAGCCAGTTCGGATGGTATGCCGGGGAGGTCCAGAAGACGATCCAGGAGGCACTTAGCCGCAACCCGATCTCCAGCCACGCCCAGTTCTCCAGGAAGGCGCGCGTATGGGCCGATGCCAGCGGACGCGTCACCCGATTCAAACTGGCGGGGGCGACCGTGGATCCGTCGGTCGACAGAGCGATCGAGGAGGCGGTCACGGGCCTTCAATTCCCCGAGCCGCCGCCCCCGAACATGCCGATGCCGATAGTGATGCGCCTCACGGCCCGCCGCCCGGGCTGAGCGCAGGCACAATACCAGGAACTCCGACAATTCATGGCCTCCGCCCCCTTACGCATACGCCGCCCGCTTCTCACGGTCCTGGCCATTGCATGGCTGGCGACCTCGATCCCGGTTCCCTCGGCAAATGCGCAGGACGCAGGGGAGGCCCGCCAGGCGGCCCCTGCGCCGGCTCCGGAGAAGAGCACCATGGTATCCCTCATCGAGAGGCTCGCGTCTCGGGGAGCCCTTTCAAAGGATGACGCGGTCGAGCTCGTGGCCCAGGCAAATGCGGACTCGGCCGACGCAAGGGTCCAGGCCGCGGAGGCCGTCCTAGCGGCGGCAAAAGCCGAGGCAGCGCTGGCAAAGGCGCAGGCGGCCGCAGCTCAGGCGGCCTTTGCCGTGGCGCGCGCCAAGGAGGCCATCAGGCAGGTCGGATCCACCCGCGGCGCGCAGATAGCGGCCGCAAAGCAGCTTCTTGGATTGCCGGCGGGTGCGCCAGGGAACTCCGGAGCAGGCGCCGATGTGTTCCCTGATTCGGCAGCTCCACAGCAGCCTGCTGCGGACGCCGCGGTTGCCGCGTCGGGCGACAATCCTCGGGCGGGTGCGCCGGTGGCGGAGCAGGCCGAACCGGCCCGTCCCGCATCGATGCCCGCCGATGGGGATCGTTCCCAGGATGGCGCGTCGGCGCCCGCTCCGGCCCCAGATACACAAAGCGCTCTGGTCGACAATTCGCCTCCATCGGACGTGGGGGCCCAGGCGCCTAGGGCAATGACCCGCGCCCACCGCGGGAAGGAGGGTGCCGTGAGCGTATCGGATGTGCTCGGCGACGGCGCGCCCGCGGCCCCCGCGGATTCCGGCTCGACGGACACGGCGTCAGCGGTTCCCGATTCATCAAACGCGTCGCCAGGAGAGCAGACATCCGCCTCGAGCGGTCCAACAGAGTCCTCGCCGGCTGAGGAGCCGTCCCATCGTGAGGCAGCTTCCGCCGACCAAGTCGCCGCGGGAGGGGACGGCACGCAGGCCACGCGGGTTTCGGACGCCTTGGGAGAAACGGCGCCCTCCGCGACGCCGCAGACTCCCTCGGCGGACCAATCCGCCGCAGGCGGGGACTCCCCGGGCCAGGCCGACCGACAGGGAACGCCGAGCGACGGGCAGGGTGCCGGGACTGCGGATGCATCCGCGGCCCCGCAAGGCGACGCCCCGGCCGCGCCTGTGGGCGACGAGACGCCCGAGCGGACACGTGAGGTGTCGCAGGCGTCGGGCTCCAGGCGCCATAAGAATTCCGGCGGCGTGCTGTCCGCCGACGACACCGTGACGGTGGCCTACGTGCCCGAGGTGGTCAGGAACCAGATCACCGCGGAGGTCAAGGACGAGGTGATCGCGCAGGCCCGCAAGGAGGGATGGGGGGGAAAGACGCCGGAATGGGTTACGCGCCTGACGCTCTACGGGGACATACGCGTGAGGTTCGAGGCCCTCATCAACCACTCTACCAATGACAACACGGGCGCCTTTCCAAACTTCAATGCAATCAACACGGGCGCGCCCTTTGACACGACCGGCGCGGTCTATTCCCCGCAGTTCAACGTCGACCAGAATCGTAGGCGGGAGCGGCTGCGGGCGCGCTTGGGCCTGACGGTGGACCTCGAGAACGGCTTCACCGCCGGCCTGCGCCTGGCCACCGGAAACGACAATAACCCGGTGACCGAGAACCAGACCTTCGGAGCTGCGGGAAACGCCCAGGGGGGCGATTTCGCCAAATATGCGATCTGGCTCGACCGCGGCTACATCAGGTACATGAGCCCGGGCGACCAAGCCTCCAGATTCTCGCTGACGCTCGGCCGCTTCGACAATCCTTTCCAATCCACGACGCTCATCTGGGCGAACGACCTGGCATTCGACGGCGCGGTCATGAAGCTGCCGCTGAAGGCCCATTTCGGCGAGGAGTCGACCGACGCATTCAAGCCCTTCATTGTGGCCGGCATCTTTCCGATCTTCAACACCGACCTGAATTTCGCGTCGAACCAGCCCGCGAAATTTCCCAGCTATGACAAGTGGCTCGAGGCTGCGCAGGTCGGGGCCACATGGAAGCTGGGCGACGACTTCACGTTCAAGTCGGCCGTCGCCCTGTATTATTACCAGAACGTCCAGGGTCAGCTATCGACACCCTTTACGCCCCTTACGACCTCGGATGCCGGTAGCACTGATGCGAGCCGCCCGTCATTTGCCCAAAACGGCAACACGTACATGTTGTTGCGCGACATCGTGCCCGGGCCTCTCAACGGAAACGGTACGATCGACCAATGGCAATATTACGGCCTCGCGACGCGGTTCCACGAGCTGGCGCTCACCCAGGAGATCGACTACAACCATTTCGAACCCTTCCAGGTCGCACTCGTCGGCGAGTACGTGAAGAACCTGGCGTTCAACCAGGCGTTGATCGCTCCCGTCGCGATCAACAACAAGGGCCCAGCTGTGGGAGGGGTTACGCCCTATCTTGGCGGGGACAAGGGATGGCTGGTGAACCTGAAGGTGGGTGACCTGCTCCTGGAGCACTTTGGCGATTGGAACGCGGCGGTTGGGTACCGCCATGTCGAGTCGGACGCCGTGGTGGACGGGTTCAACGATGCGGACTTCGGGGGCACGCTCACGGGAACCAATCTCCAAGGCTACACACTCAGCGCAAGTCTGGCGATAGCCAAGGGAGTGTGGTTCGAGGGTCACTGGTTCGCCGCAACCTCAATCGTAGGCCCTGTCTACAAGAACGACCTTCTCCAGTTGGACATGAACGTGAAATTCTGACCATGAAAAGGAAGTCGATTTACCTCACCCTGGCGACCGCTCTAGCACTTCTTGGCCTTGTCGCGACTCGGGCGCGGGCTGCTGATACCAGTGGCGATGAGCGGCTTCGCCAGAACCTGAGAGACACAATGATGCAGTTGCGGCAAGCCCAGTCGGACCTTGCCGCGTTCCAGGCGACCCAGGCGGCCCAGGCCGACGAGGGGAAGGCCGCCAAGGAGCAGCTTGCGCTCCTCATAAAGCACAGTTCCGACGACAAGGCCGAGTCCACAAAGGCGGTCGAGGCCCTCAAGGCCAAGCTTTCCCAGAGCGAGGGTGCGGTGGCGAAGCTGGAGGATTCGCTGGCGCAGTGGAAGGCAGCCGCCGAGAAGATGAACCAGGCATCCCGATCCGCCGAGGTAAAGCTTTCGAAGGCATTGGCGAGCGCGGCGGCCTTTGAGCGCCGGGCTGAGGACCTGAAGATCAAGAACGCAGAGCTCTTTCGGATAGGAAGCGAGATCCTCGACAGGTACCAGAAGTTCAGCCTGGGACAGCAATTCCTTGCAAGGGAACCCTTCATAGGCAGGGCCAGGGCGGACCTCGAGAGCCAGATCCAGGACTTTTCCGACCAGATGGAGGCCGAGAAAGTCGCCCCCTGACCCAGTGCCGACCGCACCGGGTTGTCGGGTCGGACTGCATGCCGAGGAATCCCAAAGGGCAGCGATCCGGCGTTAACAAGCCGCGTGTCGCCGTCGGATCGCGAGCACCAAGGCCGCCGCTCCAATGAACGCCGCATACGCGGCTGGCTCCGGGACCGGGGTGAAGGTGTAGGTCACGGTCACGTCGCCCGACGCAGTCGCGGTTCCGCCGAAAAACACGCCCGAGTTGGCGGTCCCCAGGTAGGATCCAATGTCGCTTGCGGAAACCATCGAGCCAAATGTGCCGCCGCCGGCGAGCTCATAGAGGCTGAGCGGGGACCCCGAGAACGATCCCGAGTCCGAACCCGTCAATCCGGCAAAGTCGTTGCTCCCGGGATTGGCCTGTCCGCTCGCGATTCCCGCTGTGGGGTGAGTGGTCACGGTCGCTCCGCCGGGCCCCGTCAGGGTCACATCGAGCTCAGCGGTCGCATTGGTGAAGCTTTGCTGGACCCCCGTGGAGTTGAATGCCGAGATGTCACCCGTGACGGTCGAATCGATGGCCAACGACACCGAGGCCAGGGTCCCAAGGTTGGAATCGAACATTCCCAGGCTGATGGGATCCGAGAATGCCGGCGAGGATGTGCCCCAGTTCGCGCTGAAGACCTCGACCGACTGGGCGAGAGCGCTGGCCGCGAGGGCGAACGCCGCAAAAACAGGGAGAAGAAAGCACGGTTTCATCGGGTCGAGATCAGAAGAAGTGCGATGGGTTCATTGTGGGCGGACAAGTCCACGAGACGTAGGTTCGCATGTCCTATCGGACCCACAACCCTGCCGGGTCACAATGGCGCGACAACTCGGTGACGGAGTGTATCCCCAGGGGGCGACAACTCAGTGGGCTTCGGGACCCTATGGCCGTCCTGTGCGGTCAAGTCGACTGCCTGCGGCGAACCAAAGCCACCGAAAAGACGATGGAGGAAAGCACCACGGCGAATGCGGATGGCTCCGGAATCGTCGTGAACGTGTAGGCGACCTTGACGTCCCCGAAGATGTCGGCCGTGCCGCTGAACCCGATGTCCCCGAGGCCGCCTGTCCCCGAGTATGTCCCTTGTGAGGAGGATTTCACGGCGAGGGCGATGAGACCGCCGCCAAGGGCCTCATAGAGGCTGAAATGCTCGCTGCTGACGTTAACGGACCTGCTGACGGTGCCAGACACTGTGCCGAAATTTGAGACGTTGAATTTTGGACCCAATGCGACCCCTGACGGGTCCGTTGCCGCCGGGGAAGCGGAAACTGTTGTCGCACCCGGACCCGTTACGCTGGCGGTCATCGAAGCCGTGGCGTTCGCGAATCCCTGGGGCTTCTCCGTGAAATTGATGACGGTTACTGAGCCTCCGGCCGTCGCCGTGAGGGTGATTTCGACAGCCGTCAGCCTACCGAGACTTGGGTCGAACCCGGGTACGTTCAGGGTTTCCGCAGATTCGGTGCCAACCACCCATGGCGAAGCAGCGCTTCCAAAGGTCGCGTCGTATACAGCGGTCGACTGGGCGAAGGCCGTCGAAGCCGCGGCATTCGCAAACAAGAGGCAAGTCAGGACAGTGGTCTTCACAAAGGTAGGGGCGGTGCTGGCTCTGGAGATGGGTGGGCTGGGTGAATCACCCCAACCATCGACACGTGCCCTTGTTTCTGGAGCACCGACTTTGGGGCGAGATGCAGCGCGGAAACGGGCACATCTCTCGATTTGGGCATTGGAAGAGTTTCCCGGAGAGCGAGGTCTTCCCGCCAGCAGCCGACCAACTCTCCCGTACTAGCAAAGATGGTCCGCGAAGTCCGCCTTGGAGCTCTCGATGGACTACCGTGCCAATCAGGTGGCGACGGCACCCAGAATTCACAATGCGGGGTTTGCCGTGGGAGTTCCAAAACTGAATGGTCTTGCCCGTCCTTGAGTCCGGCCGGATCCGGCTCAATCAGCTCCAATGAACTCTGCTTCTCTTCGCGCGAAAGGAATGATGCTTGCCTGGGTGCCGGTCATCGCGCTGTCGGCATTCCTTCCCAGGGCAATCGGTCAGACCACCAATGGAACGGTCGACCTTTTCTACCAGTCGGTCGACCAGACCTATGTCGTAAATCTCTCCGACGGAGGGAACCAGACGGGCAACGGATATGCGGCTGCGCAGGACCTTTCGTTCACGAACCTGAACTCATCCTCGTTGGCGCTGCCAAGCAGCTCGCTGTACCTCTTTTGTGTCGAATTGGGTGAGGACTCGCCGGGCGGGGCCAATACCCCGAACTCGCCTGAGCTCTACCAGATATTCGACGTGAACAGCATTGGCTACGCGAACAGCACGAGTATCCCGGGCACGCCAAACCTGATGGCAAATGTCCATCCCATCGAGGCTTCGGCGGGAATCACGGCCAGCGGGGGTATTGGTTCCTACCGTGCGACCCAGCTCCAGCTGCTCTATGGATACGCATTTGGCGCCGCAAATGGGGTGCTCAGCCAAGGATACAACCCGACGAGCCTGACAGCCGCGCAGCAGGTCGCCTTTCAACTCGCCGTTTGGAAGCTCGCATACGAGGGATCCTCAGGCTCGCCCGCATCCCTCTATGTGACTCCCGGAGGCGGCCCGATACCCGGGTTATCGGTCACGGGCGTCGACGGACTGCTCTCCAGCGCGAACAGCCTCCTCACCGGGGTGTCAAATGACGTTGGTATAACGCCAATGGCGCTTTACGGCCTAAACAACGGCACTTACCAGGACTACCTGATCCCGACGAATTCATTCACACAGGTTCCGGAGCCTTCGACTTATGGGGCTGTACTTGGCATCCTAACCCTGGGTTTCGTGATCCTGCGCGGCCGTCGCGCCAAGGAGGACTAGGAGGGCCGCTCCGGTTCGCTAGGAAGTCGAAGTCCGATTTACTTGATCATGAGTTCGCCCGGCATACCTGCGTCAAGTGCCCTTGGCACGAGCCGACGACGGGATTCTTGCCGGGCTTCTCGTGCCGAAGTTGGCTCCGCCGACCTCCTGCGGCCGAGTGAGCGGGTTCGAGGCAAGCACGCGGGACGACACTTCGGCATGCATATGTCAGCCTAGGGTCAGCCTAGGTCCACATCGCACTCGTGGTGTGGGCGTCTGCGGCGGGATCGATTGAAGGGAAGGGTGACCCGGAAGATCCCTTGGAGGACGCCGAACATGATCAGAACATGTTCCAAGCCCTGAAGTGGAGGGTGTCGCCGATCCTGTTGCTACGCTGGGGGTGAATTCCGCTCATCGCGCCGAGCTGGATACAATCGGCTTGGTCTACCCTCGTCTGAACGGACCCGCTCCGCATCGTTTCGCGGACTCGAAATATTCCTTGTCCCGCCACAGGGAGCCGAAACGTGTTCGCACTGAGAAGTGGTCTCCAAATTGGGCCATTCCGGACAGGTAGGTCGTCTCCATCAAAGGATTGAGCCCGCTGTCGGTGACATCCGCGCGCGGCGCGCCCTGGGGGTGGGCCGGAGAACCGTCAAAGGGCGAGACGCTGGGAATCTGAAAGATCATGCCGCCGGACGAGCGAGTTCGAGCGCTGAAACCCATTTCAAGGGCGAGTGGGCTGGGGGGCGATCGCATTTGCGGGGAGTGCGGGGAGGGGCAATAACCCCGCCTCGCGATCCCTCGATCCGCACGAATAGGTCAGGTCTTCGTGCGAAATCCACCCATCAGATAGATGATGAGGCAGACAAGGAGAATGAGGCCGAGCCCGCTTCCGCCGACCACGGGACCGCCAAGGTAAAAGCCTCCGCCGCCGAAGAGGAGCATGAGGACGATGATGAGGAGTATGAGGTTCATGGCAGAAGAGTAACACCCCGCGTGGTTTGGACCAATGGGGTCTAACCCCACTGCGGTCGCAGGGTCCGGAATGCGGGATCCGTGGGTTGCGCTTTCGCCCAACAGTGGAGTTCCCCCGTGCCGCCAGGTCCTTCTTGGAGGTCAACACCCCATTACGCGCGCCCGCCGCACGGGGTAGGATGTGGGCACGAAGGGCGAAGCGCGACGAACAAGCCGCAATTCTTACGGCAACTCCCACGCCAATCCCCTGTCTAGAGAATCACCATGAAAAACAGCCGCACCTCAGCAGTCACCCACACGACACCCGAGACCTTCATCTCCGATCTCCGCACGCTCATCTCCGAGGCGCAGAAGATCCTGGATGTGGCCCCCGACGACAACAACGGCGAGATTGACGAGACTCTCCGCGAGCGATTTGAAGCCGCACAGGAGCGGTTCACCGAGATTTACGCCACGGCAAAGAAGAAGGTCGTCGCCGGCGGGAAGTATGCCGACGAGACGATCCGTTCAAATCCCTACCAATCGATGGCGCTTGCGGCCGGAGTCGGACTCCTTGTCGGCGTCATTCTGGGTCGCCGCGGCAAATAGCCCGCAGCTCGATGGATACCGATCCCAAGGCGCCCCCGGGACTTCTTGGCTCGCTGCGGACGCTCGCGGACGGTCTCCTGTGCACCGCACAGGACCGTCTGGGGCTGATCTCAATCGAGTTTCATGAGGAGAAGTTGCGCATAATCCAGACCCTCATCTGGATCGGCGCAGTGATCCAGGTGGGTGTATTGGCGATGGCATTTGTCAGCCTGACTTTGGTTTACATCTTCTGGGAAAGCGCCCGCCTTGCCGTGCTCGGGGGTCTGGCGCTGGCCTACACCGGTGCGCTCATCGCGCTCATAGTCGCGTTCCGACGCCACCTGGCGCGTCAACCACGGCTTTTGGCAGCCACGCTGCAAGAAATCGAGGTCGACCGCACATGTATCCGCGGAAAGAACTGACCGCACTTGAGCGGAGCAAGGTCAAGCTGCTCGCCCGGATCGCGGCGAGGCGGCAGGAGTGCGCCGCCGCCGCGGGACGCGCTGCCGAGCCGATCAGGGTGCTCGACGGGGCTATGGCCAGCTGGCGGAGCCTGTCTCCCATCGTCAAGATGGCGGCCGTGCCGCTTGGGTTCCTGCTGAAGCGCGCATCCGGGCGCCGGGCACGCAAGCTGGGAATCCTGCTGCGGTGGGGCCCCATCATCTACGGCGCGGTTCGCTCCCTTCCAGGAATCCGGATTCTGTCGCGCCGCGGCTAAAGGGCGCCCAGAGTGCCGGCTGCCGCATGAAGATAGCCCTTCTTGTCAGCTACCTCGCGACCTGGGCGTTCATCCCCCACCTTCTGCTTCTGAAGAAGCGCCCGTCGGCCACGCTTGCCTGGCTCTGGGCCATCGTGTTCATACCGTTTGTCGGCGCCCTGGCCTATTTTGCGATAGGCACGGACCGCCTCAAGCGCAGGCGCCTCAGGCGGCGCAGCCTCTTTTCCGCAAGGTCCATGCGCGAACGAGCGGAGTCGGGTTCCACGGACGACGCCACGAGTGGGCTCCTCCGGGGACTGCCCTCCAGGGACCGCCAGTTCCTTCAGCTGGTGTCCCGCATCAACAGCCTTCCCGTATCCTCCGCGGCGAACGTGAGGGTCCTGCGCGACGCACACGATTTCTATTCCGCCCTCGAGTCCAGGATCCTCCGAGCCTCGCACCACGTGCACCTGGAGTTTTACATCTGGAACGGCGACGAAACGGGAACGAAGTTCCTGCGGCTGCTGGAGGACGCGGCCCGTCGCGGAGTCACGGTGCGCCTTCTTCTGGACGGCGTCGGCTCGCACAGCTTCACCGAGGACCTTCTGGAGGGCTTAAAGGCGGCCGGCGGCCATTTCTCGTGGTTCCAGAGCCTCGACCCGAAGCGCAACCGCTTCTTCCTCAATCTGCGCAACCACAGGAAGCTTCAGATAATAGACGGGACGATCGCCTTTGTCGGCGGCATGAACATCGGGCGCGAATACGAGGGGCTCGACGCGGGACTCGGCCACTGGCGAGACGTCCAGGTCGAGGCCGAGGGCGGCGTGGTGAGCGAGCTCCAGGACGTGTTCGCCGACGACTGGTACTTTGCGACGGAAGAGAAGATCTCTGGGGGCTCCTATTTCCCGATGACCCGTGCACCGACGAACCACCTTGTCCATGTGGTCCTTGGCGGACCTGACCGGCGCAACGAGCCGATCAGCAAGTCGATCGTCAGCCTCCTCAATGAGGCCAGCAGCCGCGTCTGGATCGCGACCGGCTACTTCGTGCCGGACGACGTCATCCTCGCCGCCCTCGAACTTGCGGCCAGCCGCGGCGTGGACGTGCGGCTGCTCATCTCCGAGCGCAATGACCACCCCGGGCTCGTGGTCGTGGGGCGCTCCTACTATGGGGAACTCCTTTCCGCGGGCGTGCGGATCTTTGAGTATTCCGCGGGCATCAACCACGCCAAGATCATGGTGGCTGACGAGCAGTGGGCGATGGTCGGCTCGGCCAATCTGGACTACCGGTCCATGCGGCTGAACTTCGAGCTTAACCTGCTCTTCCACTCCTCTGAGCGGAACCGGGAGCTGGCGGGGATTCTTGAGCACGACTTCGGGCTCTGCCAGGAGATCGATGCCGCGAGCTTTGCCCGCAGGCCGTTCAGGGCGAAGTTCCTGGAGGCTGCACTCAGGCCGCTGTCCCCGATGCTCTGAGATTCGCTCCGCGGGGCCTTCCGGGCCTTGGTGAGCGGGCCTCACCATCCCGTGCCCAGGGGGCCCACGGCCTCGAGGTCCAGGAGCTTGAGGCGGGCGGACGGGTTGGTCGCCCGCCACAGTCCCATCTCGATGAGCCTCCGAGCCTCGGCGACGGCCCCGGCCCTGAGGTCCCATGCCGCGCCCTGGAACACGAGGTCCGTATTCTGCGGAAACAGGCGCGCCCCCTCGTTCATGACGGCCCTCTCCCCATCGGTCGGTTCCCGGCCGAGGTGCTTCATGACCCGGCCCGCGATCACATAGGCGCCCTCGACCGGGGGCTTCTGCCTGAGTGAGTCCCTGACGCAGTCGAGGATCCCCGCGGCCTGGGCCTCGCTGAACGAATTCCCCGGCCCCGCAGGCGCATCGAGGGCATCGGCCAGGCGCAGGGACGCCAGCTCTAGTTCCGCGAGCGGGCGAGACCCGCGAGCCGCCGGGTTCGCCTCGAGGAGCTCCCGTGCACCAGGAGTGTCACCTGTGTCGATTCGGAACAGGGCAAGGGAGGCCAGCAATCGGGGGTCGCGCTCGCCGTGGTCAAATGCGCCCTGCAGGATCCTGCGGGACTGGCTCACGTAGATCGGCATCGCGTCGGGATTGTACTCCCTGACGATTGCAAGGACCCTGCGGCCCCATTCGCCCTTTATGCGGTGAAGCTCCTCCGGAGTCGCGCCGCGCAGCTCCATCTGGGGGATGTCCCCTGCCGGCGGGCGGGGCCCCTTTAGCGGCTCCCACACGGCCTGCGGGAGGTAGTCGCTGAGGGCGTCCCGGGCGTCGTCGTAGTCGAGCCCGAAGCATGCCTTGAAAAGTTCCTCGGTCGTGGGCTGGGTGGCCGCTGCCGCTGCAAACCGCCGCAGCCGGTCCCGTCCGTCAGGGACCTTGCCTGATAGGGCCCAGCGCACGAAGAGCTCGGCCTGTGCCTCCCACACCCGTTGGTACTGCTCCGACTTGCCGACGGGATGGGCCGGGATGAACAGCTCGCGCATGGGCAGGAACGGCCTTGGCGCCGCGGCATCCTCGTGCAGGGTCTCGGCCGATTCCCTTGACAGCCACGGGTCCGGCTCAAAGCCGTTCCGGTCCCAGGGGAGCAGGATCGACTCGTAGAAATGCGTGACGCCGACGCTGAACCATCCCGGCAGGGCGGGGGTGCGCGACTCGATCAGGAACCGGAGGTAGGAGGGCGAGAAGATGAACTCGGACCCGCGCTTGGTCACCTTCCACTTCGCGTCGTCGAGGATGACGAAGAGGTAGCTGGAGTCCGGGTCGGTCAGCCGGAGGTCGTCGAGCGGCCGGAAGCGGTCGTGCGCAGCAGAGGCAGCGGGCATCCGGTCCCATTCGCGGGTCAGCTCCTCGTCCATTGTCCCCTTAAGGGACTGGGGGAAAAGGATGAGCGTCGTCGGCAGGGTCGTCTGGAGAAGGAACTCGTCGGGGATGATCTGGCTCAGCTCGATGCGCTGCGTGCGGAGGCCCTCGATGAACAGTTGCGTCTCGTCGTCGGCGCACGCGGAGAGGACCTCGATTCCCCCTTCCTCGCCGTGGCTCCAGACCGGGCGGTTGAGCCACGGTGTCACCTCCTGCTCCTCAACCAGGAAGGGAGGCAGCACAACGACGTGGTCGCCGCCGCCACCCGCGGCCCCGAGCGGGGTGGTTACGACGGCGGCGAGCGCGGCGACAGAGAGCCAGATTGCCCCTGGCCTCATCGGGGGTTCTCCGATCGGCCCACCTCGTAGAGCAGGTCATTCTGGCGGTCCAGGACGAAGAACCGGGAGGGCCCGGCGCCGCCCGACACGACCAGGAGGAAGCGGTGCCGCGCATCGTCCGACCCCAGCAGGGCCACCTTACGGTGGGGAAACTTCGAGTCGGCGAGCGCCTGGACCTCGGCACCGGGCGGCGGATTCGCGGGCCGCCCCGGGGGGATCTGGGCCGTCGCCGCCGCCTCGCGGGGGCCGGTTCCCGAGCGCCTGCCCGCGAGGTCGTAGCGCAGCGACTCGGTCGAGGAGAGCGTGACCTGGACATGCGACGAGTCGGCCCAGGAAAGCTGCGTCGGGAGGGGCGCGGGATGCGGCACCCGCCCGAAGGCCAGGCGGTCGGGCCGGTCTATGTCCACGATTGCGAGCTCGAGCTCGGACTTGATCGTCCTGAAGTAGGCCACATGGGAACCGTCGGGCGCCAGGACGGGGTAGTCCGGCACTTCCACGGTACCCAGGGACCTGACCTCGCCCACCTCCACCCGGCCTTCGGGAACCGGATCGCGCCTCAGGCCCAGGCTGTCCCTTCCGAAATACCTGGAGGCCACGACCGCCATCAGGTGGAGCTCCCTGTCGAATTGGTTCCGGTGCTCGTCTATGCTGAAGCGGGTCTGCCAGAGGAGGGTGGGCTTCTTGTCCCTGACGAGCTGCTGGAGATCGTATGCAAGCAGGACCACGAAATAGCGGTAGTGGCGCAGGTCCGGGTCCAGCGCCGAGGGGTATCCGAGCAGCCTGGCGTCCTCCTCGTCCACCATGCGGGCCCCGAAGTTCGCGGCCTTCCCCTGAAACCCGTACTTTGACATGAGTTCGGCCGAGCCCTTCGAGCTATCGGTCATCCTAGCCGGCGGGCCCAGCTGCTCGGTCATCTGGGCAATTATGGTGGAGGACGCCTTCTCGGTGGGTGCCCTTGTCGTTCCCCAGTAGACCACGATCAAGAGCTTGCCCGATCCCGGGTCGGACGCCGGAAAGTACGCCTGGCTGGCCAGGGGCTCCGCCAGGGTCTGCGCCACCTCCTTGAAAGTGATCTTGTCGATCGTGTCGTCCGCCAGCTCCCCGCTCAGGTACCCTCCCTCCTTGAAGGTGTACGTTTCGGGCCTGAATGATCCGTCCGGCAGCTTGGCCCTTGCGTAGCCGCCGCCCACGGTCGAGGCCACGGCCTCAAACTCCTCCGCGCGCAGGGTCAGGCAGCCCAGCCATGCCGCCCCGCACAGGTAGAGGAGGCGCGCCATGCGCGGGAATCCCCGCAGCCGGCCCCTATTGCAGGGGTCCGGCGCGGGCACCTCGACCCCGAACCCCTTCGGCGGCATGGGCTGTGTCGGGGGAGTCACGGCTACCCGGTACAACAGCGGAAAGGGCGATAGTACTTCAAGATAACATGGCGGGAGGGGGCGGGCACGCCCGCCCAAATTGGCGTGACGCTCCGTGCCACGGCGGGCAGCATCCCGTGCGAACCCCTTTTGGGATCCCCCGGCATGTCCCCGCATGGGGGCCGCCGGCAGCCTTCGATCCGCGCGTCACCCCATGAGCCAAACGACAACTCCCGCACCAGGCCCCGGGGGCTCCTGTCCGGGTTCCCCTCGAGGGTAGCCGTGACACTTCAATCCCAGAGGGCCCCGGCCCATCCAGGCAGGACCCGGTACGCCGCGGATTGGACGCTGGCCCGCCTGCTGGCGGCCCATGCAAAGCCGGATGGCTCCGACTGGATTCCCGCCACGGTTCCGGGCGCCGTCCAGCTCGACTGGGCCCGCGCGCGCGGCCTTCCCGACTACGCCTATGGGCAGAACGTCGGGGCGTACGCGGGCCTCGAGGACAGCGCATGGCTCTACCGCACCGAGGTCCCCAAGGTGCCGCTGCGCGCCGGCGAGAGGCTGTTCTTCTACTGCGGCGGGGTGGACTTCCAGTGCGAGGTGCGCCTGGGAGGCGCCGCGGCGACGACCCGCTGCGGGATGCTCACCGCGTTCGACCTCGACGTAACCGGGGCCAAGCCGGGAACGCCCCTCGAGGTGCTGATCCTCCCGGCCCCAAAGCGCGGGGGCATGCCCGCGGACCGGACCCAGGCGAGCCATGTGACGAAGCCCGCCGTCAGCTACGGCTGGGACTGGCATCCCCGGCTCATACCGCTCGGCTTGTGCGAGGAGACGGGGTTCGAGGTGCGTCCCCCCGTGCACATGGGCCACGTCGACTTCGCGTACACTCTCGCGGAGGATTTCCAGTCGGCCGAGATAACGGTGTTCGTCGACTGCGACGACCCGGGCGCGGGTCCCCGGTGGAGACTCCTCGGCCCGGAGGGCGCAACGGTCCTCGAGAGCTCGCAGTCACGGGCCCGGCTGGAGCGGCCAAGGCTCTGGTGGACGCACGATCACGGGGAACCGTCGCTCTACACGCTCGAGGTGGAGCTTGCCGGGGGCGACCTTCACCGGCGCAGGGTGGGGTTCAGGCGCGTGAGGCTGGTCATGTTCCCCGGGGCGTGGGACGAGGACGGCCCGTTCCCCAAGTCGCGAGAGAAGCCGCCGGTGACGATCGAGCTCAATGGGCGCAGGATCTTCGGGAAGGGAAGCAACTGGGTATGCCCCGACATCTTTCACGGCCGCGTGGACGGGGGCACCTATGCGCCGCTCCTCAAGCTGGCGCTGGAGGCCCATTTCAACCTCCTGCGCTGCTGGGGCGGCGCGCCCGCCCCGAAGGAGCCGTTCTTCGAGCAGTGCGACGCCCTCGGGATCCTCGTCTGGCAGGAGTTTCCCCTGGCCTGCAACCTCTACCCCGACGATCCCGCCTACCTGGCGATGCTCGACCGCGAGTCGCGCTCCCTCATCCGGAGGGTCCGCCAGCACCCGTCGCTCGGCCTCTGGGTCGGGGGCAACGAGCTCTTCAACGCGTGGTCGCGGATGACAGACCAGAGCCTGCCGCTGCGGCTGCTGAACCGCAACTGCCTGGAGCTGGACCCGGGAACCCCCTTCCTGCCCACCGCCCCCGTCGAGGGCATGGGTCACGGGGACTACCGCTTCCGCCACTTGGGACGGGACGTGTTCGAGACCTTCCAGGGGGCCCGCTGCACCGCCTACACGGAATTTGGATGCCCCGGGGCCTCGCCGGTCGACTACCTGAAGACCTTCATCCCCGAGGCGGAACTCTGGCCGCCGCGGGCCGGGACCAGCTGGGAGACCCACCACGGCCTTGGGGCCTGGGAATCCGAGGCGACGGCGTGGCTGTGCACGACCACGCTCGAGCACTATTTCGGCAGGGCGGCCTCGCTTGACGAGATGGTGGCCTGGAGCGGCTGGCTCCAGTCCGAGGGGTACCGGTCGATCTTCGAGGAGGCGCGCCGCCAGCAGCCCCGCTGCTCGATGGCGCTCAACTGGTGCTTCAACGAGCCCTGGCCAAGCGCGGCGAACAACAGTGTCATCAACTGGCCGGCGAGGCCCAAGCCCGCGTACGCGAGCATCAAGGCGGCGTGCCGCCCCGTCCTAGCCTCGGCAAGGATCCCGCGCTTCCAGTGGCGCGCGGGGGAGCTCTTCACGGCCGAGCTTTGGCTCCTCAACGACACCCCGTCGCCGCAGCCCGCGGGCGAGCTCCGCGCGGAGCTCGTCGCCGGGGGCCGGCGCCACAGGCTTCGGGATTGGGCCTTTCCGGCCCTCGCGCCGCAGAGCAACCTGGCCGGCCCGAGGGTGGAGTTCGTGCTCCCTCAGGCCCCCGGGGGCGACTTCCTCCTTGTCCTGACCGCGATGCCGGACGAGGCCTGGTCGAGTTCCTACCGGCTCAGCCTGCGGTCGCCACGGCTGCCAGCCTCGGACTCGACGACGCCTTGACGGTGGATTGCCGCGCCGGTTTCCTTGGGCGATGCACCTGAACCGGTATCCCAGGATGGGGGCGCTCTTGCCAACGCTCTGCGCCGCGATGGCGGCGTTCGCCCTCTGCCTCACGGGGCTTGCCGGCCCTGATGCCCAGGGGGACGAGCTCAAACTGGCGATCATCCTCTCCAGGCATGGCGTGCGGACACCCCTGCAGAGCGGCGAGGCCATGGCGCGCCTGTCGGCGCAGCCCTGGCCGAAATGGGAGGCAGACGTGGGCGTCCAGACGCCCCGCGGGAACCAGCTGGTGGCGTACATGGGGGATTACTACCGCGAGCGGCTCACCCGGGAGGGCGCGCTGACCGGCGACCCCGCGGTCGACGGCGAGCGGGTGTTCATCCGCGCCGACAACGACCAGAGGACCCTGGAAACGGCCCGGATATTGGGGAAGGCGCTGGTCCCGGCGGGGAGCCCCGAGGTCCATGCCCTGCCCGAGAAGGAGATGGACCCGCTGTTCCGCCCCTACAGGGCCCACGTGGGCCATCCGGACGCCACCCTGGCGGTGGACTCCATCCTGGGGCGCATGGGCGGCGACCCGAGGACCCTGGAGCGCGCCTATGCAAGGCAGCTCGATGAGTTGAAGGCCGTCGTGTACGGTCCGGGGGCAGCCCCCGGGCCGGGCTCGATGTTCAACGAGCCCTCCGCGGTGGAGGCCGGCCTCAAGTCGTACATGGTCGAGTTCAAGGGGCCCTTCCTTGCGGCCCTCGAGTGCACGGACGCCCTTCTTCTCGAGTATGCGGACGGCAAGCCGCTTCCCGAGGTGGGATGGGGAAGGATGGACGCCGGCACGCTGACCGACGTCCTCTCGCTCCATTCGCTCTTCTTCGACCTGGTCGAGAGGACCCGCTATCCCGCGCAGGTCGGGGGATCGAACCTGGCGAGCCACATCATCGACACCATGGAGCAGGCCGCCACGGGCGACCCGGTCCCCGGGGCCCTTGGGCCGACCGGCGAGCGCGTCGTCGTCCTTGTGGGACATGACACGAACATCGCCAACATCGGGGGACTCTTCGACATGAATTGGTGCCTGGCCGGGACCCAGTTGAACCCGCTCCTTCCGGGCGGGGCCCTGGTCCTCGAGCTCTGGAAGCATCCCGGCAGGGACGGCTCGCTCTTCGTCAGGGCGTGCTACGTCGCGCAGACGCTCGAGCAGATGAGGGAGGCGAGCCCCCTCTCCCTGGGACACCCCCCGGCGCGCTCGCCCATCTTTGTCCCGGGCTGCAGCGGGCAGGGGCCCGAGTACGACGCCCCCTTCCCGGCGTTCGTCCGGCAGGCGCGCCGCGTGATCGACCCGGGGTTCATCGCCCCGGAGCCATGAGGCGATTGCAATCCCAACGGGGCGCGTGAAGATCGGGGCATGGTAACAATCACCGGCCAATACGAGGGGGAGCTCCACTGCCTCGCGGTCCACGGCCCCTCCGGAACCGCGATTGCAACGGACGCCCCGAGGGACAACCAGGGAAGGGGCGGGGCCTTCTCCCCCACGGACCTTGTCGCCGCGGGCTTCGCAACCTGCATTGCGACGACGATGGCCCTCTTCGCCCGGAAGCACGGGGTCGAGTTGAAGGGAATCAGGTACGAGGTGACCAAGGAGATGTCAGCCGACGCCCCCCGCAGGATATCCCGGCTCAGCGCGCGCCTCTGGCTGCCCGCGTCGGCCAAGGCCGTCCCCGAGGGAATCCTCGAGAGGGCCGCCCATTCCTGCCCGGTCCACCAAAGCCTGGCTCCCTCCGTCGAGAAGGTGATCGAGCTTATCTGGGAGTGACGGGCAGCGCGGCCGCGGCCTTCAGCTCGTAGGTCGTGTCATAGGTGAGGGCGATCCTCTTCGTCACGAAGACCCGCACCCGGATCCGGCCGCCCATGGGGCCGGTCGGGGTGGCCCGCCCCTCGACCTTCCTGACGTCGCCCGACTTGCTGACGGCCTTGCCTACAAAGTCCACCGCACCGCCTGCGTCTATGCGGCGCAGGTCGTCGTCCGTCATCGAGATCCATATCCTCCCAGTCTCGCTGTAGAAGAAATAGGGGAAGACCCTGGCAGAGTAAGTCGAGGAATAGACGACATTCCTCCGGACAAAGGGGGGCATGGTCATCGTGACCGTACCGATGTAGATCGACGCGGCCGAGGGCCTGATATCCACGACGCCGTAGCGCTGGAGGGGGTCTGCGGCGCCCCGCAGGGGCGGGCAGAGGGCGACGAGCAGAAGAAGGAGCGGGGCGGTGATCCTGGGCACCCGGCAAATCTGGCGAGGCGCGGGTCGTGGGCAAACTGGAAAACATGCGGCAATCTTTCGCGTTGCGCCTGCGAGGGGCGGCGGGTCATCTCCTCTGCAGCCATATATGCCCAAGAACAAACAAGCCACCTGGGGCGGGCGCTTCGCGACGGGCCCGGCCGCGCTGATGCTCAGGTTCAGCGAGTCGGCCTCGTTTGACCGGCGCCTCGCGCCGTTTGACATCGCGGGAAGCAGGGCGCACTCGGCGATGCTCGCCCACGTCGGCTTGATCACCCCCAAGGAGCGCGACGCGATCCATGCCGGTCTCGACGCGATCCTCCTGGAGATCGAGCGGGGCGAGTTTGCGTGGGATGAGCGGCTGGAGGACGTCCACATGAACATAGAGCACGCGCTCACGATGCGCGTGCCCTCGGCGGCGAAAATGCACACGGCACGCAGCCGGAACGACCAGGTGGCCACCGACATGAGGCTCTTCTTCAAGCACGCCTGCTCGGTCCTGGCGGCGAAGGTGGCGGGGGCCCAGAGGGCCCTCCTCGCCGCCGCGCAGCGGAGCGAGGGCGTGCTCATCCCGGGATACACCCACCTCCAGCGCGCGCAGCCTGTTCCCGCGGCGCACCACCTGCTGGCGTGGCTCGAGATGCTCGAGCGCGACCGCTCCCGTTTCCAGGAGGTCGGCGGGAAGGCGAACGAGTGCCCGCTCGGCTCGGGCGCCCTCGCGGGCACGACCCTCCCGATCGACCGTGAGTTCACGGCGAAGCAGCTCGGCTTCGTCGACGCTAGGGGCCGCGCGCGCGTCACCCAGAATTCCATGGATGCGGTGGCGGACCGGGACCTGTTCGCGGAGTTCGCCCTCGCGTGCGCGCTCTTCGGCGTGCACTTCTCGCGGATCGCCGAGGACCTCATCCTCTGGAGCAGCACCGAGTTCAAGTTCGTCGCCCTTCCCGACGAGTTCTGCACGGGCAGCTCGCTCATGCCCCAGAAGAAGAACCCCGACTCGTGCGAGCTGTTGCGCGGGAAGTCCGCCCGGCTGCAGGGCAACCTCCACACGCTCCTGACCCTCATGAAGGGGCTCCCGCTCACCTACAACCGGGACCTGCAGGAGGACAAGGTGCCGGTGTTCGACAGCTTCGACCAGGCGTCGATCTGCGCCGACGTCCTCGAGGCGACGGTCGCGGGCATGGCCTTCAACCCCGGCCGCTGCGCCGCGGCGTCCTCGGACCCCGCCCTCCTGGCCACCGACCTTGCCGATTATCTCGTGGCGAAGGGGGTCCCGTTCCGCGAGGCCCACCACGTCGTGGGGGCCGTGGTCGCGCTCGCGGAGCGCAAGGGCTGCCCGATCCCCGAGCTTGCGACCTCCGAACTCAGGCGTCTCCACCCCCGGTTCGGGCCGGACTGGGCGAAGGTGTTCGACCTAAAGCGCGCGCTCGCGATGAGGAAGGGGACGGGCATGCCCGGCCCCGTCCAGCTTGCCCGGCAGTTCGCCCGCTGGAAGAAGACTCTGGCCTAGCGCCCCGAGGGCCCGTTTCCCACCGGAATGGCAAAGGTCCGCATTCTTCCCGACCGCGTCGCCAACCAGATTGCCGCCGGCGAGGTGATCGAGCGGCCGGCGGCGGTCGTTAAGGAGCTCCTCGAGAACGCGCTCGACGCGGGCGCGACCCGCGTCGTCGTCGAGTTCGCGCACGCGGGGAGGTCTCTCATCCGCGTGGAGGACAACGGCCACGGAATGTCCCCCGAGGACGCGCGCACCGCGCTCCTGCGCCATGCGACGAGCAAGATCGCGGAATCCTCCGACCTGGACCACCTCGCGACCTTCGGGTTCCGGGGGGAGGCACTCCCCTCGATCGCCAGCGTGTCACGCTTCACGCTCCAGACCCGGGAGTCCGGTTCCGACTCCGGCACCGAGATCGCCGTGAGCGCGGGAAGGGTGCTCCACGACAGGGCCTGCGGGCGGCCGGTCGGCACCCGCGTCCAGGTCGAGCACCTGTTCGAGCCGGTGCCCGCCCGCCGGAAATTCCTGAAGACCGACCGGACGGAGGCCGGCCACATCGTCAACTGCGTGCGCCTTTACGCCCTGGCCTGCCCGGCGGTGTCCTTCACGCTCGTCGAGGACGGCAGGGAGGTCTTCAGGTCGCCCGAGTGCCCGAGCCTCTCGGAGCGCGTGTCCGAGATTTTCGGGCGCCAGGCCGCGGAGGGGCTCCTGGCGCTGGACGTCGCCGAACCCGGTCTGCGCCTGAGCGGGCTCATCGGGCGCCCGGGAGTCGGGCGAGGCACGCGCCATGACATGGTGACGTTCGTGAACACCCGGCCCGTGGACAGCAGGGCGCTCAACGGAGCCCTGATCGAGAGCTACCGGGAATCGCTTCCTCAGGGCCGCTTTCCCGTGGCATTCGTGTTCCTCGAGTGTTCGCCCTCGGACGTGGACGTGAATGTCCATCCTGCCAAGCGCGAGGTGCGGTTCCGGAGCGAGGCCCTCGTCCGCGGCTTTGTCATCCGGGCGCTGCTCTCGAGGCTGCGCGACCTGGATGGCCAGGTGGCGGCGCCCGCCGGCGCGGTCCGCCCGCTGGGCGAGCCGTCCGCGCTGCCGGCTCCGTTTCGCTCGGTGGAACCCGGGCCCTTCCCGCCGGCCGGCGTCGCCGAGCCGCAGGCGCCGACCGCTGCGGGTTGGCAGGAACCGATCCGCGGGGAGGGGACCGGCGTTCCCGAGTGGAGGTTTGTCGGCACAGCGCACGGGAGCTATGCCCTCTTCGAGACGGGGCAGGGCCTCGTGCTCCTCGATCGCAGGGTTGCCCAGGAGCGCGTGTGGTACGAGCGCCTCAAGGCCCAGATCGCGTCCGGACGGGTCCCGGTTCAGCGGCTCCTGCTGCCGATCCCGCTTGAGCTTAACCCGGTGGCTGCGGCGGTGCTCAACGACAACCTTGCATTCTTTCGCGAGAACGGCCTGGAGGTCGCCGAGTTCGGGCGGAACTTCTTCCGGGTCGAGGCCCTGCCCGACTGGATGGAGCCCGGCGACGCCGAGGCGTTCCTGCGGGACCTGGTCGGGGCGCTGCGGGAGGGCAGGATTCCCACCTCGGACATCGAGAAGGCCCGGGACGAGTTCGCGCGCCTCGCGGCCGCAAAGGCCGTGCGCCTGCCGGCGAGGATGGGCGAGCCGGAGGCGCTCGCGCTCCTTCGCGAGCTCTTTGCGACCTCCTCCCCGGTGACGGGCCCGAGCGGCCACCCCACCTACGTGGAGCTCAACCACGGCGAGCTCTCGAGGCGCTTTCAGAAATAAGCCCTTGGGACCCGTTTTTGCGTGACCGCCCCCCGGCGCGGCGCGAGTCTTGCACAGGTTAGGCTATTCCCATGCCCAATTCATCCAAGGACGCCCGGAAGCACGAATCACCGGAGATAGTCATGAAGTCGCTGATACTGCGGCACTTGACATCCACGCTGGCGCGGTATGCGCCCATGGCTACCCCGAGGGACTGGTGGGTTGCGTCATGCCTTGCGGTCCGGGACACCATACACGAGCGGCTCATTGCCACGCAGGAGGTCCACAACTCAAAGAATGCGCGGCGAGTCTACTACTTCTCGATGGAGTACCTGATGGGCCGCCTCTTCGAGAGCAACCTGCAGGCCACCGGCCTCACCGAGGCCGTCCGCTCGGCCCTGACCTCGCTCGGGGCCGACTACGACGCGGTCCGGGAGACCGAGGTTGACATGGGCCTGGGCAATGGCGGCCTGGGCAGGCTCGCCGCCTGCTTCCTCGACTCGATGGCGACGCTCGACTATCCCGCGCTCGGCTACGGCATCCACTACGAGTTCGGCCTCTTCCAGCAGGAGATCGTGAACGGGAGCCAGGTGGAGCATCCCGACCGCTGGATGCTCTTCGGCAATCCATGGGAGGTCATCAGGGCCGACTACACGCAGGAGGTGAAGCTCTACGGAAGGGTCATCAACGCCTTTGACGACCAGGGTAACTCGAAGCCCAAGTGGGTCGACACAAGGACGGTGCTCGGCGTGCCCCACGACATACCGGTGGCCGGGTTCGGCACGAACACCGTCAATCTCCTCAGGCTCTGGGAGTCGCGGGCCTCCGAGGACTTCGACCTGGCGGCGTTCAACTCAGGGGGCTACGTCGAGGCCGTCCGCGAGAAGGCGATGGGCGAGACCGTATCGAAGGTCCTATACCCGAACGACAAGACCGAGAACGGCAAGGAGCTGCGGCTCGTTCAGCAGTACTTCTTCGTCTCGTGCTCGATCCGGGACCTTATCCGCCGCCACCTGCGCAGCCCCGACAACTCCTGGAAGAACTTCGCCGGCAAGATCGCCATCCAGCTCAACGACACGCACCCCGCGATCGCCGTGGTCGAGCTCATGCGCATCATGCTCGACGAGCATGACATCGCCTGGGACGAGGCCTGGGAGATCACGACCCGGACGCTCGCCTACACGAACCACACGCTGCTCCCCGAGGCGCTCGAGAAATGGGGCGTCCCGCTCTTTGAGCGGGTCCTGCCGCGGCACCTGCAGATCATCTACGATATCAATCTGAAGGTCCTGGCGCTCTGCGACGCGAAGTGGCCCGGAGACATGGACAAGAGGCGCGCGTGCTCGCTGATCGAGGAGAACGGCAGCAAGATGGTGCGGATGGCGCACATCGCAGTTGTGGGCACGCACTCGGTCAACGGTGTCGCGGCCCTCCATACGGCCCTCCTGAGGAAGAACCTCTTCCCGGAGTTTGACGCCCTGTACCCCGGGAAGTTCCAGAACAAGACGAACGGGATCACGCCGCGCCGATGGCTGCTCGAGTGCAACCACCGGCTGGCCGGGCTCGTCACCCGGAGGCTCGGCAGCGAGGCATGGGTGCGCAACCTCGACCTCCTCCGCGGGCTCGAGAAGTTCGTGGACGACGCGGACTTCCGGCGCGAATTCATGGAGGTCAAGCTGGCGAACAAGGTGGACCTGGCCCATGTGATCCGCGCCGAGTGCGGGATCACGGTCTCGCCCGAGGCGATTTTCGACGCGCAGATCAAGCGGCTCCACGAGTACAAGCGCCAGCACCTGAACCTGCTCCACATCCTGGCCCTCTATAGGCGGCTCCTTCACAATCCCGCGCTCGAGATCGAGCCTCGCGTGTTCATCTTCGCTGCAAAGGCGGCCCCGGGCTACGATGTCGCCAAGAACCTCATCAGGGCCATCAATGTCATCGGGATGCGGATCAACTCGGACACCCGGATCCGGGACAAGATCAAGGTGGCGTTCCTCCCCAACTACAGGGTATCGCTCGCCGAGAGGATCATCCCCGCCGCGGACCTCTCGGAGCAGATCTCGACCGCGGNNCGACCGCGGGCAAGGAGGCCTCGGGAACGGGCAACATGAAGCTCGCCCTGAACGGGGCGCTCACCATCGGGACGCTTGACGGCGCGAACGTGGAGATCAAGGAGGAGGTCGGAGACGACAACATCTTCATCTTCGGGATGACGGTGGAGGAGGTCGAGGACCGCAGGGCGCGGGGCTACAATCCCTGGGACATCCACCGCGATGACGAGGAGATACGGGCCGTGGTCGACTGGCTGGGGAGCGACTACTGGGTGCCCGGGGAGAAGGCTCCCTTCGGGCCGATCCACGGGACGCTGCTTTCGGGAGGGGACCCCTACATGGTCCTCGCGGACTTCCGCGCGTACAGCGACTGCCAGGCGCGGGTCGACGCCGCGTTCCGCGACCGCGAAGGCTGGGCGCGGAAGGCGATTCTCAACACGGCCCGCGTCGGCAAGTTCTCGAGCGACCGCACGATCCGGGAGTACGCGAAGGACATCTGGAGCCTCGAGCCGCTTCCCATACCGTGAGGGCTGGCCGATGACACACTGAGGCCCGCCAATGAGCATAAAAAACAGGCTGATAGTCCTGAATTTTACCCAGTTCTTCGTCTGGGGGGCGTGGCTCATCTCGTTTGGGGGCTTCCTGATCGCGACGCTCGGGTTCACGGGCGGGCAGGTCGGCGCCATCTACTCGACCATGGGCCTGGCCTCACTCTTCATGCCGGGGCTCCTTGGCATCGTCGCGGACCGCTGGATGAACGCCGAGCGGGTGCTCGGTTGCTGCCACGTCGCGGGTGCGCTGCTGCTGCTCCTGGCCTCCACGGTCAGGAACCCGACCCTGATGTACTGGGTCATGCTCGCGAACTCGATGGTGTACATGCCGACCATCGCCCTGAACAACACCGTGAGCTACGGGATCCTCTCCTCCGCGGGGTTCGACGTCGTGAAGCATTTTCCCCCCGTCCGGGTCTGGGGAACCATCGGCTTCATCGCCTCGATGTGGGTGGTCGACCTGGTCGGCTGGTCGGTCAGCCCGATGCAGCTCTACGTTGCCTCGGCCTCCGCGCTGGCCCTTGGCATCTACTCTTTCACCCTGCCGGCGTGCCGCCCGAGCAACACGAGGAAGTCCGCTTCATTCGCCTCGGCGATCGGGCTGGACGCCTTCGTCCTGTTCAAGAACCCCAAGATGGCCGTCTTCTTCACGTTCGCAGCCTTCATCGGGGCGGCCCTCCAGATCACCAACACGTTCGGCGAGGCCTTCCTGCACGACTTCAAGGGGGCCTATGCCGATTCGTTCGCGGTGGCCCACCCGGGCCTCCTGATGTCGGTCTCCCAGATCTCGGAGACCCTCTTCATCCTCACCATCCCCTTCTTTCTCGGCCGGTTCGGGATCAAGAAGATCATGATGGTGAGCATCTGCGCCTGGGTCCTGAGGTTCGGGCTCTTCGGGATAGGGAACCCCGGCAGCGGCCTGATACTCCTCGTGCTCTCGATGATCATCTACGGGATGGCCTTCGATTTCTACAACATCTCGGGCTCGCTGTTCGTGGAGCTCGAGGCCGAGCCCCGGATCCGGGCCAGCGCCCAGGGCCTGTTCATGATCATGACCAACGGGATGGGGGCGCTCCTGGGCGGGCTCGCGAGCGGCCGCGTGGTCGATTTCTTCACGGTGAACGGCGTGAAGGATTGGCGGAGCATCTGGTTTGTCTTTGCGGGCTACGCCCTCCTGCTCGCGCTGGTTTTCCCGTTCGCCTTCAAGTACAGGCACGAGGTCAAGCCCACGCTGGGTGAAGTCGTGGGGGAACTACCCCCGGCGGTTTGAAGGGGGCTACCGGGCCCACGGACGGAATTTCTGCCGAGATGACGACTGAGGAACGGCTTGCGCGGCATCTTGGGAAGGTTCCCGACACCTCGGGCGCCCTTTTCGTCGCTGAAAATGCGACGGTCATTGGCGACGTCGTTCTCGGCAAGGACTCAAGCGTCTTCTACGGGGCCGTGCTCAGGGGCGACATCAACGAGATCCGCGTGGGGAAGGGCACCAACCTGCAGGACAATGTGGTCGTCCACCTTGCGGACGACCTCGGAGCCCACATCGGCGAGTGGTGCACGATCGGGCACGGCGCGATCATCCACGCCTGCACGGTCGGGGACGAGTGCCTCATCGGCATGGGCGCCACGGTGCTTGATGGCGCGGTCATAGGCCCGAGGTCGATCGTCGGCGCGAATTCGCTGGTTCCGCAGCGCTTCGAGTGCCCGGCGGGGTCCCTGGTCTACGGGTCGCCGGCGAGAGTCGTGCGCGCGCTCACGCGGAAGGAGCAGGGTGGGTTGCGCGAGTGGGCCGAGAAGTACGTGAAGGTCGCGAGGGCCCACGGCGAGAGGCAAAAGGGGACCGGGACCTGATCCCTCACTTGTTGACCTCGATCGGGGCCGCGACCGAGGGGAGCGTCTTCATCCCCGGTATGACGTCGGATGCCCACTTGAAGTCGCGCTGCGCCGTCTGCTCAATGTGGGTCTGGGATGCGAAATTCCTGTGGGGGACGCCCTTGTTGTACATGGCGTCGGACTTGGGAAGCCGCGCCGCCGCCCAATCCGCGGATATCACCAGGGTTCCGGCGTAGTTAACGCAGCCAGCCGCAACCTTGAAGGTGAGCCGGATGCCCTGGGCGAGGTTGTAGGTGATGTTTGAGGTTTGGCCCGACACCGGTGCGCCCAGGAACTCCAGCTGCGTGATCAGGTAGGTGCCCGGCTTGAGCCGGACGATGGGCAATGAGAGCGAGCTGTTGCCATGGGCCACCGCCGTGAGCATGTCCGGATGGGAAGCGCTGAATGAACCGCTGAGAGTGAACTTGTAGTTCTTTTGCTCCTCGAGATTCTCGAAGGTGATGGTGTCCAGGGGAAGCGCCGCGTCGTCCGTGGCGACCGCAATGCAGAGCAGGGGCAGGATGCCCGGATCGACCTTCTGCTGTCCCCTTTTAACGGCAACACCCGCCCCGAGGGCCGCGTGGGACACCATAAACAGGACCAAGGGCAGAGCAATCGACGCCTTTCCTAGGGAGACGCCTGCGGACACGGGGTCAATGCGGCTGAGCCAGCCGCGGAAGATTCGCAGGACGGGTAGGGGATGCATGGTGGGGACGGGTAGATTGGGCGGACACCCAACCCTCGGCGACATAATCCGATTTCACGTCAATATACGCGGGTCGGACGCCTCGCGCTCGAGCGTGAAGAAGGTGAAGCGGAAGTTCGCATCGGAGCTCTCCCGGCGCGAAGTCTCACGCCACTTGAGGTGGCGCCACTCGGGAAAATACCTGTCTCCGGGGACCTCGGCATGGACGAGGGTAAGGTGGAGCCTCATGGGACGGTCGAGGGCCAGGATCTCCTCGAAAATTCTCTCGCCTCCGTTCACATAGATCTCGCCCGGCATGGTCTCGGCGATCGCGAGCGCCTCAGGCACGGAGCGGGCGACCTGGACGCCTTCCCGCGCAAGCCCCGGGTTGCTCGTGATGACGATCAGCCGCCTGCCATCCTCGCGGGCCCTGGGCCATGTCTGGTAGCAGATGCGGCCGAGGATGATGGTCTTTCCCGCGGTCTCGTTGTGGAAGAACTTTAGGTCCTCCGGGATCCGCCACGGAAGTCGGGTTCCGCGTCCCATGACCCGGTTCTCGGCGCAGGCCACCATGAGATTCAGCATCTTTGGCATCCACGCTGTGCATGGAGGAACCGGGGCGACATTCCAAGCCCGCGCAGCGGGCAGGAGGTCCCGTTGCACCTTGTCACGAGGGGCCTTGGCCGCATGATGGCGCGATGAAAATAGGAGTCCCGAAGGAGATCAAAATCGGGGAAACGCGGGTGTCCATGACCCCGAGCCTTTGCAGGCGGTGCGTTTCCCTTGGAGCAAAGGTTCTCATCCAGAAATCGGCCGGCCTTAGCGCCGGGTTCACGGATTCGGAGTATCGGGAGGCGGGGGCCGTGCTTGTCTCCGATGCCGCCAAGGTCTGGAAGTCCGCGGACCTCGTCCTGAAGGTCAAGGAGCCCCTTCCCTCGGAATACGACCTCCTGCAGGACGGACAGGCGCTCTTCACCTACCTCCACCTTGCGGCCGGTCCCGCGCTCGCCAAGATATTGCAGCGCAAGAACATCCTTGGCATCGCCTATGAGACGGTCGAGGGGGCGGACGGCTCGTATCCCCTCCTGAAACCCATGTCCCAGATCGCCGGGCGCCTGGCGATCCAGGTCGGGGCCTACTTCCTGCAATCCCAGTACGGGGGCTCTGGGGTGCTCCTCGGCGGGATCCCGGGAACGCTGCCGGGGCATGTGGTCGTCGTCGGAGCCGGAAACTCCGGGGCCCATGCCGTGCAGATGGCGGCGGGAATGGGCGCGCGGGTCACCGTGCTCGATCTCGACACCCGGAAGCTCGAACTCCTCGACTCCGAGTACCGCGGCCGCGTGGTCACGCTTATGTCCAACCCGGCGAACCTCGAGAGCTGCGTGGCAGACGCCGATCTCCTTATCGGGGCCGTGCTCATTCCCGCGGCGAAGGCCCCGACAGTGGTCACAAACGCGATGGTCTCGAGGATGCGGCCGGGCAGCGTGATCGTCGACATAGCCATCGACCAGGGCGGCTGCATCGAGAGCATCCGGCCGACCTCCCACAAGGAGCCCGTCTACAAGCAGCACGGCGTCGTTCACTACGCCGTGCCCAACATGCCGGCGCTCGTGGGGCGGACGTCGACCCTCGGGCTGACGCAGGCGACCGAGCCCTACGTCGCGATGATCGTCCAGCGGGGCGTCAACGCGGCCCTCGCGGCCCACAAGGGGCTGGCGAAGGGCGTGAACACCCGCGACGGCCGGATCACCAACGAGGCCGTGGCGAAGGAACTCGGCTGCGCCTAGGCCTTGGCCTCGACGATGCGGACGCTCTCGAGCGCGACGCGCTCGATGGGGGTGCTCCGCTCGGAGCCCGCCGTGGGGACGTTCGCGATCTGCTCAAGGACCTCCTCGCCCGAGACAAGCTCGCCGAACGCGGTATACTGGCGGTCCAGGAACTTCGCATCGCCGTGACAGATGAAGAACTGGCTGCCCGCCGAGTCGGGGGACGCGGAGCGCGCCATCGAGAGCACCCCCTTGACGTGGGACTTCGTGTTGAATTCCGCCTTGATCATGTAGCCGGGCCCCCCGGTGCCGGGCATCCCCTTCTGCCCGGCCTTTGTGTTAGGGCAGCCGCCCTGGACCATGAATCCCTTGATGATTCGGTGGAACGCGGTTCCGTCGTAGAATCCGTCGCGGGCGAGCTTCTTGAAGTTCTCGACCGTTTTTGGGGCGACGTCGGGCCAGAAGGCCACCGTCATTTCACCGTAGGACGTCTTGATGACGGCCTGTTCGCTTGGGGTTTTGTTTTGGCTCATGAAAATTTCGCGTCAACCAGCTCGCAGAAGTAGTGGATGAGGAAGAGGTGGCACTCCTGGGCGGACGCCCCGCGGTTGCCGGGCACCAGGAGCTCGCAGGTCGCCAGGCCCCTGGCCTTGCCGCCGCCTCGGCCGAGGAAGGCGATACTCCTAAGTCCCAGGCGGTTCGACTCCTCGAGCGCGGCGACAATGTTGGCCGAGTTCCCGCTCGAGGTGATGGCGACGACGAGGTCCCCCTTGCCGGCCAGCCCAGAGATCTGCCGGGCAAAGACTTGGTCGAACCCGTAGTCGTTGCCGATGCAGGTGACGAGCGAGCCGTCCGACGACAGGGCCACTGCCGGCAGCGACCTCCGCTTGCCGTTGAACCGGCCCACGAGCTCCGTGGCGAAGTGCGCCGCCTCGGCGGCGCTCCCGCCGTTCCCGAAGACCAGGAGCCTTCCCCCGTCCCGAAGCGTCCCCACGATGAGGTCCGCCGCGGCGTCGATCGCAGGGCGGATCCCCGCCAGGGACTCGAGGGCGCCGACCGAGTCGGAGAGGGTCTTCTCAAACGTCATTTCTCAAGCAAAGTGGCCTGCGGACTTGCCCGCGACAGTATTTTTCGACGTTTTGGAACGATTCCCTTCCCCCGTCACAAGGCCGCCGGGCGCCCATGCTCATCCGAAAGCTCACGCTGAGGCATTTTCGCAACGTGCCCCTTGCCTCCCTCGCCTTCTCGGGCCGAAGGCAGTTCTTTGTCGGGGCGAACGGGCAGGGCAAGTCCAACCTGCTCGAGGCGGCGGGCTGCCTCACCGCGCTGCGCTCGTTCAGGACGGCCGACAGCAAGGTCCTGGTCATGCACGACCAAGTTGAGGCCGGGATCGCGTGCGAGGTCGAGCGCGAGGGATCGGGGCTGGAACAGGTCACGATCAAGATCCGCCGCGACGGGAAGGAGCTCATCCGCGACGGCAAGAGGGTGCCGCGCCTGGCCGACCACGTGGGAAGGTACCCGACGGTGGTCTTCTCCTCCCAGGACCTGCAGCTCATCCGCGGGGCGCCGGCGCTGCGGCGCCGCTGGCTGGACCTGACGCTCTCGGCGATGGATCCCGAGTACCTGGGCGCCCTCCAGGCCTACGGCCGGGCGCTCGCCGAGCGGAACATCCTCCTGAAGAGGGCGGACACCCGCGCAGCGGCCCAGCTGTCCGCGTTTGAGCGCGCCCTCGCCCCCGAGGGGGCGAGGATCGTCGCGCTGAGGACCCGCTGGATTGCGGAGCTGGCGTCCGAGACCAGGGCCGCCTACGGCCGGCTCAGCGCGAGCGCCGAGGAGGCGGCGCTCGAATATGTTTCGCCCCTCAAGGGGGTTGGGCCGGAGGGGATCCTTGCCCTCCTGGAGTCCGGGCGGGAGCGCGACATGCGCATGGGGACGACGCTCGTCGGGCCCCACCGCGACGAGCTGGGGTTCCTCGTGGGCGGCACCGATGCCAGGGACTTCGCCTCCGAGGGCCAGCAGCGATCGGTCACCCTTGCCCTGCGCCTGGCGCAGGCGGCGTGGTTCCACGCGAGGAGCGGAGTCAGGCCCGTGCTCCTGGCGGACGACGTGCTCGGCGAGCTGGACCCGGAGAGGAGGGACCGGTTCTGGGCCGCGCTCGATCCCGATGCCCAGGTCATCGCCTCGGGGACCCGCAACCCCGACAGCGCGCTGGGCGAATGGCAGCTGTTCACGGTTGCCGGGGGTGGGTTCACGCCCGAGCATGGACCCATGGGGGCCGCCGATTGAACTTTCACGCCTGGGAGTGGTTCCTCGCCCTGCTGGGGGCGCTCCTGGTGGGCGTGGCAAAGACCGGCATCACGGGCCTTAGCCTCCTCTTTGTCGCGATCTTTGCCTCGATCATGCCGGCGCGGCGCTCGACCGGGCTCGTCCTTCCGCTCCTCATCCTCGGGGACATCGTCGCCTTTGCGGCCTACAGGAAGCACGCGCAGTGGCGCCATGTCTGGCGCATGTTCCCCTGGGCCGCCACCGGCGTCGTCGTCGGCGCGCTCGCGATGGGCAGGATGGACGACCGGCTCACCCGGCTCGTCATGGGTGGGATCGTGGTCGGCCTGGCGGTCCTCCACCTCGCCAGGCGCGGGATGCCGCCGGTTGCCGAGGAGGCCCACCCGGCCTGGTTTGCCCCCCTGATCGGGGTCCTCGCGGGCTTCACCACCATCGTCTCGAACGCGGCCGGGCCCCTCATGGTGATTTATCTGCTCGCGATGCGCCTTCCCAAGATGGAATACATGGGCACCGGGGCCGCGTTTTTCCTCATCCTGAACCTCTTCAAACTCCCCTTCATGGTCGGCCTTGGGCTCATCACCGCCCAAAGCCTCGTCCTAAACCTGGCCCTCGCCCCGGCCGTGATTGCCGGGACGTTCGCGGGCCGCTGGCTCCTGGGAAGGATCAACCAGCGTCTTTTTGAGAACATAGCGATCGGGCTGACGTTCGCCGCGGGCCTGAGGATGTTCCTCTAGTCCCGCCGCGGGCTCCTGATGATCCTCGAGCAATTCAAGGTCTCGCATGCCGCCGAGGCATTTCGCCTGTGGTCGGACTTCGAGGCCGTCAAGTTCACGAACTGGACGTATACGCCGACATTGGACGCGTGCTCCGATCGGGTGGGGAGAGTCGTCGATCACTATGCAAGGGAGCCCCTGCATTTTGGCCCCTTCATCCTGCGTGAATCCGACGGGCGATTCGTGGGAATGACAGGCGCCGATCTTGTGGACGGGCCCCTCGGGATATACGATGTCTGGTACATCATCAGCCGCGAGGAGTGGGGACGCGGCGTTGCCACCCGGGCCCTGGGCGAGTTGATTGGAAGAATGGGGGGGTCGGGCAGGGTCAAGAAGGTCACCGCCGACGTCGTTGCCGAGAACGTCCACAGTTGGCGGCTGCTCGAGAGAGCCGGGTTTGTGCGGGACCGTGTGGTTGCCGGGGGCTTCCAAAGGCACGAATCGATGCTCGACCTTTACAAATATTGCTACGAATTCGATTCATCCCATTGAGACCCCACCGGAACGAGATCACCCAATCGATGTCCAGGGCGGGCATGCCACCCTCGGCGGCGGCCTTGCATCGCCGCTAGCGGGATCCAGACGACCATGGCCCGCATGAACTCAAGGCAGATGTGGACCGCCAAATTGGCGGGGGGAGCCGTGCCCGCTCCGGCCAGTCCGGGCAAACGCGGCGGCCCGGGAGGCGAGATCGCGCTCAGGAGGCCGTATGTTGGGCTCGTCCTTGGCATAGACCCTTCCTTGCGGGGCACGGGTCTCGCCCTGGTCGACTTCCAACCGGGGAGAGCGCCGGTCCTCCTGAGGTGCCGGACGGTGAAGGTCCCGGCAAGGATGCCAATGGCGGTGGCCCTGGCGGAAATCCACCGGGCGGTCAGGGAATACCTCGACGGATGCCCGGAGGTGCGCCACGTGGCGCTCGAGCGCACCATCTACGTCCAGAACTTCCAGACGGCGCAGATCCTCGGCGCGGCCCGGGGGGCGGCCATCGCCGCGGCCGCGCTCGGGGGCCTTCCCATCTTCGAATACGCGCCGCTCAGGATGAAGCAGGCGGTTGCGGGCTCGGGTCGGGCGAGCAAGGAGCAGCTCGCGCGCACCGTCAGGTCGCTCCTCGGCCACGCGCGTCCCCTTGCCTTTGACGAGGCTGACGCGGCCGGCGTCGCCCTCTGCCACGCGTACACGTGGCGGCCCTGAGCGCGGCGACCTCCTACCCGAGCACGGCCTTCAGCACCTTGCCCAGGTCGGTCACCCGGTAGGGCTTCGTGAGGTACCCGCAGAAGCCCATGTCGAGGTACTGCTTGGCCATCTCGTCGTTGTCGTAGCCGCTGGAGACGATCGCGCGGACATCCGGGTCAAGGTCGTGGATCGCCCTGAAGGTCTCCTCCCCGCCCATCCCGCCGATCACGGTAAGGTCCATGATCACGGCGTCGTAGGGCCGCCCGATGTTCAGGTAGCGCTTGTAGAGGGCGATCGCCTCCTCGCCCTTCTTCGCGATGTCGAACTTGTAGTCGAGGCTCTGCAGCATCGCCGCGGTGAGGCTGCAGATGTGCTCGTCGTCGTCCATGAAGAGCACGCGCCCGGTGCCGAACCGCAGCGACGGCGCCGGCCTGGCCTGCACATCAACCGGCTGGTCGGCCAGCGGCAGGAACACGCTAAAGACGGTGCCTTCCCCAACGGTCGACTGCAGGCCGATCTCGCCGCCAAGCTTGCGGACGATCGACAGGACCGTGGCCAGGCCCAGGCCCGTCCCGTGCTTCTTCGTCGTGAAGAAGGGGTCCCAGATCTTCTCGAGGTGCTCGGGCTTGATCCCGGCACCATTGTCGCGGACCTCGAATTCGACGTAGTTGCCGGCTGGAAGGGTCGCGATCTGCCCCTCCGCAAGGCGGGTGTCAACGGCCCTCAGCTGGATCCTCGCCTTGTGCGGGGAGGGCGGCATCGCCTGGAGGGAGTTGACGATCAGGTTCTGGAAGACCTGGAGGATCTGGGGCCTGTCGACCTTCACCGCGCCGACTCCATCCTCCACCTGGACCGCGATCTCCGACGTCGACCCGGCGGAGGCGATCTTGACCGCGTCCTCGAGGATGTCCCTCGGCGAGCACACGGTCATGACCCCCGAGCCGCCCTTGGTGAACGCGAGCAGCTGCTTTGTAAGGCCCTTCGCCGCCATGCAGGCGCGCTCGGCGTCGGCGAGCTTGGAGCTGTCGTGGTTGTCCTTCGCGAGCGAGAGGCCCCCGAGTATGGTCGTCAGGAGATTGTTGAAGTCGTGCGCGATGCCCCCGGCCAGGAGGCCCAGGGATTCGAACCGGTTGGCCTTGATGAGCTCCTCGGGAGTGAGGGTCATCTCGTCGGGGTTGCGGAAAACGATCACGATGCCGCGGGGCAGGGCGTCGGGTCCGAAGGAGGCGCGGGCGGTCCAGACGACCGGCACGGGCTCCGCGCCCGCCACGACGACCGACTGGTCCCCGAACAGGGGCAGGGGGCCGCTGGCGGAGAGGGCCCGGTCCGCCGGGTTGTCGCCCTGCTTCCCGGTCTGGCGGTCCACGAGGGAGAAGACCTGGTCAAGGGGGCGGCCCGCGACCGTGTCGGCCGGGATCCGGAGCGTCTTTGCGGCGGCTGCGTTGGCGAAGAGCACCAGGCCCTGGCCGTCGGTCGCGATGACCCCCTCCGCCAGGGTGGCAAGCACCTCGTCGAAGATCGCCTTGGTCGTCGGGTCGGTCGCCGGCTCGGCGGCCTTGGTCGGCGCGGACTCCTGGGACACCTGGGCGTCGGGCAGGGCGCATGCGTAGCCCACGACCCGTTCGAGGGTCCTCTTTCGGGTGAGGGTGCGTGTCAGGCCAAGAAGGGCGGGGAACGTGCGGCCGTCCTTGGTGCGCAGGTGGACCATCCTTGAGAACGAGGACTGGCCCGGGGCCTGCGCGAGGAGCCACGGCTCCAGGCCCCCCGGGCATTCTTCGGGGGAAAGGACATCGGAGAGTGCGGCGGGCCCGTTGGACGGGGAGGGCAGCCCGCCGACCAGGCGGAGCCAGGCCTCCGAGAACCAGGAGGACTCACCCGTGAAATCCAGCTCGAACGAGGCCAGGGAGCCCTCGTCGACCAGGGCGCGCAGGCGGGACTCGCTCGCGATGGCGACCTCCTCGACCTCCTTGCGCTCGGTGGAGTCGATGTGGATGCCGATCACCCGCTCGAGCTCCCCGGACGGACTCACAAGCTGCAGGCCCACACAGTGGATCCACGCCCAGTGCCCCTTCCTGTGCTTCATCCTGAACTCCACCGAGAAGGGGCGGGCCCCCACCTTGAACTTGCGCCCGGCCTTGTCGGGCGCCGCGGCGGAATCCTCAGGGTGGAGAAGGCCGATCCAGGCGTCGTAGGTGTCCGGAAGCTCGGGATCCGCGTAGCCGAGCATCCGCTTCCAGGCCGGGGAGTAGAGAACCTTGCGCTCCTTCAGGTTGAGGTCGAAGAAGCCCACGGGGCCCTTCTCGGCGAACAGCTGCAGCGCCGCCGAGTGCTCGTCGGCCGGGGCGGGGGCCAGGGCGCTCGTCTCCAGCGGGGACTCGATGACGACGATGTAGCCCCCGGCCGGTCCCATGGCCTTCTCGGCCCGCACGGCCATCGGCCTGGGTCCGCCTTCCCTGGGCTGCACGGAGAGGATCGCCCGCTTCTCCAGGAGCGCGGCAAGGAGGATATCCCATTGCGCCTCTAGCATCTCCGGTTCGTCGCTCACGATGTCCAGGGCGAAAAGCTCGGGGAAGAATTCGCCGATCAGCTCGGCGGTCCCGGCCTGCCAAAGGGCCCTTGCCTCCTGGTTGGCGGAGGTGACCTTGCCCGCGTCGTCAAGAACCAGCACGGCGACCCGGGCTGTTTTCAGGCCGGCGTTTGGAATCGTTAGGGGCGGAGTGATAGAAGTATCGCTCACAATGGGCCGCTATTCAGCCACTTTTGCACACGATTTGCGAGAAAATCGATGTAAGAGGGGTGGTCATTGGGACAAGATACCTTGTCAAAACTCTCTCCACCAGCATTTAAGAACGATTCTTTCCCGGCCATTGCAATCTCTTCTAGCGTCTCAAGGCAGTCCGCCAGGAAGCTGGGACAAATCACGAGGAGGCGTTTCACCCCGGCTGCCGGCAGGCGAACGAGCTCATGGTCCGTGAAGGGGGTGAGCCAGGGCTCCCCGGCGAGGCGCGACTGGTAGGACATCGAATATTTCGCGGGGTCCAACCCGGCGCGGAGGGCGAACTCCGCCGTGGTGCGGACGCACTGGGCGCGGTAGCAGGTCGCATGGGCCGGGGAGCACGTGGTGCAGCAGTCCGTGACGACGGTGCAGTGGGCGTGGGACGAATCCGCCTTCCGGAGGTGGCGCTCGGGTATCCCGTGGTAGCTGAAGAGCAGGTGGTCGTAGGGCTGCGCGAGGGTCGGCGACGCCACCGCCACCAGCATGTCGATGTAATCCCTGTCACCGTAGAACGGCTGGACGCACGTGACCTTCATCGAGGGCGCCTGGCGGGCGGCCTCCTCGTAGATCCTCGCCACGACGGTCTCCCAGGACGCCATGGCATAGTGCGGATACTGGGGGAAGAGCAGCACCTCCTCGCAGCCCTCGGCGACGAGGGCCCTCACCGTGGAGGCGATTGAGGGGTTGCCGTACCTCATCGTGACATGGACCGGGGTTGCCGGGCCGAGTTTCGCGGAAAGGAGCCGCCTGACGCTCTCGGAGGTCGCGACCAGGGGGGAGCCCCCCGGGGTCCAGACCTTTGAGTAGGCGTGGGCGGTCCGCTTGGGCCGGGTTGGCAGGATGACCGCCTCGAGGAGCAGCCAGCGCAGGGGCGCAGGCATGTCGATCACACGCTCGTCGCCCAGGAACTCGCGCAGGTAGCGCCGGACGTCGGGGATCGACGTGGAATCAGGGGACCCCAGGTTGGCGATGAGCACGGCGCGTTTCGGCATGCGACGATTCCACCCGCCCCGACGAGCCCTCGTCAAGCCGCGCCTCGACAGAATCGTATCCGGCGAATGAGGGCGTGCAGGTTCTCCGGGGCGATCCGGTCCGTCACGACCGTCAGGGGGTAGTTGTGCTCGACGTCAAGGTGGACCCCGTCCTCGGCGCCCGGCCTCACGAAGTCCTCGACGAAATCCATCCCCCCCCGGGCCCGGATCCACCGGTAATACGGGTCCGGGTCGTCGGACTCGATCAGGACATCATCCTTCAGGAAGATGTGGCAGTAGAGGGTGAGGTCGCGAAAGGAGGAGAACCAGGTCGGGGGATTGACCAGCTGGTCTCGGATGATCAGTGTCATTCACGTATCTCCTGCTGCGGAATTGCGGCTAATATCCCCTCGAGTCTTGGTTTTTCGGGTTGCGGTGGTGGACAGGCTCCCCACCGGTGGTATCGTCACAATCCTACATGAGTTCACCGCGCAAGACCGTACTTCTCATTATCCGCGACGGCTGGGGAAAAAACCCGCACCCCGAGCAGGATTCCTTCAATGCGACCCTCCTGGCGACGAAGCCGTGCGACGACATGCTCCACGCGCGCTACCCGGTCGCCCTGGTGAGGGCGAGCGGCCTCGACGTCGGGCTCCCCGACGGCGTCATGGGCAACAGCGAGGTCGGCCACGAGAACATAGGGGCCGGGCGGATCGTGAACCAGGAGCTCGTGAGGATAAACAAGCTCTTCACGGACGGCCTGCTTGGCTCGAACGCCGTCTGGCGCGCCGCCGTCGACCGCGTCAAGGCCCGGTCCTCCAGCCTCCACCTGATGGGCATCGTCTCCGACGCGGGGGTCCACGGCATGCTGGAGCACCTCTACGGGATCCTGGCCCAGGCGAAGAGGGACGGGGTCGCCCCGGACCGGGTCTTCATCCACGCCTTCACGGACGGCAGGGACACGCCCCCCTCAAGCGGCAAGGGCTACGTCGGCCAGGTGGACGCAAAGTGCCGGGAGCTCGGCATCGGCAGGATCGCCTCGGTGTGCGGCCGGTTCTGGGCCATGGACCGGGACAACCGCTGGGACAGGGTGGCCAGGGCCTACGGGCTCCTGACCGGCAGGAAGGTCGAGGCGACGGCTCCCAGCGCGGAGGCGGCCGTCCAGGCCTACTACGACAAGCCGCTGAGCGCCACGCAGACCGGCGACGAGTTCGTGACCCCGACCGCGATCGTGGGCGGCGACGGCAAGCCTATAGCCTCGATCCGGGACAACGACGCCGTCGTCTTCTACAACTACCGGGGCGACCGCCCCCGCGAGATCACGAAGGCCTTCGTCGTGGACGGGTTCAGCGAATTCGACCGGGGGCCGAAGCTGGACCTGTACTACGCCACGATGACCGAGTACGAGTCCGGCCTCCCGGTGAACGTCATCCTGCCGAAGCCCGAGAAGCTGAGGAACATCCTCGGCGAGGTCGTGGCGAACCTGGGCCTGGCCCAGTTCCGCTGCGCCGAGACGGAGAAGAACCCCCACGTCACATTCTTCTTCAACAATTACCGCAAGGACCCGTTCCCGGGCGAGGAGCGCGCGTGCCCCCCGAGCCCGAAGGTGGCCACGTACGACATGAAGCCGGAGATGTCGGCCCTCGAGGTCACCGCCGCCGCAAAGGCCGCGATCCTCTCCGGCAAGTACGCGCTCGTCGTGGTCAACTTCGCCAATCCCGACATGGTCGGGCACACGGGGTCGCTCGAGGCCGCCGTGAAGGCGGTCGAGGCGACCGACCGGGCGGTCGGGGAGCTCCTTGAGGCCCTCGCCAAGGTCGGCGGCAGCGCCGTGATTGGCGCCGACCACGGCAACTGCGAGCAGATGTGGGACCCGGTGAGCAAGGCCCCCCACACCTCCCACACCCTGAACCTGGTCGAGTTCTTCGTGGTGGGGGAGGGGTATGCCGCCGGAAAGACCCGGATGAGGCAGGGCGGGCGCCTTGCGGACATCGCCCCCACGGTCCTCCACCTGATGGGGATCCCGAAGCCCCCCGAGATGACCGGGGAGTCCCTCGTCCTGGCCTAGGGGGCGTCAGGGCGCCCAAGAATCGGGTTGCCCCCGCGGGGCGTCAGAGGCTTTCTCTCACATTTGCACGTGAAGAAGAGCCTATGAAACGAACCCACCATTGCGCCCAGTTGACGGAGGCCGACATCGGCGCCGCAGTCTCCCTTTCCGGATGGGTCGACTCCATCCGCGACCACGGCGGGATCATCTTCATCGACCTTCGCGACCGCAAGGGCGTGACCCAGGTGAAGTTTGACCCGAAGGGCAGCCCCGAGCTGAGCGCCCTCGCGGCGCAGCTCAAGCCCGAGTCCGTCGCCAGCGTGGCCGGGAAGGTGGTTCCGCGCCCCGCCGGGACGGTCAACGCCTCGCTTCCCACCGGGGCCGTGGAGGTGGACGCCTCCGCGCTCGAGATCCTGAACATGTCCGAGACCCCGCCGTTCCCGCTGGACGACGCCGGGGGCGACAAGGTCAACGAGGACCTCAGGCTCACGTACCGCTACCTGGACCTGCGCCGGCCGAAGATGCGCCACAACCTGGAGGTCAGGCACCGCGCGGCAAAGTCGATCAGGGACTACTTCGACTCTCAGGACTTCATCGAGGTGGAGACGCCCGCGCTCTTCAAGAGCACGCCCGAGGGGGCGCGGGAGTACCTGGTGCCCTCCCGGATACACGCCGGTCAGTTCTACGCCCTCTCCCAGTCGCCCCAGCAGTTCAAGCAGATCCTCATGG
>PLXR01000018.1 GCA_003151495.1 Opitutaceae bacterium
AGGAAGTACCCGCTGAACCCGAGCTTGGCGATGAGCGCCAGCTCGCGCTCGAGCTGGCGCCTCACCTCCCCCACCACGCTGCCGTAGCGCTGCTGCGCCCCGAAGAGCGTCATCTTCCTCAGGAACGAGTCCTGCGACTCGCCCGCGGGCACCGGGTGGTCGGGGAAGCGGTACCCGAGGTTCGAGAGCGTGAACCCGAGCCGGTCCGCGAGCCGGCCCGTGTTCGCGACCGCCTCGGGCAGGTCCGCGAAGAGCTCCGCCATCTCGCGGGCGCCCTTCATGTGGCGCTCGCGGTTGCGGGCCAGGCGCCGCCCCGCCCCGTCGAGCGTCACGTGGTGGCGCAGGCACGTGAACACGTCGACGACGCCCGCGTCCCCGGGCGTCGCGTGGAGGACGCCGTTCGTGGCCAGGAGCGGCACGCCCCCGGCCCGCGCCCAGTCGACAAGGAAGGCGTTCCAGCGCTCCTCGCCGGGGACCCGGTGCCGCTGGACCTCGGCGTAAAGGCCCCCGCTCCCGAAGACCCGCAGGAGCCGGGAGGCGGCCTCCGCGGCGGCGTCCGGCCCGCGCTCGGTCCACGCGCGCCGCACGGGTCCCTCCTCGTCCCCCGTGAGCGCAAGGAGCCCCCCGTGCGCCTCGGCCAGCTCGCCCCAGGCGACGCGCCCCTCACCCTTCTCGGCCCTCAGGTGCGCCGTGGTCAGGAGGCCGCAGAGCCCCTGGTAGCCCGCCCGCGTCTCGACGAGGACCGGCACGACGCTGCCGTCCTCCATCGTGAGCTCGGCCCCCACCAGGGCCCGCACGCCGGCCTCCTTGCCCGCCATGTGGAGCCGGACGGCGCCGTAGACCCCGTCGCGGTCGCACAGCGCCGCGGCCGGCATCCCGAGCCGGCCGGCCTCCGCGGCCAGGCTTTCGGGAAGGGACCCGGCGCGCAGGAACGAGAACGCGCTGCGCACATGGAGCTCGACGTACGTCATGGCATGGGGCCCCCCGGGAGGGGCTAGTCGAGCATCCCCTCGACCCGCCAGTCGCCCTGCGTCCGGGCGAGCTGGTAGAGGCCTCCGCCGGCCAGCTCGACCTGCCAGGTCTCCACCTCCCACCCGCCGGGCTTCCACCAGTCGCCCGAGCCGCGCCAGGGGCCGAGGGCCGCGCTCACCGTGCCCTCGAGCCGCCCCCCCTCGAGGCGCGCGGGCGAGCCCTCCAGGCAGGTGACGCGCACGGGCCACGGCGGGCGGAACCGGCGCAGCGTGGGCCCGAACGGGGGATGCACCGGCACCTGCGCCGGCGGCGCGACCGACTCGGCGGGCCTCTGCATCACGAACGCGTCCGGGCGGTGGGTGTCGGCGGGCGCGGGCGTCCCGACCCGGTCGTCGCCGACGATGGCGGCGATGCGCGCGATGTTTTCCCAGAAGGAGGCGGGGTCCCGGAGCCCCGTGTCGAAGAGCCCCTCCTGCTTCTCCGGGGGCCGCGCCGGGGACGCGACGAGTCTCACTCCCGCGACACGCGCGTCCGTCCGGACCGTCGCGAGGTGGCCGCCGAGGACGCGCAGCCACCCCTCCACGTCCGCACCCGGCTCCGGCAGCCTGAACTCGCGCCGGTGGTCGGTCTCGTCCTCGAGGAGCAGCGTCAGCGAGAGCCTCTCGGCGACGAAGCCGGCGCCCCGCAGCTCGAGCGCGACCCGCTCGGCGAACCGGCGCAGCTTGAAGAGGAGCGGCTCGGTCGACTCGACCGGGGGCTCGTAGGCCCACTGCGCCGCGAAGCTCCTCGCCGGCTCGACGAGGCGCAGCACGCGGGTCGATTCGCCCGCGGCCCGCTCCCAGAGGAGCACCCCGCCGGAGCCCATCCGCCCGCCGACCTCGGCCTTCGGCAGCGCCGTCAGCCCCCCGAGGGTCGTGATCCCCCAGCCCGCAAGGACCGCCCCCTGCTCCCGCGTGGGCTCCGCGAACGAGAGGGGCAGCGGCGCCAGGAACCCCGCGGGGTCGGACACGATGAGGACGGGGTCCGCGCACCGCGCGGCATACGAGGCCAGGAGCGGCGTCGCCCCGGCGCCGATCCTGAGCGGCAGCCCCACGCCGGAGAGCTCGGCCGAGCGCAGCCTCATGAGCGCCTCCGTCTGCCGCGGGTCCGCGCCTCTCAGGTCGACCGTGCAGCACCCGGGGCCCGTCGACTCGACCCTCGGCGCGAGGGTGAACGCGGCGGCGATGAGGAGCCTGTGGGCCTCGACCTCCGCCCCGGGGTCCCGCTGCCGGAGGATGATCCCCGGGCAGCGCGACATCGCGAGCGTCGAGGCGAGCCCCGGCGCCACGCCCAGCGCCTCGGGCGAGGCCTCGGTGACCCTCGCCCTGCGCCCGTCGCCCGCCACCAGCGCGAAGGGCCGGCCGCAGAGCGACGGGTCGGACCTGCGCAGGGCGTGCAGGGCGAAGTCGGGGACCGACAGGACCGCGTAGTTCATCCGGCGAGTTCCCCGGCCGCCTCGGCGTGGCTGCGCTCGGCCCGCACGGCCAGCCTCCCCGCCACGTCCTCCCGCGGCGCGCCGGCGTCCGCGAGCGACAGGGATTCATCCAGGATGAGCCGCCATGGGACCGCGGGCACGAGCGGCGACTGCGTCTGGACCAAGACCGCGACGGATCCGCCCTCCGCGGCCCGCTGGAGGCGGTACCAGGTGGAGGCCGGGGTCCGGCGCAGGACGCGCTCTGTGCAGCCGCGCAGGTCGAGGACGACCACGGCGTAGTTGCCATCCCGCACGAGGATGTCCGCGGCCGCGAAGGCCTGCTCCGGCCCTTGGCAGCGCACCCACACGAGGTGGCGCAGCATGTCGTCCGGCACGGCGCCGGGCGCGAACCCGTCCGAGCCGTCGACGAGCGCGATCCTCTGGCGCGCCGCCTGGGTGGAGGCGAGCAGCCTTGCGACGACCGTCTGGCCGCCGCCGCTCGGGACCGCGGAGACGAGCTCCGTCAGGCGCCCCGCGGGCAGGCCGCCCCCGAGCGCGTCATCGAGCGCGCGAACCGCCGCGGGCACGCCGCCGCAGGGCCTCCGGGTCCTTTCCGGGAAGCGGGCGGCGAGAAGCGACCGCAGAGCGGAGACGGTTTGGGAGGGGGCGGGCACCGGCTCTCATACCTTCAACCAAGGGTGGCGACGCCCCGGCGGATCAGGCCCACCAGGACGCCCTGCGACTCCAGCCGCTCGGGCACGATGTCGCGGTAGCGCTTGTTCGCCGCGCGGAGCACGGGGCGGCCCTTCATCTGGACGAACCTCTTGAGCGTCGTCGTGGTCTCGTCCACGAGCGCGGCGATGATGTCGCCCTCGCGCGGCTCGCGCCTCTCGAACACCACCAGGTCGCCGTCCAGGATGTGGGCGTCGACCATCGAGTCGCCGCGGACGCGCAGCGCCCACATCCGGTGGGGCCCCGCCCTGCGGACGCCGAAGACGGAGGGGTCCACCGACAGGGTCTCGTCGGGGGTCTGCTCCTGCATCGCCGGGAGCCCGGCCGGGATCGAGCCGTAGACCGGCATCTCGAAGAGCTGCGCCTGCACGGCGGAGGCCCGCAGCCCCCAGGTGCGGCCCGCCAGCTGCTCGATCTGCCCCTTGTTGGCCAGCGCGCGCAGGTGCCCGATCACGGTCGACTGGCTGCTGAGCCGGAACTTCCTCTGGATCTCACGCGAGGATGGCGGCACGCCCTTCTCGCGCTGGAAGAGACGGATGAAGTCGAGTATCTGCTCCTGGCGTTCGGTCATCATGGTGTTTGTGATCCTCTAGTTGGAGATTGTTTGAGTCCGTCAGCGTGACTCCACGCATTATACGTCGCTTGGGTAGCGAAGCTCCTTGGTCCCGACCGGAGGCAAAAAATTAGCGCCTGTCACCACCTGCTTGCCTGTCTTTGCCTCGAGCTCAAGGCGCGCACGTTTTGCGATCTTCCCACCCGTCCTCGCGACAACCCGATTCTCGGCCATGCCGGTGGCCGCGGCTGTCTCAGCAATCTGGCGAGTAGACAGCTCGGCAAGCGCGGTAAATATGAGCTCGGCCTCGCTCATGTGATCGCGCAGGTTCTGAGTTCTAAGCCCTTTCAAGGCTTTGTGCTTCTTGACGCTTACACCGCTCCACTCCTGGTGGATGACGTTGGTGAGGATAGCGTATTCATCCTCTTTCGTAACCTCGTGCGAGGCCCAGTAGTCGGTAAGCTTATTTCGGGTTTCCTGCCCGGTCATGCGCTGCTGAATCCATTTTTCACTTCGACCGTGTCTTTGCCATGTTTCGCGGGCCCGTTCGAGGGCGAGGGCGGGGTCCGCCATCTCTTGCATCCGCTCATAGCCGACCCTGGCCAACCAGAGCTTAATGGGCTCGGCTTTGGGACTCGGAACGCTCTGCACGAGTCGCAAAATAACCTCAGGATTAGCAACATTCGTAAAATAACTTTTGCCGTCAGCCGCCGGTAATTTCAGTCGGTGACAGTTTGTCACCGACTGATTCCCCTCCTTTTCGAGCCGTTCCTTTAGCTTATTCCAGTATTTCCGTGCCCGCTGATAATCCGGCTGTTGGGTGAGCACCTGAATGATGTCCACGACCGAGAAGTACCATGTCTCGGCCTTCTCGTCGTAGATGCGGCGGATTTCATGTTCCTCAAAGATTGCCGGGATGATTCGCATGGAAATAGCCGATACAGCTATCGCTGAATCTGCGACCGAGCATGTGGTCTGAGTTGCTGAAAAAGAGCCGAATCAATTTTCATTAGGAATAATCCTTATATCAGGGTTCGGAGCACACCGACAATTCGTTGCCGCTCGGCTCCGTGAAGTGGAAGCGGCGGCCGCCGGGATAGGAGAAGATCCCCTGGGTGATCTTGCCGCCATGCTCCACCACCTGGCCGAGCGTCTTCTCCAGCTGGGCGCTGAAGATCACGACCAGGGCGCTGCCCGCCGCCTGCGACGCGCGCTTGTCGGAACGGGCGAAGCCCCCGGCAACCTTCCCGTCGGTGAACGACGTGTAGTCGGGGCCGTAGTCGGTGAACTGCCAGCCGAACACCTTCTCGAAAAACGCCTTCGTCTTCTCAAGGTCGGTGGCGTGGAACTCGACGTAGTAGATCTTGTTGGCTTGGTCCATGGCGGGTGAGTTTCGGGTTTGCGGGGATAGCGATCTATTGAATGGCGTTCATATGAACGGTGCCCGGATGGAAAGCAAGCCCCCACTTGGTGGTAAAATGACTTCTTAATGTCGCAGAACGACGTCTCGTGGTGGCCAGCGGGGCGCGAAGGCGAACGGTTCGAGGCCGCATGGCCGACCGAATGGGGAGATCCCTACAGCTCGGAGCTTGCCGGTCCTGCAGTCTGATCGCCCTCGGCCAAGCCCGCGCGCAATCCCTCCAGCTCATCCAGCCGGGGCTGCAGCAATCCGCGGAGCATTCTCTTGGTCCCTGCTCTCATCAGAGGCGGCATCGCCACGCATATCACAAGCAGCGCCCACATCGAGGGCCGAAACACGCCGCCGTCAAACCAAAGGGGCTTCAGGCCAAGGAAGAACCCGGCCAAGCCCAGCCCTGCCTGCCACCAGCCCTGCTCCGCCCGCCGCGCCCGGCTCTGGGTCTGTCGGATTGAAAGCGCGAGCACCTCGGAAAGGCTCTGCCCGGGCCACGGCCGAAACGAACCCTGCGACCAACGATGGGCGAGCACGGCCAGTGCTGGCACCGCCACCAGCCCCGACGCGATCCAGAGCAAGGGTCCGTGAAGGCCGAAACGGGAACCGATAACGATCACCAGCGCCATTTGGAGCAAGCTCAACAAGACCTGGGTCGCATCGGCCAGGTCCTGGCCGAACCGGTATCGCCGGGCATCCCGGTGGACGCGCTCCGCCAGGCTTAGCCCCGACCGATCCGCCCGGATGGCATACATCCCCGGCGCACGGCGCACGAGGACGAACATCAGCCCGGCCATGAACGCAAATGCAGCCCCAAAGCAGAGATTCCACTTATAAATGACCCGCGCCGACGTTTGCGGGCCTAGCCTTGTGTAGAAGACGATCGCCGCAACGAGCGCTCCGACGGCCATCACCAGGCCGAATATGACGAGCACCATCGTTCGGCGATAGCCCCGTTGGTTCCGCTGAATCCGGTCCAGCAGCTTCGCGCCCAGAGGCGCCGCCTGCGCCCCAGACTTCGCTGGATACTGTTCCTTCCAGGCGGCCTGCATGTCTTCAAAGTTCATCGCGCACCTCCTTTAGCAGTTCGGATAATTTTTTTCGGATCCTTGTGAGAGCCACTCCCACGTGATTCTCGGTCAAGCCAGTGATCTCGCTGATTTCCCGGTAGGAAAGCCCGTCGAGGAGTAGGATCACGAGCGAGCGCTCGATCGCGGACAGGGTCCGCACCGCTTCGTAGATCCGGCGCAGGAGCTCGCTCTCCTCGTGCCTGCGCCCCGGCAGCGGCGAGGGGCAGTCCAGCTCCGGCACGAGCTCCAGCGGCATATGGTTCAACCGCCTCCGGTCCCGCGAACGCCGCCAGGCCATCGCGGTGTTCAGGCAGACGCGGTAGATCCAGGTAGAGGCCCGGGAGCGGCCCTCGAATCCCGGGAGCGAATTCCACAGCTCCACCGCCATGTCCTGGAAGAGATCCGCCTGGTCGGCGGGCTCCTGGGCGAAGGAGCCGGCGACCTTGAGCAGGATTCCACGGTGGTCCCGAAGCATCTCCAGAAACTGCTCCTCGAGGGTTTGGGCGGATTCCATGCGTCAGGGGATTAGTGACGCGCCGGGCCTTCCCCTTACAGGCATTTTTGCTTATGTGGCCTCATGGCCCTCCCCGGACGCCCTTGGTTTGCCACCTTGGTTCCGGCGGCCGCGGTCGCAGCCGCTTGCGCCAATTGCAGTCTGGTACGGAAGTCGTGTCGCATTCTACCGCACTCTTGCGAGACCCAGTCATTTGAAAAAGACGACGCGATTTCCGTTCCATTTGGGAAATGCGACATTTCGTGGGGTTCAGATCGGCCCCTTAGCCCTTAGAAAGGGCCTAAAAACGACAACTTGTGAGGTCTAGCGGCCGACATCGGCCGCGCACTTTACCACTTGGTGGCAGAATCATCCCCATGTCGCCGAACCCCACCCGGGGCTTGCCCTAAAATGACTCCAAGCCCCCAACCCTCCTTGCCTTAGCGCCTTGTCACGTGCTCGTTTAGCGCACGGGCAAAATCGGCGGGATTCCCCTCGCGGAGGCCGGCGTCGCGGAAAATGAAATGGGTGCTCGAAATACCCCGAACCACCCAAAACCCCGCGATCTTTCTCATCGTCTTGAACTCCCGGTAGCTTCTCCACTGGCGATTGACGTGGGTCACTTCCTGCAGCCCTTCATCTCCCAGGGAAAGTGTGTGCTCGCAAATGATGCCCCCCTTCCGGACCACCATCGCCATGAATGAGTACACAACCAGCAATACCAAGGCCAGGTAGAGTCCCTCGAGCAGCGCGTAATGGAAGAAGACTTGAAGCTTCAACAGAAGGCTCACGTCAGGAATGGAGAAAACATCCTTAACGTTGGCGTAGGTTCTCCAAAGCCAGATTGCCGGCCACAGGAACATGATGCCCCGGGTCGACGGGATTCCAAAGATAAGCCCCCAGTAGATGTCCCAACGCGTTGTGTTAAAGCGGATCTTCGGACCATCACAGATTGGCGTCTCGCTCATGATCCTAGGCTCTTGGCCGGGATCAGGCCCAGGTCAACCTCTGCGTTCGCCATCCCGGGAGGGGGCCAGATGGTCCCGTTGCGGACATTGTCGTTAGAGGTATCTTTGTGGCAGGTGGAGGATTTCTCATATTTGAGCATCTTCACCCACCGACCATGCCGGCCAATTGGGTTGCGCGGGGGACTGCGGCGAACGTATTCCAGGAAAGGCGGCACTCCGGTCATGCCAGCAAAGTGATTCATCGATGAATTCACAACAGGCGTGCAGCTTCCTCCATTAGCGGATGTTCGAAGGCCGTCGCGTAGATCGAAAGGGTGTGGGCGCCAAGACGGAGCTGCTTACCCGTGCTGCGCCAAAGGGCGACAGCCGCATAGGTTTCGCGCAGGGCCGCCAGAGCCTCGGCACGCTTCATTCCAAATCGCGGCGCGGCATCGAGCGAAGAGGCGATGCTGGGTTCCTCCTGATCCTCGGTCACGGCAGTCTTGGGCGTCTGGGCCCGCTCGATTTCCGGAACCGGATTGAGATCGTACGCGGGAGAGAGCGCCCAGCGCCCCGCCGCCAGCATCAGGAACCCGTGATTGCGGAGGTGGTCGTCGTAGTTGCTCGCGAGCAGAGAGAAGACGAGCCGCCGCCAGAGCTCGCGGAGGTCACCGGCTACATCGTGGCCAAACTGGCGGATGCCATCGGCCAACTGTGCATAGGAGCCGACGGTACCCGCCGAAAGGCCCAGCAGGCTGTGCCCGGAGATGAACGGTATCCGCCGGGCGCCGTCTCTGTCGAATCGGGTGATCACCGAAATACTCCCGGGATTCAGGGTCACGAGCCGGTGCTCGGCTACTGTGATGCCCGCATTCTTGGCAAGGGTGAGCGCAAGGATCTCGCCGGCCGCGATATTCCGGACGTCGTCCGGTTTGGGGAATTTCGCGATGGCCAGCCGGCCGTCTTCCAGGACGACGGATGCCTTGGGCCTGGCACCGCCCTGCGGCGATCCCTCTCCTAGCAGGAAGCGCAAGTCCTCCGCCGTCTCTGTCTCGCCGTGAACCGCGTCTGTGGCGCGGAGCAGCGCGCTCAGACGGACGAGCGGCGGAATGATCGTCTGACCCGAAGCGAGGAAGGGGCCCCTCGTTTCCCGACGGAACCGAAGTGCACCGATCCGCGAAGCGTCGGCGAGAGCCAGCAGATAATCGAGATCATGGTACGGTTTCTTCTCGACGGTGCCCTTGCGCACCGCGCGCTCAATCAGCACGCGACCCCAGCGGTCGGGTCCGCAATCATGGATTGCGCCGAACAGGGCCGCACCGTGAAACGTTCCCCGGCCGAGCGGGAGCGAAGTGGGATCGATGGCAAAGGCATTTGGGCGTCCGAGCCACTCGGGCGCATATTCGAACGATACTGCAGCGCTGCGTTCCGCCAGGTGCAAATGCCCCACCAGATGCGTGGCCTCGTCCCAATCAGCGTAAACCTCCACGCTCATGGGACGAGTCTCCGTATGCGCTGCGGCAAGCGTTTCTCATCCAGACTGAGCGCAAGCGAATCGGTTGCCGGTGCCGCGAGATTGGCGAGGCGCTCATGCAGTTGAAGTACAAAGGTGGCGGCCGCCATGGTGCCAACGGAGATCGTCGGATCACCCCGCTCAAGCCTCCACAGTGTGTCTCGACTGACAAGGAGCCGGGATGCCATGTCGGCCGTGGAGAGTCCGCGCTTGCGTCTGGCCAATGCGAGTTCTCGCCCCAGTTTTTGAAGGGCATGAGCGGCGGGCAGTGGAAGGGAGTGAACGGGACGCATAGGCTAGTATCCGCTATATCGGACCTTATGTCAAGGATTGTCCGGTATAGCAGACGCTAAGATTCTTACGATCTCCGGTGGGCTTGGAACTGCCACCGAACCCAAGCGACGACGAACTGTCCGTCATCGCCCTGGCAACGCCGGTTGAGAGTGTTCATGGCGTCAATGCCGATGCCTTGCCTCCAGGGGCTCTCGGGGCTCCCCTTGGGCACCAATCAAGGATCCGATAGGAAACCTTTGCTTTGGCTCCGCCGTGGATCTGGAGCGCGAACTTCCCGTGGAGCGGAACTCCCGGGTCGCCCTCCGTGTAGTCGACGGTCTCCACTCCGTTCAGCCATATCTGGATGTGCGCGCCCTCGGCGCGAATCCTGTAATCGTTCCACGAGCCCGGCCTGAGAGCGCGCCCGCGGACCTCCTTCGGCGCGGTCGCAAGGTTCCGGCCGCGCCTGCTTTCGTCATACAGGTTGCCGTCGGTGTCGGCCCCGAGGTCAGCCTGGAATCCGGAGACCTCGAGGCTGCCCGGCACGCGCTGCGACCAGAACTGGATCCCCCCATTCACGAATCCGCCGGTCCCCTCGACCTTGTACTGGAGCCGCAGGTCGAAGTCGCCGAAGTCCCCGGTGGTCGCGAGGAACTCATTGTGCGGCTGCGTGCGGTCGAGGGCGCCCGCAACGATGGCCCCGTCCTCAACCCTCCAGTTGGCGATGTTTCCCTCCCAGCCCGCGAGGGTGGCCCCGTCGAACAGCGGCCGCTCGATTCCGGCGCCGACGGTCGAGACCGTTCCGACGGGCACGTGGGTCGGCTCCAGGACCTGGATCTCCACCCGGGTCAACTCGGGATCGATCAGGTCGATCGCCCAGAGTCGCTCGCCGTTGACCGTGGGCCGGTGCCTGTCCTGGGTCGCGATGCCCCCGCGCCTGAGGGCCAGGTAGGCCGCGTCGATGTCGTCGACCTCGAAGTTCACGTGGTCGAACGCGCCCGCGGCCCACTTGTTGAGGGGCGGGTCAAAGAAGATCAGCTCGACCAGCTCCCGGCCCGGTCCCGGCAGGCGGAACTTGGCGAGCGCGATGCTCCCATCGGGGCCGGCCATCCTGACCGCCTCGGGCCAGCCGAGCTTGTCGCGGTAGAACGCGATTTCTACCTCGGCCTGAGGCCGGGCCACCGCGAAGCCGAAGTGCTGCAGGTGCCCGCTGAACGGTGTCGCCGCGGCAGGGACGGCCGGAGGAACCCATGGCTCCGCCACCTGGATCCGGTTGCCTGCGGGATCCAGGAATTGGAGGACGCGGGTCCGCGGATCCGACCCGATCCACTCCGCCGGCACACCCCGGGCGGCCAATGCGCGCTCGACCTCCCCAAGGTTGGATGCCGAGAACGTCACGTGCTGCAGGCGCCGAGGCCAGTTGGCATCGGCAACGGCCAGGAATTCGATCCACTGGCCCTTGCCGACAATGAAGCGGGTCCCGGGTTTCCCGGATGGAGCTTCTGCAAACCCCGCACCCTTCCCATAGAACTGCCGTACTGAAGCCAAGTCAGCCGTCAGGAATGTGGCGCCCTCAAGGCCTGAAACCGGCACGGGCGGAGGGTCCCCCGGATTGCCACCCAAGCCCCATGCCGGGACCAGCGACAGCACTAGCGCAAGTACGGGGAACATGAGTCGGAGTCGGGGGATCCGATCCTCGGGGGACCGAGGCGATGGCGCGCAGGGACTCATGGACAGTCCCACCCTGAGCCTAATCCGCCGGCAAGGGAAGTCGGTGTTAGTCCGGAAAGCGAAGGCGGGGTGAGCCGGCCCCGGCGCCGACTCCTTCACTTGATCCCGACCGGCCCTATCTTACCGGCCCAGAAGAACGATTCGTCGAGGATCGTCTGCTGCATGGCCTCGGCCTCGCTCGTGTCTCCGTCGGCCGCCATGGTGATGGCGGTGTCCGCGAGGTCCCTCTGGTCCGCGTGGAACTGCTCATTCCTTATCTTTTCGAGCGCCGCGCCTGCGTTCAGGTTGAAGAAATTCCCGATGTGCAAGCCGGGATGCTCCCTGAACGACATCTCGATGAGCGCGGACGGGGTGTACAGGTCGCGGGGGCGAAATACCGGGACGCGCGCCTCGCGCACCACATACCGTTGCATCACCTCCACCGGGAGCCGCGGGATCTGGTTCCTCGGCTTGTCGATGTCCCTCTGGTCGGCGGCCGGGGTGCCGGGCGTGGAGGCCGCGGGGCTGTAAGCTGGCATCTTCGCCGAAATCTCCGCAGCGACGCCGGACGATACCGGCCGGTCGGCGGCACCGGGAGCAGGGGCCTGCGCCGACGGGGATGCCGCGGGCTTCGGCGCGAGGATGATGCTCGAGGTGTCGGGGGTCTGAGCCGCGTCGGCGGCCCCCGCGGCCATGAGGAGGACGACTTGGAGGATCCGGCCCATCGGGGTGTATTGTCACTTATCATGGGGTGATTGTTCCCTCGGATCGACCGGGGGCCGATCGGGGCCCCTATGGCGGACCTAGACCGTTGACGCGACGAGGTGCGTGTCCCAATCCTGAACCCCAGACGGAACCGGTCCCAATTGAATCCGTGACACGATGAACCCCATGATGTCCGTTCCCAAGGCCGCCCAAGCCCGCGGCGCGCCCGCTGTGAGGATGCCCTCACGCCTGGCCGTGCTGGCCCTGCTGTCGGGCTGCGCCCTTTCCCTAGCCGGGGCTGGCGAGAAGGCCGCCCCCTCCCCGTTCGTGCTGGGCGCCGACATTTCAGCCCTGGACTCCCCGGCGCGCGAGGGGCGCTGGGCCCCGCCCGCCTACAATGAGAACGGAGTCCCGGGCGACGAGCTGTCGATCCTGAGGAAGCACGGATGGACCGCCTTCAGGGTGCGGGTGTTCGTCTCGCCGGTGCGGGAGGCTCCCAACAACACCCTCGAGGCTGCGATCCCGCTGGCCCGGCGCATCAAGGCCGCGGGCGCTACGCTCCTCCTTTGCATCCACCTGTCCGACACGTGGGCCGATCCCCAGCACCAGGAAATACCCGTCGCTTGGAGGGGACTGGACATCGACGGCCTTGAGAAGCAGGTCGAGTCCTACACCTACGACACGATCAAGCGATTGAAGGACGCCGGCGCGATGCCCGACTGGGTGCAGGTCGGAAACGAGATCACGCGTGGCACGCTCTGGCCCTTGGCGCAGCTCAAGGTTCCCGGGTCCACAGAGCACAATCCGCCCGAGCCCTACGATGAGGCGAGGCAGTGGGGAAACCTGACCCGCGTGCTGAAGGCCGGGATCAGGGGCGTCAACAGGGCGGCCGGCGACACCCCGCCCCGCATCGCCATCCACATCGACAAGGGGGCGAACTGGGCGGTCACCCAGTGGTTCCTCGACCACCTCGACGACGCCCGTGTCAACTACGACATCATCGCCGAGAGCTTCTACCCCGAGTGGGGCCACGGGACACTGGATCAGGTCTGGGACAACATGAACCGGTGCGCCGAGCGTTATCACAAGGATTTCCTGGTCGTGGAGACCGGCTACGGGCGCTCCCACATTCCGGACAACCCTTCGATGCTCTGGCCGCAGACCCCCGAGGGGCGGCTCCAGTTCATGGCGGATATCGTGAATACGGCCAGGAAGGCCCCCGGGGGCCTCGGGGTGATGTACTGGGCCCCCGAGTGGGAGGCCTGGAACGCGGACGGGAGCCCGGGACCGGTCGTGTCGGTGATGGACCATCTCAAGGACCTCACCGCACGCCCGGCGAGCCATGCGCCGGCGGCCGTGAACCCGTGACCCGGAGGGGATTCAGGGCCGGGGCGCGGGCGAGCCGGACTGTAGCAGCATGCGGCCCTTGGGGCTGACGGACACGATCCGGTCGCCGTCCGGCTCGAATTCGATGAGCCCACCGATGCAGGCATCCTCCCAGATCGAAAGCCGGGGGCATGTGGTGCGCCAGGCGTCGAGAACCTCGGCATAGGTCCTGGGCCTGCTGGAAATCCACTCCAGCAGCTGCAGCGTCAGGGCGATGTTGGGATCGGGCATGGAGTGGGCGCGGCTGCGTCGGGAAATCAAACCCGGGACCCAGGTGCAGGCAAGCAAGGGTGGACCGCGCAGGTCCCCAATGTCAGTCGCTGCGCAGGGCCTCCGCGGGCGCCACGAGAGCCGCACGGCGTGACGGGAGCAGGCAGGCCGGAATTGTTGCGGCGACGATGACCACCGCGGCGACACCCATTACGAGCGGGCTCTGGGGGGAGACCTCAAAAAGCATTCCGGCGATCGCCCGTCCCGCCACCATGGAGCAGGCCATGCCGATCGGGATCCCCGTGCCGAGGAGCCTGAGCCCGAGGCCCAGGAACTGCCGGAGGATCTGGACTGGACGGGCGCCCAGGGCCATGCGGACACCGATCTCGCGCCTGCGCTGGGCGACGCTGTACGCGAGGACGCCATAGATCCCAACTGCCGCCAATACGAGCGAGACGCCGCCGAAGATCGCGGCAAGCAGGAGCGGTGTCTTCCGTGCTGCAAGGCTGTCGTCGATGCGGACCCCCATGGGCTTGATGTCATAGAGATTCAGGCTGGGGTCGGCCCTCTGGATCGCCGCACGGATGGCCGGGACCGCAGCCTCGGGCGATTGGGTTGTCCTCACGTTCACCATGAATCCCGACCAGTCCGGAAACGGAAAATAGGCGCCGCCGTGGGCGCGCGTGTCGGCCAGGTCCTCCTGTTTCACGGTTCCGACAACCCCCACGATCGTGAAGTAATCGCGCTTTTCGTCGGCGGGGCCCTGCGGCCGGACGATGCGGCTTCCGACCGCCCCGCCCTTGGGCCAGTGCCGGTGGGCGAATTCCTCGTCCACGACGCACACCGTCCGCTTTAGCAGGAGGTCGTCCTCGGTGAGGAGACGGCCCTCTTGCAGGGGTATGCCGAGGGCCGCGAAGTACCCGTCGGAGACGTAGTTTGTGTAGAGCCCCTCCTTGATGAAGTCGTCCTGGGTTCCGGCGCCGCCGGCGATCGACCAGGCCTCGACCCAGCTGCGGCCGCTGAAGGGCACCCCGGTGCTTATGCCGGCCGCGGTCGCCCCGGGGATCGCGCGAAGTTCCCGGATGATCCCATCCCTGATGGTCCTCTGCTGGCCCACGCTCAGCTTCCAGTTCCACCACGGCAGCTCAACGCCGGCGGTCATGAGGTTCTCCCGCTGGAAGCCGGGTTTCACCTCCATCACACGGACGAGGCTGAACCCGAGCAGCCCGGTCCCGGACATGAGCACGAAGCAGAGCGCGATCTGCACGGCGATCAGCGCGTGCCTGAGGCGGTGCACCGACCGGGTGGTCGTCCCGCCCCTCGACTCAACCGCAAGCGCCGAGGCGAGGCTGCCGTGCGCGGAAACCCAGACCGCCGGCATCGCGAACAAGAGCCCGAGCAGGGCCGAGACGCCCAATGCCCCCAGGCAGACGGTCTGGTCGACCTGGGGGACCATGTCGGACGGGAGCTGGCTGGCCGCGTACCTTGCCGCAGCGCGAATGGAGGCTATCCCGATGCCGGTGCCAATCAGCCCGCCGGCGAGCGAGAGCATCATCGATTCCACAAGCAGGGAGATGACGATCTGCTTCTGGCGGGCGCCGAGCGCCCTGCGGAGCGAGAATTCCTTGGTCCTGCTTGTCGCGCGGACCATGAACAGGTTGGCGAGGTTGACGGCTCCTATGAGCAGCAGGAAGAGGACGCCCGTCTGGAGGAGGAGCAGCACGGGGCGCTGGTCCGCCACGTGGTCCGCGTGGAGGTCGTCAACCTTGCTGAAGAATCCCACCGAGCGCACCATCTCGGCCATGGGGTCCACCTTCCTGGCCTGATCGTTGGCCGCCTCAAGCTGCGCCTGGGCCTGGGCCAGGGTGGACCCCGGGCGCAGCCGCGCGATCATCTCCATGAGGTTCCCGTGCCGATGGTCGTTCCGCCGGTCGTCATCCGAGAATGTCAGCGGCTTCCAGATCTCGGCGCTGTGGGACAGGTAGCGGAAACCCGGGGGCATCACGCCTACAACCGTGTACGGGACGTCCTGGATCCGCACCGTCTTGCCCACGGCGGACGGATCGGCGTTGAGATGCCCCCTCCAGAACCCGTCGCTCACGATCACCACCGTGTCCTTGCCGCTGACACCCTCCTCCTCCGCGAACACGCGCCCCATCGCGGCGCCGACCCCGAGGGCCCTGAAGAACGACGGGGTCGCGGCGCCCCCCTCGACCGAGTCCTGTGCGCCCTCCGCGCCCAGGTTGAAGTACATCGTCTTGAACGCCCCCAGCTCGGTGAATGCGGAGATCCCGGCCCTTCGCTCGAAGTACTCCGGGGCCGAGGCGCCCGTCCTCAGGAGGCCCGCCTTGGGATAGTTGTCGTGGATGACGACCAGCCGTCCCGGCTCCGGGAACGGCAGAGGGCGAAGCAGTGCGCCGTTCACGACCGAGAAGATGACCACGTTGGCGGCCATGCACAGGCCGATGATGAGGAGCACCGTGACCGTGAAGCTCCGGGCGCGGAGGAGCGAGCGCGCCGCCAGGCGGACGTCCCCGGCCAGCTGGTCCAGCGGGACGAGGACGCGCTCGTCCCGGTAGGATTCCTTCATCTGCTCGACCCCCCCGAACTGCCTCCGGGCCGCAAGGCGGGCCTCGTCCGGGGACATTCCCGCGGCGATGTTGGCCTCGGTCGCCATCTCGAGGTGGATCCGGATCTCGTCGGCCAGGTCCTCCTCAATGCGCCTCCTTCGGGGAAGCGCCCGGAGGCGGAAGATGAACTGCCGGATCCCATTCATGGTCCCGCCTGCTAGGTCGCCCTTAGCATCAGGTTGATGGCGCCGGAGAGTGTCTCCCATTTTGCAGTCTCCTCCCGGAGCTGCTTCCGGCCGTTGGCGGTCAGCTCATAAAAGCGCGCGCGGCGGTTGGAGTCCGAGACGCCCCACGCCCCGCGGATCCATCCCCGGGCCTCAAGGCGGCAGAGCGCGGGATAGAGCGAACCCATCTCCACCTGGAACACCTCGCCGGACATCTCCCGGATGCGCTGGGTGAGCCCGAACCCGTGCATCGCCTCGCGCTGGAGAGCCTTGAGGATCAGCATGTCGAGCGTGCCCTGCAGCAGTTCGGATTTTTCGGCGGCCATGTTCGTTCCTTCAGACGTTCTGATGGAGGACGGCCCTCTTCCTATAGGACGTCAACAGGAAAAGGGCCGCCGCCTGGCGCCTCCCCGGTTCAGACAGCGGGGTTCAGGGGTGGAACTGCTCGCAGACAATCTTCCCGTCGGCCACAAGGTAGATGCACAATTCGGTGATCGTTGTGCGCCCCCTCCCCTTCATCGTCGCGTCCAGGCTCATCGTGCAGGCGAACGAGCTCACTGACACCACGGGATCAGACACCTTCATGGAATGGACCGTCTCGAGCGCCGACGTAAACCCGCGGCCCTTCTCGATGATGGCGGCTAGGCCCTTGGTCTCCTTGGGAGCCATCGGTGTCGCCTCGGGCTCAATGCTAACCGCATCATTCGAGAAAAGTGCCTTTTGGGCATCCTCGAATTTCCCTAGCCGGCAATACGATACAAGTTTTTGGGCTATTTCATTTGTGGTCATAACCTTGGGTGTTGGAGTCAATTTGCGATCTGCCTCGAGCATACACCTTGACGATGGGCTCGGTCTACCGGGAAACTCCAATGACGTGAGATTTCCTGGTGCCGTGTGCCGTGCCGACGACGAATGAGGTCCGAGGCGGCAGATTCCCCCCGACTCTGCCTTTGGCCGAAAGACGCTTCAATCTGATGCCAAGTCTTGTTAAAGCCGCTGACTTTCGACCAGAGGATGCGTCAATTGAGAGATGATATGAACCAACGCGCATTCCTGACGATTGGATTGGCTTGCCTGCTCGTTTGCCTCACCGGACCAAGGATCAAGGCAGGAGATGCCCCGGCAACCGGGCCTGTGGGTCAGGCGATCATCTACTTCTCTTTTGCTCCGTGGGACGGCGCTGCCTACGCCATGGAGATCCCGCTGGAACACGCGGATGAAACCCTCCACCCCATCATCCGCATCAATATCTGGGGGTATCCCGAGTTCCCGGAACCGAAGACCATTCATTTTTCGGGGAAGGAGGATCCCGGGGGAGGGCCCACAAAGGGTGAAGGGCGCGCGCTTTTTCAATCCGATCTCAACAAATCAATGCCTGAGCGCTTGGCGGGTTCGATTTCGTTTGAAGTCCTGAAGCATGACGGCCCGGTTTCAGGGAGTTATGAATTCGCTACGCTGGATGGGAGGAAAAGGTTCAAGGCCAGCTTCCAGGCGGCATGGGGCAACAAGCCGGCGAAGGTCATCCGATGACTTGACCTTGGGTGGGACGTAGGGGGTTTCCCTGACTGGGCCGCCCCCTCTAGTCGATCCGGAGGGCCTCGGTGGGGGCGATGCGGGAGGCCCGCCGCGCGGGGATCCAGCAGGCAAGAAGCCCGATTCCCAGGAGGAGGGCCACGACCACGGCGAAGATCACGGGATCCCCCGTCGAGGAGATGACCGGGAGGCTGTCCATGAGGCGCGTGGCGGCTATGGCCCCCGCAAGCCCGATCGCGAGGCCGACCGCCAGCTGGAGGAGGCCGCGGGCCAGGACAAGCTGGACGACCTTCCACGCCGAGGCGCCGAGCGCCATCCTTATCCCGATTTCCCGGGTCCTCCGGGAGGTGGACTGGGCGACGACGGCGTAGATGCCGACGGAGGCGATGAGGAGCGCGATGACGGCGAAGAGCAGGAATAGGGAGCCGAAGACCCTCAGGAACCAGTTCTCGTGCGCGATCGCGGCGGGAAGAGTTCTGACCTCGAAGATCGGGAGGTCCGGGTCCATATCCTGGACGGCGGCCCGGACCGATGCGGTTAGGCCTGCGGGGTCGCCGCTGGCCCGAAGCATGATCCCCAGCCATGCCCAGGGTTCCTGGCGGTCGGTCAGGTAGACGAGCGGGGGCGGACTCTTGTCCTGGACGTTTTGCGCAATGTTGCCGCATACGCCGACAACGGTGTTCCAGGCTGCGGGTTTCCCGTCTGTGATGAAGCGGAAGCGCCTCCCGACCGGTGAATCCTTCGGCCAGTAGCGGGAGGCAAAGTCCCGGGTCACGACCGCCGCCTCCTTGCCCTCAAGGCCGTCGGTCTCGTTGAAGGAGCGGCCCAGCTGGACGGGAAGGCCGATCACCGGGAGATAGTTCGGGGATGCGAACACCGCCGACGCCCGCGGGGGGTGTTTCGGGTCCGGGTTGGGGACGCCCTCGACCTCGATGTCCCGGTACTGGGAACCGAGGCCGGGCATATCCGAGGCGAGCGCGGCCTGGGTGACGCCCGGGAGGCGGGCGAGGCGTTCCATCAGGGCGTCGTGCATCTTGCGACGGGACTCGACGGTCTCGTAGCGCTCGCCCTTTTCATCGGGGAGGCGCACCCGGGCCGTGAAGATATGCTCCGCGGGGACGAAGGGGTTGATCCGCTGGACCTCAATGAAGCCCTTGATCATGACCCCGGCCCCGGCGAGGAGGACGACGGTGAGCGCAAACTGGAACACGACGAGGATGCCCGACAGGCGTCCCGCGCCCCGGGTGCCGCCGACCGTTCCGTCCTTGAGCGCGGTGTTCAGGTCGACGCGCGAGGCCCGGAGCGCGGGCACGATCCCGAACACAAGCCCTGTCCCGATCGAGAGCGCGGCAAAATACGCGAACGACCTCCAGTCCATCGTGAATTGGATCCAATAGGGCTTGCCGACGTCCTGGGTCGCCCGGTCAAAGGCATGGATGCCAAACTGGGCGAGATAGAGGCCGAGGACGCCGCCGATGACGGAGAGAAGGACGCTCTCGACTAGGAGCTGGCGGACGATCTGCCAGCGGGACGCGCCGAGGGCCGCCCTGACGGCGATCTCGCGGCTCCTCGCGAGCGACCGCGAGAGCATCATGTTGGCCACGTTCGCGCAGGCGATCAGCAGCACAAACCCGACTGCGCCCAGCATGAGGAGAAAGATGAGCTTTACTGGGCCGCCGTTGAAGGCCTCGTGGAAGGTCTGGACGAGCGGGACCATGTCCTTCTCGGCCACGGGGAACGCCTTCTCCATGCGGGAGGAGATGAGCCCCAGGTCGCCCTGCGCGGCATCGGTCCCCGTATGGGGGGCCAGGAGACCGAAGACCATCAGGTCCCGGTGGGTACGGTCCTCCCGCTCCTTGGTGGGGATGAGAGCTGTCCACAGGTACTGTTCGCTCGGGAAAAGGAAGCCCTCGGGCATCACCCCGATGATTGTGGCCGGTGACCCGTTCATGTGGACCACGCGCCCTATGACATCGGGCGAGCCGAGGTATCGCGACTGCCAGACGTTGTAGCTCAGGAGGACGACCGGGGCCGCGCCGGGCTGGCAGTCGGCTGCGGTGACTCCCCGGCCTAGGATCGGGTGGGTCCTGAGCATCTCAAAGAGCCCGGCCGTTACCGCGTCCGTGCTGTACCGTTCGGGCGGGATCCCTTTCTCACTCAGGATGGTCTGGACGTGGTACGAGGCCTCCAGGCCCGAGAGGGACTTCATCTGCTCCCGGTACTCGCGGAATGCGGGGAGTGACACGCCCATGCGGTCGGCGGGGCTCTTCGTGTCGTGCTCCGTGACGAGGACCAGGCGCTCTCCGCCGGGGATCGGCACCGGCTTGAAGAGCACGGCGTTCACAAGGGTGAAAACGGTCGTGTTGACGCCCATGCACAGGGCGAGCGTCGCAATGACCGCGGCTGAGAACCACGGATGGGAGGCGATCATCCGGAGGGCGAATCGAAGGTCGGTGAGCATGGAAAATCGGAGTGAAGCGGGCCGCCTCGACCCTTCGGGTCGCAGTTCGCGTGCCATCGGGCGATTGAACCGCAAGATGCATCGGGTTATACCGTTACGGAACAATCAAGATTGGGCCGAAAGCCGCGGTTTCCCGAAAATGAGACTCCCCCATCCCACCGTTGGGAACCGGCCCTTGGGCACGTCGGGCGACTTCTTGCATCCCCGCTTTACTGGGAGAATAGAATCGGGACGTCGACCTTGGTCTCCACGGGATATCCATCCCTCACCCTCGGCAGGAAGCGCCAGAGCCGGACAGCCCGCAAAGCCGCATCGCCGAACGCCGGGTCCGTCGCGCGCTTCACAAGCGGATCGTAGACTTCGCCGTTCGCGCCGATGCGGACCGAGACGATTGCCTGACCCTTGAGGTTGGCCTTCTTCAATTCGGGCGGATACACGGGCGCCGGCCCGAAGAAGAACTTGGGACCGGCGTCTTTCACATCCTTTATCCTGGATGCGACCATGCGGTTCATGGCCATCTCGCTTTCGCCGAACGGGAGCATGGATTGCATCACCTCGGCCCCTCCCGAGAAGAGGTGGACGGTATAGCGCCCCGATCCAATGGGTGTGCTCATAGGGACGACTATCGAGACCCCCTTTGTCCTGCCGGGCTCGAGCGTTCCGACTCCCCAGAGGAAGAGGGTCATTCCCGCCTGCTCGGACTCCAGCGCGATCACGACGAACATGTCCGCCAGCCTGCGATCGCTCTCGAAGTCGGCATTGAAGTGGAAGTCGTTGTTGAATTGCCCCTCGCCATTCCGCGTCGAGTTGGAGGTCGTCCGCACGCTCACGTTGCGCACCGTGACGTAGAACGGCGCGAATTCGGGCACCTCCCTCAACGCGAAGCCGTGGGGTGTGATCGGCACGACCTTGTCCTCCATTTGGACAAGCGGCGTGGTGCCGTTTGCGCCGCACACGAGGAACATCTTGCCGCCGTCCTCGGCGACAAGCACATGCTGGGCGGCGACGGGGCCTGCAAAAAGCTGAAGGAAGACCAGCGACAGGGCGAAGGGCCGAAGGCCATGGGCAGCATTCACTTCCCCAGGATGCTCCCGCAGCGGGCATCCGAGGCAACTTTAATGCTGTTCCCGCGGGGAGGCATGCCCGACCGGGCGGGCGCCGGGCTTCCCACGCGGACTCGCAGAGCTGCCGGCACATAATATTGCGGATTCAAAGCCCTAATTCCCAGGCGTCGTTGCCCGTCATCGGTGCTCACGAGTGGACAATCTTCGAATGTCGCTGCAATTTCGCCCATGACCCTGACACGCGCCCGCTCCCTGGGCCCGTGAAGGGATCGGAGCGCGACCCCCAATGCCCGACACCATTGACTTCAACCTGAATGGGCAGCCGGTGCGGGTTAGCGCCGAAGCCGGAAGGGACCTGCTCTGGGTGCTCCGCACGGACCTCGGGCTGACGGGCCCGAAATACGGCTGCGGCATCAGCCAGTGCGGCGCCTGCACGGTCCTTGTCGACGGCCGCGCGATCAGGTCCTGCTCGGTTCCCCTCAAGTCGGTCAAGGGCAAGAGCGTGGTGACCATAGAGGGCCTCGCAGCGGAGGGCCGGCTGCATCCGGTGCAGGAGGCCTTCATCGCGCATGATGCGCTCCAGTGCGGATTCTGCACCTCGGGCATGATCATGACGGCCTGCGATTTCCTGCGGAAGCACCCCAAGCCGACCCGCGACCAGGTCATTGCTGGGATGGACGACAACCTCTGCCGCTGCGGCGCGCATGTGCGCATCGTCGACGCGATCATGGAGGCTGCCTCCGCCATGGCCGGAAGGACCCCGTCATGACCCTCCGATCCAAACAGGGTCCGCAGGGCGGTCCGGCATCCGGGAAGTGGGCGGACGCCGACCTCCCCACGCGACGCGAGTTCCTCAGGCGATTCGGGACGGGCCTGCTGGTTTGGGTCGTCCTCCGGGACACCGCCGGGGCCGAGGAGTCCGAGGCGGCTCATCCGGTCAAGGTCAGGCCCAAGCCCGAGGGGGACTTCAACGCGTTCCTGAGCATCGGCGAGGACGGCCATGTCACCTGCTTCACCGGGAAGATAGAGATGGGCCAGGGCCCGGTCACCTCGCTGCCCCAGATGCTCGCGGAGGAGCTCGATGTCTCGATGGACGACGTGAGCATCGTCATGGGGGACACCGAGCTGTGCCCCTTCGACCAGGGAACTTGGGGATCCATGACCACGAGCGTTTTCGGGAAGGTCTGGCGCGCGGCGGCGGCCGAGGCCAGGGCGGTGCTGATGGATCTCGCCGCGGCAAGCCTACAGGTCCCGGTCTCCCAGCTTACCGCGCGCGACGGTGTGGTCACCGACTCCAAGGATGCGACGAGGAAGGTGACCTACGGGCAGCTGACGCAGGGGAGAAGGATCGAACGGCGCGTTTCAGTGAATTCGGACCTGAAAGCCCCGGGACAGTTTAGGGTCATCGGTAAGCCGCTCCTGCGCAGGGATTCGCGCGACAAGGTGACCGGCAAGGCGAAATACGCAGGGGACATGCGCCTGCCCGGGATGCTCTACGCCAGCATCCTGCGGCCCCCGGCCTCCGGTGCGACGCTCAGGAGCGCCGACACCTCGGCCGCCCGGAAAATCGACGGCGTCGTGGTGGTCGAGCAGCCCGGCTTGGTGGCAGTCCTGCACGAGCTTCCCGACGTCGCGGCGGACGCCCTGGGGAAGGTCAAGGCCGAGTTTGAGCCCTCGCCGTCGAGGCTCGACGACAAGACCATCTATGCCCACCTGCAGAAGGCGGAGGTTGAGCCGAGGATCTCGACCCAGGGCGGCGACATTTCGACGGGCGCCGCCCGCGCCGTGCGGCGCCACGATGCGACTTACCTTGGCGGCTACGTAGCCCACGCCGCGATGGAGACCCACGCGGCCCTCGCGCATGTCGAGGGCGGGAAGGCCACGGTCTGGGCCTCCACCCAGAACCCCTTCGGGGCGCGCGAGGAGATTGCCAACGAACTCGGCCTGCCCATCCCTAGCGTCCGGGTCATCACGCCCTTCGTGGGGGGCGGATTCGGGGGCAAGTCCTTCAACCTGCAGGCGGTCGAGGCCGCGAGGCTTTCCAAGGCCACGGGGCGCCCCGTCCAGGTGATGTGGACGCGCGAGGAGGAATTTTTCAACGACACGTTCAGGCCGGCCTCCGTGATCAACATCAAGTCCGGGCTCGACGCGGACGGAAGGATCGCATTCTGGGACTACGAGGTTCGCTTTGCGGGCGACCGAGCGTCGGAACGCCTCTACGACATCCCGGACCATCGGACGCTGGCGGTCGGCGGTTTCTCGGGTCCGCCGGGAATCCATCCCTTCCAGGTCGGGGCCTGGCGCGCGCCCGGCTCCAGCAACAACGCCTTCGCCCGCGAGTCCCACGTGGACCAGCTTGCGTCGATTGCCGGCATCGACCCGATCGAGTTCCGGCTCCGCCAGCTCAAGGATGCGCGGATGGAGCGCGTGCTGAAGGCCGCCGCCGAGAAATGGGGGTGGACGCCCGGGAAATCCCCCAGCCGCCGAGGCCTTGGCATCGCCTGCGGCGCGGATGCGGGCAGCTACGTGGCCGCCATCGCCGAGGTCGGGGTGGAACCGAAGTCGGGCATTATCACGGTGAAGCGCGTCCTCTGGGTGCAGGAGATGGGCCTGGTGATCAACCCCGCGGGCGCGAAGATCCAGATGGAGGGCGGGATCACGATGGGCCTCGGCTACGCGCTGTCCGAGGAGATGCACTTCAAGGACGGGGTGCTCCGCGAGACGAATTTCGACACCTATGGGCTGCCCCGCTTCTCGCAGGTGCCGAGGATTGAGACCGTGATCCTCGATGCGGGCGATTCCCCGTCATATGGGGGCGGCGAGCCCGCCATCATCCTCACCGGAGCGGTCATCGCCAACGCCGTCCACGACGCGACGGGCGTCCGGCTGCTCGAGCTGCCCATGTCGCCGGACCGGGTACTTGCCGCAATCGCCGCGAAGGCGTAGGCAGGCCGCCCACCGCGGGGCCTACCCTGGGACGGGCCGGCCCTTTGAATCGCGGGCAGACGGTATCATTTGGGCTCAAGCTGCCTCAGGTCGGCCTCGCATCTGCCAATGACCCGAAAGAGGCGGTTGATCTCCGCCATCTCGGACCGGGTGAGGCGCTTCTTCGGCACCGAACGGTCGGTGAAGAAGTACTTGGTCATCTCGTTGAACTCGAGATCGCTCCCGAGAAAGGCGACGTCCGGGTGGAGCTTGGATGCCACATACTCATACCTGGAATAGGGAAACTGCTGCGACTTGGTGATGTCCACCTTCTCGTAATTGGGTACTGGTGCCCCGGGATGGAACCAGGTGTCGCTCCACCAGGTGACGTTCATCCCCTCCCTGATCGGCACGGAGAGGGCCGGCTGGTTGACGATCTGCCGGACCCGCTCAATGGCGTGGCCCATCTCCTCCCTGTCCGCGGCGATGCGCTCCGGAGTCGTGAGATCCGCCGGCGCCGGCGCCGCGCTCGCGGACGCTACCAGCGGCTTGGCGTTGGTGTTGCCCGATAGCTTCCCCTCCTCGGAGGGGCCGAGCCTCCTTATCTCCACGCCCTTGTACCGCACCACGGCGTCCTCACTGTCGCTGAATGCCCCCAGCCCGACGAAATACGACTTTGCCGGCATTTTGATCGGGGAGGGCGTTTCGGCTGCGTCGAACACGAGCTCGTCGTTGACGGACGCAGTGACCCTGCCGTCGTCGAGAATGAGGTCGAACGAGTTGGACTTGTCGTTCAACACGACGTGCTGCGTCATCTCCCGCAGGGACCACCCGAGTCCAAAGCTGACGATGTCGCCCTCCTCGTCATGCCGCTTGATCCGGAAGCCGAACCAATTGTAGGTCTCAATGTCGGGCAGGCCGATCACGACGCCCGCCTGAAAATTGGTATTGGATGAGCGGACCACGTCAAACCGACCGCGCACCTCGAAGTTTCCTCCGACCGGCATCTTGGGAAAGAGCATGTGCCCCTTGGGGCCGTACTCCACGTCCAGGGACCCGTCCGCCGTCCTGTGCGGATCGCCGAAGCTGTACACCCAGTTGGCGTCCTGGTCGTTCGCCGGCAGCAGGCTGATCCATTTGCCGTCCAGGAGGTGCTGCTCGTCCGTCAGCCGTGAAAGCCTGAGCCGGATGAACTCCATCGAGCGCTTGTCCGTCGTGTGCCTTGCATCGAGGTCGGAAAACATCCTGAGGGCGGCGGCCCGGTTGCCGGCGGCCCGGGCGTCCTCCGCCGCGGCAATCTCCGCTCCCAGGGGGCCCGTCCGCGCCGCGACCTCGAGCGGCATTGGGGACATATCGACTCCCCAACTTATCATCGCAGCCGGCGTCAGCTTCCAATTCAAGGCCTCCAGTTGCTTCCGGGCGACGTCGTAATGGCCCGCAAAGTAGGCGACGACGGCATATGAGGTGCGCCATCCGTTGCGGGTATGCGCCTGCGTGGGCTCCGCGACATAGCCCTCATACATCCTCTGGAGGTCCGGCCATATGTCCGGGCGACCATAGATTCGCTTCCCCCCGGGCCGTACCAACCATGATTCGACGTCCAGCACGCAGTCAAAGAACTTGCGCGGAACATCGGTGTCGAACCGCCCGGTATTGAGGGCCTCCCTTCCCAGCGCAAGCTCAGCGGGTTCGCTGCCGTACCAGCGTGGACGCAGGCCCCACCGCATGTTCTTCCATGCCGCGGGATAGTCGATCTGGGAGGCGACTGCGCGGTCGAACCAGGTCCGCATCTCCCCAAGGCCCGTGCCGCCCAGCGAGTCGTAGACCATGAGGCTGGCCGCCAAGGGGGCATCGGGACGCAAAGCCCACGCCGCCTTCAGGCGCTTGCCACCCTCCCCCAGGAGCCTCTTGAAGTTCGCCAGCTGCTCGTCAGTGACGGTGTCGATGCGCCCGTCGCCGCGCGCAACCCAGGCGTCGATTATGCAGCGCTCTCCGTCGAGGACGAGCGACAGCCAGCGATAGGACGGCCCCGCACCGGCGACGATGTCGCAGACCGCGGCGTCATTCCTGCTGAAGAAGGTGTAGCCCCATGAGTCGATGAACAGCGCTGCGATTTCCTGCTGGTCGCGGGGTTGGAAGCTTCCGTCCTCAAAACATCGGGACAGGCGCGCCAATGCGGAGGTGTTGAGCTCGCCCTCCTGGTCGTAGTCGTACTTCGAGTCGTTCATCAGCCTGACGTCGGTCTCGAACGCAGGGTACGCCAGGTGCCCGGCGGAGGGGAATTGGGCCAGGGCCCGCTTGTACAGGTTTACGCGGTCGTACCAGTTCAAGGTGTTGGACGCCACCACGCTCAGGACCAGCGGGTCCGTGCAGGCCGGGTCGTGCGCCAGCCTCGCGCATTCGGCCTCAATTGAGATCGGGCTGTCCGCCTTGGGTCCCTCCTCGTTCTGCTCGACGCAGGCACGGATGAATTCCTCGGTCGTTGCATCGGAGGCGGGGTTGCGGATGCCGTGCTTCCGGTATCCCTCTAACCACTGGCGCAGGTTGAACTCGCGGGTTCGTGCCTGGACATCCCTCACGGTCGGAGTCTTTGCGACCGGAAGGGGCCTCGATGCCTCCGCCAATCCGTCCTCCGGCTGGGATTGGGGCGGCCTGGCCACCGATATTGCAAAATAGGCGGCTGCGGCGAGGACCATCACGACCCCGCCGGCTATCAAGACGACGCCGGCTCCCTTGATGCCACGCTCCTGGGAAACCGGAGGGCGCATCGGCGGGACTGGGCCCGGACCCCCCGGGTATAGGACTTGGTCCAGCAGCTGCCATTCGGCGCCCATGCCCATCGCCACGTGCTCGTTCCCATCCAATTCCCCGGACTCCCGGCGGCGGCGCAGCTCGTCCAGCGTCGCCGTCCCCAGGTCCGCATCCCCGCGGCGGATTCTATAGGTCATCTGGAAGGTACGCCGCAAGGGCGCACATCGTCGGTGGTCGTGATGACAATGGTGTCCGAGATCGGGGCGTTAACGCACATGGGGGTGCAGCAACCCTAGCGTGCCAAATGGAATTTGACCAATCGTAAGCCCCAATTCCGAGCGGCGGTCGAGCGGCTGCGCCTAGTGCTGCCTCTCAAGCAGCAGCGCCCAGTCCAGCCGGTCGGGCGTATGCGGTGAGGTCCAGCTCGGGCCGGTAGCAGGCGGCAGGGGGATGACCTCGCCCGTGTTGGCACCGAACCAGTGCGCCGAGTACGTCCCGGGCCCGAGATTGACCGTCAAGTTGCCCTCCCTGGGCAGGTAGACGGCGTAGGTCTCGCCGGGTTGCGCGAGGCAGTAGGCGCCGTTGTTGACCAGCTCGTCGTGCGGGTTGGTCTTCCACCACTCGAAGCTGGAGAAGAAGTCGACGATGTGCCCGAAGCCGACGAACATGGTCATCGTGTCGTCGCCGCGGCCATTGAGCCAGCCGCCGCCGGTGTCCGGCCAGATGTTCGTCCCCCTCCGGCAGGTCTCACCTGCCGTCTGGTAGCCGCCGGCCATGTAGATGTCCCAGGCCGTCCGGCGAAGGACGTCGGCGGACTCCGAGCCTGGGCCGGGGGCCCACATGGGGTAGTGGTCCTCATAGCCGTATTCCTCGTTGGTCTGGGGGATGATCCGGCCGGTCCTTTCCTGCAGTGCCCTCTGCTTCAGGATGTAGGCGTGCTGGGTGCGGCCCCATTCCTGGAACGAGGTGAAGCCGAACCAGTCCGACGTCCTGTCCTGGTGGGTGTCCTCGACCGGGTGGCTGGTCGCCAGGTGGCGATAGGGGTCCCATTTCTCGATGAGGGCGCCGGTCTCGTGGACCCACTCGTCCGAGCGGTATCGCTCCATGTCGTCGCCGAGGTCCCACGTTATGTTGGAGAAGGCCCCCAGCCGGTCGACGGCGTAGCGGATGTACCGGCGCTCGTCCTCGCTTCCCGCCGCGGGGTGGACCCTGTTGTCGTTCATATCGAGGACCAGGGAGACCGTCATGTCCCGGTCGCGGGCGAAGCGCAGCGCCCTCTCCCACTTGCGCCAATAGTCCAGGTCGAACCGGCTGTAGTCGAAGCCGGGATGGTACTCGTCATCCGCCCTCTCGGAGGGCCAGGGGGTCGGAAACGTCGTGAAGTTGTCGCCGTTCATGACGGGCTCGCCGAAGAATATGTTCTCCCTCCCCGCTATCGTCACACGCAGCCGGTTGACCTTCAGGCGGTGCAGCCGGTCGATGGAGTACTGGATTGTCCGGTCGTCCTTCCAGCCCAGCAGGAAATAGGCTGTCGTCCCGTTGAAGAAATAGTGCTCGCCCGTCCCCTCCCAAATGAAGTGCCACGGGTACTTGGGATCCACGCGGACCGGGCCCCTCCGGTGGCCGTCCACCGCCCGGAAGGTGCCCGACCCCGTCGCCTCGAAGGCGCCCTGGCGGTAGGTGACCGAATAGGCGTAGTCGCCCGGGGCGGATGGCATGAACCGGATTCGAAAAACGCTGCCGTCGGTCGAGTCGCAGAATCCCTCCACTTCCCGTCTATCGCCGCCATCAGCCCTCGAGAAGGTCCCGTTAAGGCTGGCGCCCGTGAAGGGATTGGGCGCGCCGGGAACGCCCACATTTGCCATGACCTCGGCATAGTCATATGCCTCGGTGTCGCCCACAGGCCCCGCGAACGCGACTCCCTGTGGATGTGCAGGGAGCGGCGGCGCCGCGATCAGTGACAGCAGCCACGCCGCCCCGAACGCGCGGAGACGCAGTTGGCTTGATCCATGCAGCTTCGCATTCGCTTTCATTTTCATGGTCGGACGGGGGTTTGGGCGCGAACGAGGGCCGGGTTCACCCGGGTGAGCACCTTCAGGATGATAGTCTGCCCGGTGAAACTCCACGGCAATCATCCGACGGCCAAGTGTTCAAGCTGAAGGCTGCGGACGCTCATGGCTTCAGCGACGAACTCAAGTTCACCCTTGGACCAAGCCGATTCGTCAAACCGACCGAATGGCCCGGACCCCGTCATCCGGCAAGGGACCGTCGATGGAACACGGGCTCCCCTAAGGTGTCGCACACACACCGGCTTATATGAAACCTGCGCCTGCGAGGCAGCTTCGCTCGACCGAATGAGATTCGCCGCACTCCTGATGCTGCTCGGCACCATTTGTCCCCTCGCGGCCGTCGGCGCGCCTGACGATCAGGCCGAGGCCCCGCACACGAATATCCGCAAGCTGCTGCTCTCCGAGTATAAATATGCGCCGCCGAAGGACTCGACGCAACCGGCCCCGTTCCTGGCCAAGCCGTCCACGCCTTCGGGCCCATTGGCGTCGACGCCCCTGGACCCGGACCTTGTAAGAATGGCGCCGTTCACGGTGCGCGAGTCCCTGAAGATGGATTCCCTTCATGCAGACATTGTCATGCAGAAGGCGGGCGCCCGCACGGACTCAATTATGCGCAAACTGGGCATCGGCGTCCACGTCGCCCCCGTCGGCCCTGTGGGATTCTACGCAGTGACCGTGTTTTATATACCCATTGCAGTCGGCTTCGGGTTTTCGTTTTAGAGGCATATGTTCGAAAACGGACCCATTCAGCAGCATGGGGAGGAGTCTGGCAAATAGCGCAAGCCTCGATGAATTGAACCAGCGATCTTCAATGAGCCGAAAGGCTGGTGGCCTCGTTGGATCCCGCGAAACCCGCAAGTTATGCAGGAACTACTTTTTCGTCACATTATTGGGAAAGCTGACACCCGTTCCAAAAAAGCACTCGTTCGCGACTATCTTCCCTTCTCTCAATTTGAAGCGCTCAGTGTTCCGAAATAATCTCCCGTCGTTGGTCCAGCCATTGTAGGTCACAAAGACCTCATCTCCGGATACCACGATCTTTTCCAATTCGAACTTCTTTGTGTTCTTCGCATTCGGCCAGCACCTTTCCTTGTATAGCTTCAGATCGATATGATCGTCGCCTGCCGGGCTGGTGAAGGTGAATCCATCGGCGAGTATCAGCTCCAACATATGCCAATCCTTGTTTTCGTAGGCCGCGTAATATTGGCGAACGACTTTTTCATTGGTGACATTGTCCGGCGAATTCTGGGCGAAGCTGGCAGTGGAGGATAGGGCTATCCAAACCACGACGAGGTTAACAAAGGTTTTAGCTGTTTTCATATACCACAAAAAACCGACCGCTTTAAATATTCGGAACCCGGATGCTTTGCATGGTAGGTCCAGGAGCAGCGAATATCGATCGGAAATTCAACCGAAATGACCGCCGTCGAGCGCGGAAACGGAGAGCCGTTCGGCGAGCCACTTTACCCCAGTCCGCAATCCGGCACCCGTCGGGTGTTACAGATCGTGTCGCTTTGTGCACGTTTGAGTGTCGGACGACTCGTCCCGCGCACAGCCGATAGTCGGTGGGACTAGAATCTGAGGGGCGGCCCAACGACTTCCATGCCGTGCGACTCCCAAAGCGCCTTCTGCACCGGGTCGCCGCTCGTGGGAAGCCCACTCCCATACTTCGCCATCTGCCTAAAGTAATCCTCCATGCTGCCTGCGGGCTGAAATAGGATCAGCAGCTGTCCCTCAGACTCTCCCACATTCGCGAACGCATGGGGAATCTTCCTGGGACCGAACGCAGAATCACCAGGACCCAATTTCGTCCTCACACCTCCGACCTCAACGGCAAATTCCCCTCGAACGACGTAAAACCACTCGTCTTGGATGAAATGCCTGTGGAGCGCCGGACCACCCTTTGTCTTCCGTACGGTGTCATAGATGCACAGGTCTCCCCCGGTGTCCTTGGCGGAGACTTTGCAACAGAAGCTGCCGCCCATGATCTGGAGTTCCTCTTGGTAGCGGTCCGATCCCGATTTGACGCTGAAACCCTCGGGGGCTCTATCCGTCCCGTCGGCCCTGACGTTAAGCGTTAGCGCCGCAGCCGCCAATGGAAACTTGAGAAAGTGGCGGCGATTCATCTTGGGCATGTTCGGTCGATTCCAAAGCTCATACCGATGAATCACTCGGCCCTCAAGGCGACAATTGGGTCCACCCTGGTCGCGCGCAGCGCGGGGAAGAAGCACGCAAGGCCTGTGACCACCGCCAGCACGATCGGAACGGCGAGGAAAACCGTTGGGTCGTGCGGGGAGGTTTCATAGATCATCTTCTGCAGCAGTCGCGCGGCGGTCAGCGAGCCCGCAAGCCCAAGGGAAATTCCGAGGGCGATCAGCACCATGCCCTCACGGAGGGCAAGGGCCAGCAGTTCACGTGGACCGGCTCCGAGTGCCGTGCGGATCCCGAATTCGCGGGTGCGCTGCTCTACGCTGTAAGTGATCATTCCGTAGAGGCCGATCCCCGCCAGGAGCAGGGCCAGGGCGGTAAAGAGGCTGAAGAGAGTCAGGTAGAGCCGGGGCTGTGTCACGCTGCCTTCGACCATGGTTTCCATGGTCGCCACATCCGAAACCGGGCTGTTGGGATCGATTCTCCAGAGTGCCGCCTCAACGGGCTTCGCCAGCGTCGCGGGCGGGAGCGATGTGCGGACCATGAGCGTGGCGAATCCGGGCGTGCGCTGCGCAAATGGCTGGTATACTTGCAGGGGCACGTCGGCGGTAAGGCCGGAGCGACGCACATCCCCGACCACCCCAACGACCTTCAAACGAGACGGGGCACCGGAAGTGATGAATCGCCCGATCGGGTCCTCGGCGCCGAAGTAGCGTCGGGCCGCCGTCACGCTGAGGATGGCCACGGGGATGGACCGGGGGTTGTCGGCAGGCGTGAAGATGCGCCCCGAGAGCAGCGGGCAGCCGATGGCCTTGAAGTAGTCGACGCTCACGGCGTCGAGGTAGGCCTGCGCCGGCTCGTCGGCCAAAATGGCGCCCCCAGCGCCTATCGGCGAAAAGCCAACCGGGATTCCCCACCGGAAGGGCGACGTGTGCGTGAAGCCGATGGATTCGACTCCTGGAAGGACCGCAACCTCATCCTCGGCCCGGGAGAAGAAGTCCCAGCACTTGTCGGGACTGTTATAGCGTTCCGCTGAGAGTGAAACGGTCATCGAAAGCACCTTTCCCGCGTCCAACCCGGGCTTCTTGCGCATCAGGCCGGCGAAGCTCCGGCCCAGAAGCCCTGTGCCGGCCAGGAGAACCAGGGCAAAAGCGATCTCGGTGACGATGAGTGCGGCCCTCAGCCGCCGGGCGGACGAACCTGGGGATGTGCGCCCGCCTTCCTTAAAGGCTTCCGTTGCCGAAGTTTGAGAAGCCGAGAGTCCTGACACGACCCCGGAGACCAATCCTGTGAGGACGGTCAATGCCGAGCTAACGGCGAGCACGGGAATATTGAGCGCGATCTCCCCGGACCGCGGCAGCAGGCCGTTGAGCGGGCCCGCGAGCAGCGCGTCCAGTCCCCAGTTGGCGAGCAGCACGCCGCCAAGGCCGCCGGTCGCTGCGAGCAGCAGGCTCTCCGCTAGGAGCAGGCCCACAAGCTGCCCCCGCGAGGAGCCCAGGGCTGTGCGGATGGCCAGTTCCTTGCGGCGCGCCATCGCCCGGACGATCGAGAGCCCGGTCAGGTTTGCACAGGTGATGAGCATCACGCAGCCGACGGCGCCGAGCACGACGAGGAGCCCCGTGCGGTAATCGCCCACCACGAGACCCCGAAGGTCGGCGGCGTGGAGCGTCCAACCCGAGTAGTTCTTGGGATGGGCTTGCTCAAGCTGTCGCCCAAAGGTTGCAAGTTCGCTGTTGGCCTGTTCCAGGGCGACATCCGGCCGCAGCCTGCCGAAGACCGTCCAGTACCGTGTGCTCCGATCGAACAGGTTGTCAGCCCCTTGCCGCATCGGCCGCCAAAGCTGTGCGATTTCGGCCGGATCCTTGAACGAGGATGGCATGACCCCGATGACCGTGTAGGCTATATCGTCGAGCAGGATCCGCTGCCCCACGACGGAGTCGTTGGAGTTGAACTGGCCGCGCCAGAGCGCGTATCCCAACACGACGACGGGAGGGGCCCCCGGTTTCAGGTCTTCGGCGGTCCATGTCCTTCCCCGGAGAGGGGCGACGCCGAACAGCCGGAAAAAATCCCCCGTGACGTCCGCGCTGTTCAGGCGGGTCGGGGTCTCGGTCCCGGTGAGATTCACGTAATAGTAGTATTGGGCGGCAAGCGCGGCGAATGAGGAGTTGCCGTCCCTCAGGTCGCCGAATGTCGCAGGCGCGACATCGGAGAGGCCCTCCACCTTGTTCAGCGACTTCACTTCGACAAGCTGGCTGGCATCACCGTATTGAAGCGGCATAACCAGGAGCGCATGGACAATGGAGAATATGCCCGTTGAGGCCCCAATTCCCAGGGCAAGGGTGAGTACCGCGGTGGCCGAGAAGCCCGGCGCCCTCCCCAGGGAACGGACGGCCAGTCTCAGGCCATGGCCAAACTGGTCCAACGCCGCCCACCCGCGAACGTCCCGCGCCCGTTCCATGATGCCGACCACGTTCCCAAAACGGCGCAATGCGGCATGGTGCGCGTCGTCGGATGAGGCCCCATCGCCGAGGAATTCCTCCGTGCGCATCTGAAGGTGGAAACGAATTTCCTCAGCCATCTCGGCGTCGTCATCGCGCCGACGAAAAAGGTGGCGCAGGCTGCGGGAGAGGCGGCGAGGAAGGCTCATGGGATGAGGCTGATAGCTCAGGGGCGGGCGAAGGGGTCAGGTCGACTCCATCACCAAGGCGATGATGCCCGTCACGCGCTGCCAGCTTTCCTGCTCGGTCTCCAGATGCCTCCTGCCCGACGGCGTTAGCGCATAGAACTTTGCCCGCCGGTTTTTTTCAGTCATCTTCCATTCCGCCTTGATCCACCCCTTGTCCTCCATCCGATAAAGCGCGGGGTAAAGGGATCCCTCGTCCACCTGGAGCGCGCTCTTTGAGAGTTGCTCGAGCCTGAGGGTTATGCCCCAGCCATGGAGTTCGCCCCTCGTCAGGACCCGGAGGACTAGCATGTCGAGGGTGCCCTGGAGCAGGTCGGTCTTTCGTGCCATGACCCACACCTAGACGTTCTAAGGCAACAAGCAAGTTGTTTCTTTAGACCGTCCAAGGGAGCGATGCCCCCGTCCTTCCGGAGTCCAATCTGTCACGGTGAAAGACGACGCACTCGTCTTTCGGGTGAGGCCATCCCATCGAGGCACCTCCGGAAATGTTTCATATCCGCCTCGTTTTCGTGTATGCCGATCCGTTCGCAGTAACTCCCGCATGAACTTCGGTCGCCTTGTCGTCACCGCCCTTTGGCTGGGTTCCGCAGCGCTCGCGGTCGCGGCGAACAAGCCTGATTCGATCTTCAACTATGATCACACCGCACCCCTGGGCCTGCGCGAGGCGGGTCGTGAAACGCGCGGCTTCGCCCTGATTCGCGACATCGTTTTCACTCCGGTCGACCAGCCGGTGAAGGCCTTTCTCGTCTCCCCGGCTGCCGGCGCGGGTCGGCACGCCGCCATCCTCTATGTGCATTGGCTGGGTGAACCGGCTACCACCAACCGCACTGAATTCCTCGACGAGGCAATCGCTCTCGCCGGCCAGGGCGTCGTATCGCTCCTCGTCGACGCGATGTGGGCCGAGCCCAAATGGTACGGCAACCGCGTCCCCGAGGAGGATTATGCCCGTTCGGTCCGCCAGGTGATCGAGTTGCGCCGCGCCATGGACCTGCTGCTGGCGCAGCCCGGCGTGGATTCGCTCCGCGTTGCGCTCGTTGGACACGACTTCGGCTCGATGTACGGCCTGGTGGCGAGTGCGCTCGACCGCCGAGCCAGGACCTATGTCTTCATGGCCGGGGTGCCGCATTTCATCGATTGGTTCCTCTTCGCCCGCCAACCGAAGGACCTGGCCTCCTACCGCCAGCAGATCGCGACTCTCGACCCGGTGAATTTCGTCGGCCGCCTTGCGCCCGCCTCGGTCTTCTTTCAGTTCGCGCAAAAGGACGACTACGTGAGCGCCGCGCAGGCAGCCGAATTCTACGCCGCCGCGGGACCGCGCAAGAAGTGGGCGACTTATGCGGGAGGGCACGACTTGCACACTGCCGCGGTTGCCACCGACCGGGTGGCCTGGCTCACCCTGGAACTGGAGTTGGGCCCAATCGATTGAGCCCCCGTCGAAATGACCGACCCGTACTCGGCAGAGTCGGTCGGCCGTCGCGAGACTAGGGCCGACCTTACGGACGACGAAACCAAGGGGTCGCGCCCATCCCATATATTCAGGCGACCCAGGAGACGTGTCGCTTCTTGAGAAGGCTGCGGCATCGGTAGCCGCTTATTTCGCCTCCGCGGAAAAAGCGTGTAAGGAAATGGGGAGCTCGGCATCTAACCCTAGCGATGAATGCCCCGGTCAACGGTGAATTGGGCCTCCGCGCCCGCCCTTCGGTCGAGCTTCGGCGGTATGCGATCACCACCGGAGTGGTCGCCCTCTGGATGTCCATCGGTTGGGCACTGGGCCTCTCGGGAAACGCCTACCTTCTGATGGGCATACCGCTATTGTTGCTGTTCCAGAGATTCATCGCGCGACGGCCCATCCTCGAGGTGTGGTTCGCCCATGTGGGCCGTTTCGCCCTGCCGTGGTGGGGATGGCTGATCGCGGCGGCATTCATGGTCCAGCCCATCTATGACCTGATTACGTGGAAGAGCCCCGGCGTTGCGGTTCAGCTCTGGCTGATTTGCGCCGCCCTCGGCGCGATCCCGCTGGCCTGGGCGCTTGCCACCTGCACGCGCGAACAATGGCGCCAGCTCGGGCTGTGCCTGCTTACTGCGGGGGTTGCCGGCATCCTGACGCTTGTTATTAGCTACCTCGCGCGCCCGCACTCGACCCTGACCGCGGCAGCTCGGATTCTCGAGGGGCTCCGTTCGTTCGTCCTTTACCTTCCGGTCTGCTTCATGATTGAGGAAGTCTTCTTCCGTGGAGGCCTCGACTCATATCTGGCGCGCGGGGGCACGCGATCGCCCTGGCTGTCTGCTTTCTATCTCTCGGCGCTCTGGGGTTGGTGGCATTTGCCCACCGTCACCCTGCAATCGGAGAACCGTGCCGCGCAGTTGGCAGTACTCATCGTAGCGCTGCCGCTCGTCCATTGCCCGGTTGGCGCGCTCCTCTCGATCTTCTGGCGCCGAAGCGGTCTCCTGCTTGTTCCGGTGTGTGCGCATGCCTTCATCGACGCCGTCCGCAACGCACTCCAATAGGGCCGCGGATCGAATTGTTGCCTCAAAAGGCAGCGTGGAAAAGTTCGGCGGGAGGACGGAGTCCACGCCTGGGACGTCGACCGGGCGCCACATGAACCTTGCCTGCGGCGCGGATTGCCCTTCGCTCGGAAACATGGGGCGCATGATGTGTTACCGTTGTTTCTGGCCGAAGGCCCTTTGCTGGTGCCTTTCGCTCCATCCCATGGAGACGCGCACGCGCTTTGTGTTCCTGATGCACCCGAAGGAATTCAAGCAGGAGAAGGCCGCGACGGGGCGGCTGACGCACCTGTGCCTACCGAACAGCAGCCTGCACGTGGGGACGGCCTTCGACGACAACGAGGAGGTTCGGGCGCTGCTCCGCGACCCCCTCCACTACCCCGTGCTGCTCTATCCCGGAAGCGCCGCGATCAATCTCTCGGAGACCGTCGGGGGGGACGGGAAACCCACGGCCCAGTTCTCCGCCTTTTCCCGGGAGCTCACCGGAAGGACGCTCCTCGTCGTCGTCCTCGACGCGACCTGGAGCGGCACCCGGAAGATTCTGCGCCTGAGCCCGGGCCTGCAGCAGCTGACCCGGATCATGTTCACACCGCGGGCCGCGAGCCGGTATGTTATCAAGCAGCAGCCGCAGGTGGGCTGCCTGTCCACGCTCGAGGCCACCCATGAGCTGCTGACCGTGCTCGAGGCGGCGGGCCTGGACCGGTACCCCCGGCCGGAACAATTGATCGGGATATTCAACCGGATGCAGGATTTCCAGATGCGGTGCGCGGCGGACCCCACGCGGCCGGGATACAGGCGACGGGCGTACTCTGAGCCCGCCGGACGGACGCTGGCACGCGGCCGAAGCGGCTCGCGCCGCGAGAACTACCTCAGGGCGCCGCTGGCGGTCGCAGGAGGCCCGGGCCCGCGGGCCGGACGGACGCTTGGCACCCTCAGTGCGGGGGCGTGCGGGCCGCCTTGACGGCCTCCCGGGCCTGGGCAAACGCCACCGCGTCCTGGGGATTGGCGAAGAAGGGCGTGAGCGCCTCCGGGTTCGGGGGATCCTGCCCCTGGTTGGCGGCCTTGTAGGCCGCTACCGCCTGGTTCACGGCGGGACCCACCCCCTGCATCATCTCCTGGGCCTTCTCCTCGGGCGACATGGGTTCGTTTATGGGGGTGGTCGTGGCACCCGACGGGTCGTAGGTCACGGTCGTCCCGTCCGGGGTCGTGACCGTCAGGACCTGGTCAGGGCCCATGGACAGGCTCGAGTAGTCCTCCCCTCCCACGGTATGGAGCCTCCGAATGTAGCTCGTGTCCCCCACCAGCACGGCGACGGACTCGGGATCCGCATTGTTTTCCATCCGGAACTGGGCGCGGGCGGCGTCGATCTGCCTGAGGTTGTTCATGATGGTCTGCTTCAACTCCCTCGTCGTCATGCCGATCGAGAGGTTCCGCGCCGGGCCGGAGGCGGCCTTGGCGGCGGCGAACTTGGCGTTGCTCGCATTGAGCTGCGCGTTGATCGACGTCAGCCGAGCATTGGCCGCATCGACCCGGTCCACCTCCGCCTGGAGCATGCCGTTTGATTGGCGCAGCGAGGCGATCTCGCGCGCCTGTGCGGGGTTCTCGGGGGGCGGCACTGCCTTGGGCTCTGCGCGTCCGGCGCGCCCGACGTAGGTGCCTGCGCCAAAGGCGAGGAGTCCGCAGATGATCGCGGTGGCTGCATATTTCGTGGTCATAAGTGAGGTGAGCGAGGCGGCGAACCCGAGGCCCGCCGCGGAGACGGACGCGGAAGCCACCGCCGAGGCAAGGCCGGAGGGGGCCGACATCAGGGACTGGTTTGTCACGATCGCGCCCAGGGCCGCCGCGGTTGACGTTATGCCGCGGCGCTCTAGGAGCGCGCGCAGCTTTTCCAGCGCTCGCCCCGTCCGCATCCGGGCGGCGTCGGCCGAGATCTTCATCGCCAGGCCGACCTCGGAGAATTCGCGGCGTTCCAGGAAACGCAGAACGACGGCATCCCTGTCGGGTCCCGGCAGCTGGTCGATGGCGTCGTCGAGCACCGGCTTGATGCGCTCCCAGTCGGGGGATCCCGAGCCGCCAGGCGGCTCCGCCTCGATGTCCGCGGCCCTGGACTCCCTTGCCCTGCGCCTTTGGTCGGACCGCATCAGGTTCAGGGACGCGTTCCGCGTCGCCGTGTGCAGCCATGCCTGGAGCACGGGATGGCAAGAGAGTTTCCGGGCATCCCGTGCGAGCCTCGTGAACACCTGCTGCGCCACGTCCGCCGCGAGGTGGCGGTCGCCGCCCGACCGACGGACGGCCGCGCCGTAGACCAGGTCGAGGTGCCGGCGGACCAATTCGGCGAAGGCGGCCTCGGACCGGTCCTCGGCGTAATGGCGGAGCAGCGTGGCGTCATCGTTCATCGGGTCACCTAATTAACAGCGCCGGCTCCAGAACCGAACAATGAATCGCACCCGCGGCCCCCGCGGGCCATCTCAGGCCTTCGGGGGAGTCCTGTCCGAGACGACCTTGATCACCTGGTAGGTGCAGGGGCCGCTCCCGGTGTTCCTCATGGTCCGCTCGTCGTTCGGGGCGACGTAGAACAGCGAGCCGGCCCCCGAAACGTGGGTGACGCCGTTCAGGGTAGCCTCGACCGTGCCGGACCTGACGACAAACAGCTCGTCGCCCGGGTCCCTGTTGCGGGGCGTCGTGCCCTCCCCCGGGTTGAGCACCGTGATGTGGCTCTCAAGCCTCCTGAATGTGAGGGTCGGGGAATCAAGGACGCCGGAGTGGAAGCCGGTCCTTGTGGGCACCCTGGGAAGGGCGCCGCAGTCGACGACGCACGAGGCCAGCATCCCGGGAGGCGCCCATCCGGCGGCCGGCTGGTCGCGCACCCCGTGGAGGGCGGCGGTGCAGAAATTGACGACGTAATAGGTGGCGGCCGTGTCGCCGACGTTTGTCAGGTTGTGCGCGTCGTTCGACGCCAGGAATATGAGGGCCCCGGGCCCGGCACCCTGCTTCCTGCCGTTGATCGACACCTCCACGCGGCCCTCCTTTATCAGGAGGAGCTCCTCCCATGGGTGGTGGTGCGGCGAGTGCGACGAGAGTCCGGGCCTGAGCGTCGTGACGTGGACCTCTATCTTCTCAAGGACAGGGGTGGGCGCGTCGAAGACCGGGCTGTACAGCCCCACCGGGCTCGGGTGGAACCTCAGGGCGGCCCAGTCGACGAAGGTCGAGGCGAGCGGGATCGAGCGGGCCGGGGGCGAATAGCCCACGGCCACCGGCTCAGCCGCCGGCGCCGCCCGCACGGCAAGCACCGCGCATGCCGCGAGCGCCTGAAGGCCTTGGAGGGGTTTCACCGGCGTGAACGTCGAGGCTCAGTGGGCGGGCTGGAAGTCCTTGTTGCCGGTCTGCCAGAGCATGAAGGCGTCCTGTCCCGCGAAGTTCTTGAACGTCACGATCTTCTCCTCCGTGAAGTGCCCGTTGTCGTAATTCACCTTGAGGAACACGGGCTTGCCCGAGGCGCTCGCTCCCTGGACCGCGGCCACGAACTTCGCGGGCTCCCAGGGAGGGACCCGGCGGTCGTTCCATCCGCACACGCCAAGCAGGGCCGGGTACCTGGACCCCTGTTGCACGTGCTGGACTCCGTCCATGTCGTAGAGCCCTGCGCATTCTTCGGGATCCTTGACGGTCCCGAACTCCGGCGTGTTGACGGGTCCGTTCGGCGAGAACTCGGAGCGCATCGAGTTGGCGTCGCCGACGTTGCAGACCGCCGCGGCAAACAGGTCGGGGCGCTCCGTGATGGCGCGGCTGATCAGGATCCCGCCGGCGCTCGTCCCGGTCCCGGCCAGGTGCGCGGGGCTCGTGTAGCCCTTCTTCATGAGGTATTCCGCGCAGGAGATGAAGTCCTTCCACGTGTTGGGCTTCGTGCTCTTGTAGCCCCCCTTGTACCAGGCCTCGCCCTTCTCGCTGCCCCCCCGGGGATGCGCGTAGGCGACCACCACCCCGTGAAGGGCTACCGAATTGCGCACCGTGAAATACGGGGTGTAGCTGATCCCGTAGGCCCCGTATCCCTCGAGGATGCAGCTGCTGCTGCCGTCCATCGGCATCCCCTTCAGGTGGATGATCGAAAGGGGGACCATCGCGCCGTCATGCCCGGGAACCTCGACCTCCTCGGTCATCAGGTTCTCGTAGCCGGCGTAGGTGACGTCGCTGTTGAAGACGCTCTTCGCCATGGTCTCCTTCTGGGCGTCGTAGTCGTAGAGCGTCCTCGGGGAAATCCAGGCCGTTATGATGATGATGGCTCGGTCCGAGTGGGGATCGGGGCAGAGGATCGAGATGTCGCCCGACAGGGGCAGGCTCACCTCCGAGGACTTCCCAGACTCGAGGTCGTACTTCACGATCCTCCCGACAATCCCGTTTGAGTAGGTGACGAACAGGAAGCTCTTGCTCTTTGCGAGCGCCTGGATCGAGTCCGCGGCCTCCGGCAGGACCGTCTCGGCATGCTTCCAGTCCGGGTGCTTCACGCTCGTCCGGACGAGCTTGTACCTCGGGGCACCCTCGTGCGTCACGGCGTAGATGGAGTCGCCGTAGAATTCGGTTCCGCGCACCAGGTTGTCCGTGGGCGTGCAGAGCACATCCCACTTGATCTTCGCCTTGCCGATCTCGGAGGCGGGCGCGTAGAAGAGCTTCAGCTCGTTCTGGACCGTGCTCACGTTCGCGACGATGTAGTCCGGGTAGGACTCGTCGATCCCGGCCTCGGGAAACTCCTTCGGCTGGATGCCGAGCTCCGGGTTGGCCTCGTCGCTGATGATCTCGGCGTCCGAGGAGAATTCGGTGCCGAGGCGGTGGAGGCGCGTCTTCCGGTCCAGCTCAATGTCGGGGCTCTTGGTGTCGGTCACCCTGCCCGCGTCGTAGAAGAAGCCCTTGCTGTCCATCGTCCACCCGATGGCCCCGAAGGACGGGAAGATGGCGCCGGGAAGCAGCGCGCCCTTGTCCACGTCCATCACCCGCAGCTCGGAGTATTCCGCTCCGCCCGATGAGAGCCCGAGCACGATGTAGCGCCCGTCCACCGAGGGCACGGCCGACTGGATCGTCGTCGTCACACCGGCCTTGTAGGTGCCGGGGTCGAACACGAGCTTCTCCGCCCCGTCCCATCCGTCGCGGAAGAAGAGCTTCCCGACATTCTCGCCGCCGAGGGTCTTCTTGTAGAAGACCCGCCCGGCCTCGAAGTTGATGTCGCCGTACCGCGCCGGCTGGAGCTTGTCCATCGCCATCCACTCGCGCGCCAGCACGTCCCTTCCGGGTATCTTCTCCAGGAAGCTGTCGGTCAGCGCGGCCTGGGCCTTGAACCAGGCCTCGACGTTCTTGTCCGACACGTCCTCGAGCCAGCGGTAGGGATCCTTGTAGGTCCTTCCGAAATAGGTGTCCGCCGCGTCAACCGTCTTGGTCGCCGGATAGGCCCACTGGGAAAACGCAGGGGCCGCAGTAAGGGCCAAGAGGGCGGCGAATGTGAGGGGTCTCACTCGAATCGGTTTGAGGTTCGGCATAATCGAACAGGTTGAGGGGGGATCTTGCGGACGAATCGGCACCCACTAAACACCCGCCCGGGCACGAAGTCCAATGAAGTCTGCCCGGGGGCCGCCCGATGGGGCCGCCCTGCGGGACGCGCCCCAAAAAAGGGAGTTCAATCCTCGCAACCGTTCGCCGTCCTGATACGTCTCTCCCCTATCTTCCCCAGTCGCCCCATTTTACCCATGAAGAACCCCGACCTGTTCACACTTCTTTCGTGCGTTGCGCTCCTTGCAGCCCTGCCGGCCCGTGCCGCGGACGAAGCCCCTGGCAAGCCCTATGGCGTCACCAAGACCGTCAGGGTGGGCGGCCCCGGCGGATGGGACTACGTCTACGCCGACTCCGAAGCCAGGCGCCTCTACGTCCCCCGCGGCGACCACATCTCGGTGTACGACCTCGATTCGCTGGAGCCGGTCGCCACGATCCCCGGCAGCGGGAACGTTCACGGCGTGGCCGTGGACCCCGCCTCGCACCATGCCTTCAGCAGCAGCAGGCCGGTCCTCATGTGGGATTCCAGGACCCTGGCCCAGGTGAAGTCCATCCAGACCGAGGGACGCCCCGACGGGATTCTCTTCGAGCCCGCAACCGAGAGGGTCTACGTCCTCAGCCACCAGGCCCCCAATGTGACCGTGATCGACGGGAAAAGCGGGGACATTGTCGGCACGATCGACGTCGGCGGGGAGCCGGAGGAGGCGGCAAGCGACGGCGCAGGCCACGTGTACATCGACGTGGAGGACAAGGACAACGTGGCCGTCGTGGACGCCAAATCGCTCGCGGTCACCGCCCATTACCCCCTCGGCGGCAAGGGCGGCGGCCCGGCCGGACTGGCCCTCGATGCCAGGAACCACGTCCTGTTCGTGTTCTGCAGGAACCCCAACACGGCGGTTATCCTCGATGCCCGGGACGGCCGCATCATCAACACCCTGCCGATCGGCCACGGCGTGGACGCGGCCGAGTTCAATCCGGACACCGGGGAAGCCTTCAGCTCCCAGGGGGACGGGACCCTGACGGTCATAAGGGAGGCCGGACCGGACCAGTTCACCGTTGAGCAGACTGTAAAGACGAGGACGGGCGCGAGGACGTCGACCCTGGACGGCAAGACCGGCCACATCGTCCTCGTCACTGCAGACCGGAAAGAGGTCCCGACGCCGACTCCCGCTCCGACCACCACCCCAGCTGCACCCGGCGCCGCGCAGCCCCAGCGCCGCTGGCCTGAGATGGTCCCCGACTCCTTCACGATACTCGTGGTCGGAAGGTGAGCCGCCCGCGGGGGCCGCGTTCGCAGGGTTGCATGATCGGTCGCACGCACGGGGTTTCGCAAGGGACCGGCTTTGAAGTGGGGACGGGAGCAACCTGCGCTGGCAGCAGGTGGACAGTACCCAATCGCCCTGCTCGAAACCGTATTAAACGATTTCATGGATACTCCTCAGGAGACTCTCCAGGGGGAGCTCGGTGACCCAGATGGCAAAGACCATCCGCGAGCTGCTGGTCCAGGGCAGTCCAAGGCATCCGGCCAGTTGAGGCCTCGGTGGCGAGCCGGCACCGCGCCCTACTCGCGCGGAGCCGTCTGGTCTGTCCCGTTCTGGTGCAGGATGACGGCCGTGACCGCCCCGCTTCCCGACAGGACGAACTCGAGCTGGGCGTCCACCACCTTCAGGAAGAACTTGTTCTCCGTCTCGGGATAGATCGGGAATCTTTGCTGCCCCGTGAGCTGGGCGCCCAGCTGGCCGTCCTCGAGCGTGACCACGATCTCGAAGTGCGCCCCGAGCTGGTAGCTCCCGACATAGCGCCCGAGCACGTCGGCCGGGACCTTGATCTCCTTGTGCCCGGGCGGGGCCTCCACGGTGGAGCTCTTGCGCTTCATCGTGTGATCCTGACCCCCCTGGTGGAGGATCAACGCCGACACGGAGCCGCCCGGATCCCTCACGATCTCGATCTGGGCATCGACCTCCTTCAGGAAGAAGAGGGTGGGCGTCTCGGGATAGAGCGCGAGGCTCGGCTGACTTCCGAGCTGCCCCATGAGCTGGTTTCCCTCGAGCGTCACGAGATAGTTGAACCCGGGCTGGAACTCATAGGTGCCGACGTATCCCTGGAGGATGTCATGAGGGACCTCCACGGCCTTTCGTTCCGCCGCCAGCTTGACCTGCTCGCCGTGCGCCACCTTCTCGAGCAGGCCGCAGATCTCGTCGGGCGCCCCCCCGTTCAGGTTGGCCAGCACGGCAATCGTCGTGCGGTCGTCCGGAAAGTAGCAGAGATAGGTGTTGAAACCCTCGATTCCCCCCCCGTGGGCGATCCGCCTCTTCCCGTCCGTCGTCGTCACGCCGAGTCCAAACGCGTAGTCCTGCTTGAAGGGGGTCGTCATCTTTGCGAGCGACGCGGCCGAGAGCAGCTTCCCGCCGAAGAGTCCCGTTTCCCACTTGAGGAGATCCTCCGTCGTCGAATAGAGCGCCCCGGCGGAGAACGGCACGCTCATGTGGATGTACCCCGCGTTGGTCGGCCCGCCGGGGCCGGGAACATAGCCCGACGCCCGGCGCAGGATGACCGCGGAATTCGAGTCGAAACCCGAGTCCTTCATCCCGAGGGGGTCGAACAGGTTCCTCTGCACGAAGTCCGCGTAGGTGACGCCGCTCACCTTCTCGATGAGGTAGCCGAGCAGGGCGTAGCCCGAGTTGCTGTAGTTCCACTTCGTGCCCGGCTCGAACTCAAGCGGCTTGTCGCGGAACCGGGCCACGAGCTTAGCGGGCGTCGTGGCAAACGGCTCGCTTTCGGCGTAGTCCTTGAAGCCGGTGAAGCTCGGGATTCCCGAGGTGTGCGTCAGCAGGTTGAAGATCGTGACCTTGTCCCAGGCGGCCGGCGCATCGGGCAGGTATTTCCTGACCGGGTCGCCCACGGCCAGCTTCCCGCGCTCCTCCAGGAGGAGGATCGAGGCGGCGGTGAACTGCTTGGTCAGCGACCCGAGCCGGAACTTGGTCGAGGGCGTGTTCGGGATGTCCCACTCCAGGTCCGCCGAACCATAACCCTTGCTCAGCACGACCTTGTCGCCGCGCGCGACGAGCACGGACCCCATGAACTTGCCGCTGTCCACATAGGATCGGACGACCTGGTCCATCCGGGCCTCCTCCTGGCCCTGGCAAACGCGAACCATGAGCAAGGCAAGCAGGAGGGGTGTCCGTGACTTCATTTTCCTTGGCTATACGAGTTTTGCCGATTGAACAAGTGTCATGGGCGCCGCTGGCGTGGCCAGCCGCCCGGCAGGGATTCAGAAACAAAACAAGGAGACCACCACCATGGCCAAGCTAAAGACTCGATCAGGAACCAAGGAGCACAGGGTCGTGGAGCCGGCCGCATGGCTTGCCGCCCGGAAGGCCCTGCTTGCCGAGGAGAAGAAACTCACGCGGCTTCATGACAAGGTGAGGCAGAAACGCCGCCAGCTTCCGTGGACGAGGGTCGAAAAGGAATACACCTTTGTCGGGCCGGACGGAAGGGCGACGCTCGCGGAGCTCTTTGCCGGCAGGAGCCAGCTGATCGTCTACCACTTCATGTTCGCCCCGGGCGATGGCGAAGGGTGCCCGCACTGCTCGTTCTGGGCTGACCATTTTGACGGCGCCGGACTCCACCTGCCCCACAGGGACACGACGCTCACGGTGATTTCGCGCGCCCCCTTCAGGGAGATCGCTCCCTTCAGGCGCAGGATGGGGTGGAAGTTCAAGTGGGTGTCGTCCAACGGGAGCGACTTCAATTACGACTTCCAGGCCTCATTCACGCCCGAGGACCTCCGGACGGGGAACGCCTTCTACAACTACAGGAAGTGCAGCATGCCCATAGAGGACCGCGAGGGCATCAGCACGTTCTACAGAGAGCGGAGCGGGGCGGTGTTCCACACCTACTCGACGTTTGCGCGTGGGATCGACCTCATCAACACGACGTACAATTTCCTGGACCTTACCGCCAAGGGGCGCGACGAGGACCCGGAGATGGCTCAGGACTGGGTCCGATACCACGACAAATACCCGAAGAAGTAGCGGCACGTTGTGGACGGACCCGGAAAACTTGGTTCACCTCCGAGCGGGCTGGGGCGCCAGCTTGATCTGAATGGCCTGCTGCAGCTGCAGGTTCTGCAATATGGCAAGCTGCTTCGGGTTGAGGATGTCCTGCGCCCTAACAACGGCAGCATCCGTCACAAGCGCCCTGTTTCCAGGCTGCTCCATTTCCTGGGCGATGACACCCACATCCGAGGAGTCGAGCGAGATGCCCGCGAGGGAACCTGCAAGTGCCGCGGTGACGGCAGCGGCAGTACCCGCCTGGGCCGAGCCTATCGCTGCCGGATCGAGGCCCTGCTGGGCAATGACCTGGGCAAGCTGATCGGCCTGCTGCGGAGAAAGGGGCGAATCGGTCGCTGCCAGTTGCGCGGTCAGCTGGTCCACCGTGCCCCGGGCGCCCAATCCGGCGCTGAACTGCTGGCATTCGGCGTTCAGTTTCGGCCCAAGAAGGTCATTCATTCCTTCGCTGAAATCCGCCGCTATTTTCCCCGCCTCCTGGTTAATAAGCGCCTGGGTGCCCTCTGCCGCCGCCTGGGACATCCCCGCGGGTGTGAGCATGTTCTGCGACCTCAGGGACTCGAAGAGGTCCAGGTTCCCGTTCTCGCGGGCTGCGAACAGGTTCGCGAACGCGTCCTGCTGGGACGGAGTCAGCCCTGCGGAAGCGAAGAACCGACCATATTCCTCCTTGGTCCTCAGAACCACCCGCTGAAGATAAAGCTTCCTGAGCTCCGGACGGCTAAGGACCTTCTCTACCTCCGGGGAAAATGGGGACGATCCCCGTTTCCCTTGGGCCGCGGCGCCATCCCGGGGCCCGCCGACTTCGATCTTTCGGCTCTCCTGCCCGTCCCCCACTGTTCCAAGTTTGCGGTTCCCCTCATCCAGCCGTTTTTGGAGAGCGCTTCGCTCTGCGTTGGAGTTTGCCAGGGCCCGCGAGCCCTCCCGGGCGACTCCCGCCTCGTACACCGCGGTCCCAATCGCGACAAGCGCCGCGAGCGTCGCCGCGGCGGTAATAGATTTCGTGGTGGTCATAAGATTCAGCAAGCCCCCGATGGCACCCCCGCCCGCGATGCTCGCCGCAACCGCGCCGCTCGCAGCCTTTAGGGCCAGCCCTGCTGGCGCCGCCACGGCCCCCCGGCTCGCTAGGACCGCGGCGATCGCCGCCGTGGTGGAGGTAATTCCGCGGCGGGCCAACAGCGCATACATCTTGTCGAGGGCCCGACCCACCCGCTGCCTTGCGACCTCCTCGGTGGTTTGAAGCGCGGCCGCTATCGCCGCGAAAGGCATTCCCTTGTAAAAGCGGAGAAGCACCGCCTCCCGATCGCGCTCGCCGAGCTGGCAGATCACCTCGTCAAGGATGGGACGCAGGCGGTTCCAGTCCGGGTCCGGGTCCGGGGAGAGTAGCTCATTCATGATCAGTGCCTCCGTTTCCCGCGCTCGCCGGCGGTGGTTCGCCCGCAGGGCCTTTGACGCGGCGAACCGCGTGCTCTTGTAGAGCCAGCTCACCAGGATTGGGCGCCTCCACAGAGACCGCGCCTTGCGGGCCAGGTCTATGAAGACCGTCTGCACTATATCCTCGGCAAGGTGAGCGTCGTGCACCTGGCGCAGCGCAGCCGCGAAAACAAGATCCACATGCCTTTGGACGAGCAGGCCGAAGGAGGACTCGGATCCGTCCTCTACAAACCGGCGCAGCAGCTCTGAGTCGTCCTCCATCGGTTACAGTTACACCCGCAGGCAGCGGAATGTGACAACAATCAGGCGTCGGGACGCGGAAGTCTTCCGTCCGCGGCTCCCAATCTCACCGGAGGCCAGATTCGCCGCGAATCCTTGCACCCCTTATGGTCTGGCAGTGGGCGGTCCCGGCTCCGCGGCTTGCCTCTCCGGCGCCTCGCCCAGCGACCTCACGCTGCCTATGTCAACGTGTCCCTCGGGGACCGGCTTCATCACCAGCCCGCGGGTGTCCTGCCCGATGTACTGAGCCGCATAGCGCATCATGAAGGGCAGCTCCTTGTCGAACTCATGGCGCCTCTCCGAGAGGCTGATCCGCGTCTCCCACAGGAGCTTCACCTTCCTCTGCTTCCAGACCGCCTGGAAATCGATCGCGAGCAGGACCACGTAGTAGCGGTTCAGCTCGAGTGCGCTCATCACCTCCGCGTGGGTCTGCCTTAGGATCGCCGACCGCATGTTGGAGGGGTCGGCAAAGCCCCGGCCAAAGACGCCGTCCGAGTCGAATCCCAGCAGCGAGGCGTTCTGGAGGTCGAGCCTGTCCTTGGCCCCTCCCTGCATCGCCTGGACTCCGCTGGTCCCGAAGGTGGTCCCCCAATAGACCACGATCAGCAGCTTGATCCTGTCTAGGTCGTGCGAGGGGACGTATTTCTGGCCGTCAAGCTGCACCCTGATTGTCCGCGAGATCGAGTCGAAGGTGAGATTGTCGATGGAGTCGTCGCTCTTGGGGCTCAAGAGGCCCCCTACCGCGAAGGCATAGGTCTCGGGCTTGAATGACCCGTCGGGGAGCTTTTCGCGGGTGTAGCCGTTGTGGACCTTTGAGGACACGGCGGTGATCTCCTCGCTGCCGGAGACGAGATCGAACGGGCCGGCGGCCGCGTTCGAGGCGGCCGCGGCAAGAATCACCCAGGCAATTGGCGGGGTAAGCCTCGTCACCTTCCTCCAAGCTGGGACTGCCCCAGGGGAAATGCGAGGACGGACGGGCCGAGGCCCATCGAGACCATCAACGGGCCCTGCGGCCGTACCCGAACCCGATAACGGGGGCCCCCGAGCCCTGCCGCATCATGTTGAAAAGCTGGACCGTCGTGCGGTTCTCCTGCATCGCGGAATTTAGCAGATCGAACTGGGCCTCGGTCAGCATGCCCCGGGCCTGCTGCTGGACGGCCTGCCAGTCCACGGCCTCCTGCGCCGCGGCCCGAGAGGCCATGAGCCCGTTGTAATCCTCGAAGCGAGGCGGGTCGGCCACACCGCCGTTCTGGTAGCCGGTGCTGGCTCCGGCAAGAAGCTGGACCAGCTGACCCGCCTGTTCGGGAGACAGCGGTGTGTCGGTGAAGGCAAGCGTTCCCGCCAGCTTGTCTACGAAACCCCGGGTCGGCAGCGTCCGCTCGTACTCCTGAAGCTGCCGGTAGCCATCGGCGCCCAGGAGGTCGGCCTGAGCCGCCCCGAGCTGCTCGGCGGACTGCCTCTGGAGGGTTGCCACCGCGGGATCGGCGGGGTCGAGTCCCTGGGCCTGCGCCGTCGCCCTGATGTCGAGCGTCCTCTCGGCGGCAGCCACCTCGGCCGCTATGAACCTGTCGGTCTGCACCGCCGACAGCCCAAGCGCTCGGATCAGCGGGCCGTAGCGGGTCGGAATCGCGGCGCGCTCTGCGGCAAGGTAGAGCACCTGCAGCTTCGAGTTCCTCGCCACGACGATGTCGCGCCAGGGCCGCGCGGCCACCGCAACCACCCGCAGGACGCCTTCATATGAAGGCGAGTGTTCCGCGGCGCCCCCGAGGAGTTCCAGCCTGGCCGCCAGGCCCGAGCGCCTGAGGGCTGCCGCGGCGGCGGCTTCCTGCCTGCTCTGAAGTCTGGAGGCGATCTCATCCCGAGCCCGAACCTCCGCCTCGAGGGACGACTGCGCGGCGCGCAACAGCCATGCCTCCCTCCAGGCGACGCCGAAGGTTGCAAGGAAGAGCCCCGTCGTGACGAGGGTGATCGCCGTCCTGGACCTCATGGCGCCGCCTTTGGGGCCAGGGCCGCAGTCGCAGCCACGATCGCCTCCTTTTGCGCCTGATTCGCCGCCGCGTCTGCCGCCTGCTCATAGACGATGGCCTCCCTCAAGTTCCTGAGCGCCGCCACCTGGTTCTCCGAAAGCACCGACTGGGAGCCCGAAAGGACTGTTTCCCAGTTGATCTGCGATGGGCTGTAGAGGTTCTTTCCTGATTGGTAATCGGTGCTGCTTCTGGCCAACACCTGGGCCATCTCGGCTGCCTGCGCCTGTGTCATGGGCGAGTCGGTGGAGTAAAGCGTGCCCGTTAGACGCTCCGCGAGCTTCTGCGCCGCGCCCGCACGTGTGAAATCCTGGTATCTTTGGTTTCCGTCCTCGCCCAGGAGGTCCCGCATCTGCCCGGCAAGCTGGTCAGTGGACAGGCTGGCCTGCCCGATCCCGATTTCAAACGCGGGCGCGTCAGGATCCTGGGCGGTGAACCAAGTGATCCCCGAATCCGCGCGCTGCGCGAGCAGGGCAAGGAATTGTTCCCTCTTTGCGGGGGTGAGTCCGAGCGCATTGAAAAGGGGGTTATTGCGGAGGGCGTTCCAGGCGACGTCGTGCCCCAGCAGGAGAGGCTGGGCTTCCGGATACCGCTCCGAGAACAGCCGTCCGGACTCACGCGGATCCGCCGGATGCGCCCGCCTCGCCTTTGCCGCCTCATCCGCCGCGGCAGCCGCGTCGATCGACGCCTGCAACGCGGCCGCGCCGCGGTCGGCGTCCCGGATCTGGCCGTCGAGTACCTTAAGTTGGGTTTCGGCCTCCGCCGTATCCCGTCGCGCCCTCGCCAGTGCGTCCTCGGCCCTCTGGTGCTCTCGAGCCTCGAAGGCGGCGGTTCCGAGTGAGGCAACAAGGAGGGCAAGCGTGGCCGCACCCGCGGCTATCTTTATGGTGGTCATGATCCTGAGAAAGTGCACGGCCGACACCGCGCTCCCTTTTGCCGAGGCAAGGGCGGCCCCCGAAACGCCCGTGGCGAGCCCGCCCGGTGCGGCGCCGATCGCTTGGTTGCCAAGGATGAGCGCGAGGGCCTCCGTTGCGGAGGAGAGGCCGCGGCGGGCCAACTGGGCACGAAGGCGCTCGAGCGCCCGGGAGGACCGCTTACGGGCGGTGTCTTCGGTCAGCGAGAGCATCCGGCCCACCTCCGCGAACGACCGCGATTGGAAATATCTCAGGAGGAGTACCTCGCGGTCGCCCTCGCTTAGGGCATCCATCGCGCTGTCGATCAGCGGGCGCAGCGATTCCCAGTCGCCGCCTCCCTGGGGGCCTGGCTGCGCGGGATTCATGGAGAGGGAATTCTGCTCGCGCAGGCGGCGGCGGCTTTCAGTCCTGACGGCGTCGATAGCCTTGAAGCGGCTCGTCGTGTAGAGCCAACCCTCGAGCGTAGCCCGGGTAAGGAGCGCCCTCCCCTTCCTCGCGAGCTCGGCAAAGACCTGCTGGGTGACATCCTCCGCCAAGTGGGCATCCCGACCCACGCGACGCAGGGCCGAGGAGTAGACCAGGTCGACATGGCGGCGCACAAGTTCGGCAAAGGCCTCCTCGGAGTTGTCCCGCACGTAGCGGCGGAGCAGGTCGGTGTCATCGGTCATGGTCGCTCCTTATGGTCGTCACCGCTCCCGATACCGGACAATGGACCTGGCGGGGCGCCCCGACAATCCGCGTGTTTGACGACGCGGGACCGGAGCAAGCGCCCTAGCCGAAATCGAGTTCCGGCTCCGGAAGGGGCTCGTCCGGCGGCTCGAGGCACCGGGGGCCCTCGTTGCGGCTGTTGCTCATGTACCGGCTCACAGGCCTGGACGCCATTCGCGACGCCTCGATCGGGCGAAAGAGATCCTTGAGCTCGTCTGGCGCAAGCGGCTGGTCCCCTATCCAGCGCGGCATGGTGTCCCTGGTAAGGATGACCGGCATCCTGTTGTGGACCCTGGCCACGAGCTCGTTCGGCTCCGTCGTCAGGACGCAGAAGGTCTCCGGAAGCTCTCCGGCCGGCGGGTCCCAGATTCCGGCGAGGGCGAAGGGCTCCTCGTCGGCGAGGGTGAAGAGCCGCGGGAGCTTCACCGACCCTTTCGTGAGCCATTCGTAGAATCCGTTCGCGGGAACGAGGCACCTCCTAGTGGCCGCGGCCTTCTTGAACGCGCCGAGCGTGGCAACCGTCTCCGATTTTGCGTTGGCAATCAGCTTCGGGGTGACGCCGTGCAGCACAAACCCCCACCTCATCGGGCGGACTTCGGGCCGGGTCCCGGAAATCGCGACCACCGGCATCACGGTCGTCAGCGTCGCGTTGAACCGCGGAACCGCCCAGTCCGGGGTCTCAAGGGGGGTCCCCAGCGCCGCGGAGATCGCGTTGAGGGCCGCGTCAGTCTTGTGGAGGGTGTAGCGTACGCACATGGGATGCCGCTGGAGATTCTGTCTGGAACCACCTATGGGGGGAAGCCCACACGTTGCCCTGCAGTCAAATGGGTCAACCCCCGCGCACGGTTTGGACCTCGAAGCCCAAGTTTGGAAGCGCCCGTTGTTCCTCCGCCGACCGCTCGCGACGTGCGAGGCAAATTCAGTATTATGCTATTGCATTTTATTCAACTATAGATGAATTAAACGTTATGACTCCTAGGGAAGCTGTTGAACGCTTTCACCTCGTGTTCCTGAAGCATTTCTCGAACACGGTGAGCCCTGGCACGATATGCCTCAAGGGCGGCGTGAATCTGCGCCTTTACCAAGGCAGCCCCAGGCTGTCCGAGGACATGGATTTCGACGCCCGGATTGTGGCCAGGGAGACCCTGAAGAAGAACGTGGATAAGACGCTCACCGGCGGCCCGCTTCGCGCAGAGCTGGCAGCGGCGAGAATCTCGCTCGGGGACATTAGCGCGCTCAAGCAGACCGACACTTCCCAGCGCTGGAAATTCGAGATCGTGCACGAGGACCAAAGGATCGCAACACGCCTTGAATTCTTCCGGCGGGCGGGTACCCGTCCCTTCGACGAGCATGCCGTGGAGCCCCCCGCGGCGGGCATTCTCGGCGGGCACCAGATGGCTCCCTTTCTCTTTCCCCACTACCGTCCATCAGCTGCCTACAGGCAAAAGGTCGACGCCCTTGCGACCCGCAAATATGTCCAGGCTCGGGATGTCTTCGACCTGCAGCTGCTCTCCCCATTCTCGACTTCTGGCCGAACGGTTCCGGGATCCGTCATCAGACAGGCCATTGGGCAGCTCTCCACCATCGATTCGGCGATGTTTCGCGACCAAGTGCTGCCGTTCCTGCCCGGAGACCTTGCGGCCCACTACGGCACAGACGATGCCTGGTACAGGATAAGAGAGCAGGTCCGGGTCGATCTATCCTCGTCGCTGCCTTCCGTAGTAATATGACCACCCTTTCATTCTACAGGAAGCTCATTGGGCACCGCGAGGTGACCACGCGCTCAGCGGCACAACTTTCAGGGATGGGCATGTCCACGGCGTCGATGGCCCTGCGAAGGCTGGAGGTCGAGGGCCTCGTGAGCCGGATCAAGCCCGGAGCATGGCTGGTCGGCACGGCGGCGACCAGACCGGGGGCGCTCGTGTCAGCCGCAGCGCATCCCTACAAGGCCTATCTGTCGGGATGGTCGGCGCTCAGGCACCACGGCCGCATCCAGCAGCTCCCTCGGGACTTCTTCGGGGTCACCTTGGGGCGGCCCGCAAAGGTCGAGCTGACCGGCGCGACCATTCGCCTCCACCACATCACACCCGCCCTCTTCGATGGCTACACCTACGAGCCCTCCATTGAGGGATTGGTTGCATCGCCCGAAAAGGCCTTCTTCGACGTGGCGTATTTTTCAGCGATGAACCGCAGCAGAATCAGCGGCTCGCTCCCCGAGACGGACCTCAACGGGTTTCGCTGGAGCAAACTCCAGGCCTGGCTACGCCTCGTTCCGAAAGGGGGCACCCGCACGGCAGTCGAGCGAGGCATTCAAAAGATGCGGGCTCGGCAATCCGGGTCGAGCAAGTGACCCGGGAAGCCTGCGCCGGCCGTCTCAGCGCACCTCGAAGGCGCCGCGGAGATCGGCGCAGAGCCTGTCCTGGAGCTGCTGGCGCTTCCTGTAGACGGCGGCGCGCGCCTTGTCGGGCGTGCAACGCGTCGACTCGTCAAGCGAGACGCAACGGCCGCAGAGTTCCGCGAGCGCCGGCCCCGAGCCCCGGCTCCCCGAGGCGCACCAAGCCGCCTGAAGGGCGCCTCCGAGGGCCGCGCTTTCATCCTGCGACATCGCGACGACGGGTACGCCGAACACATCCGCCGCAATCTGCCTCCACAGGGGCGAGCGGGCGCCGCCGCCCGTGAGGCGGATCTCCTTCGGCTTCACTCCGAGCGCCGCGAGCCGCCTGAGTCCGTAATTCATGCCGAGCGTCGTCCCCTCGATCGCCGCCCGGGCAAGGTGGCCCTGCGCGAGGGTGCGCCGGTCCAGCCCGAAATACACCCCCGTGCCCTTGGGAAGGTTGGGCGTGCGCTCCCCGTCGAGATAGGGAAGGAGCGTCAGGCCGTCCGAGCCCGCAGGAGCACCGGCGGCCGCGGTCTCTAGCTCCGCAAGGCTCCAGCCGAAGAGGGCCCTCACCTGCTCCGTGACCCCGGTCACGTTCATGGTGCATAGGAGCGGCATCCAGCCCCCGGTCGAAGAGCAGAACGCCGCGATCTCCCCGGAGGGATCCACGACCGGCTTCCGGGAAAAGGCGTAGATCGTCCCGCTGGTCCCGAAGCTCGCGGTCACGGCCCCGGGGACGACGTTGCCGGTCCCGATGGCGCCCATCATGTTGTCGCCGCCGCCCGCGCTCACGATCGTCGAGGCGGGAAACCCGTAACGGCCTGCGATCTCGGGGCGCAGCGTGCCGCAGGCCTCGTGGGAAGCCGAGAGCGGGGGAAGGCAGCGCGCGACGCGGCTGTCGACGGCGTCCATGGCCGCACCCGACCAGGCGCGCCTCCTCACGTCCAGGAAGCCCGTCCCGGAGGCGTCCCCGAACTCCATGAAGTACCTGCCCGTCAGGTGGAGGTTGAGGTAGTCGTGGGGAAGGAGGATGTGGCCTAGCCTCTTGAAGTTCGCGGGCTCGTGCCGCTTGAGCCAGAGCACCTTGGGGGCGGTGTACCCGGGCAGGAACGGGAGCCCGGTCTTCCGGATGACGGCGGCGGGGCCGCCGAGCTTGCGCGTCAGGATCGCGCATTCCGGGGCGGTGCTCGTGTCGCACCAGAGCTTGGCCGGCCGGATGACGGCGCCGGACTCGTCGAGGGGCACGAACCCGTGCTGCTGGCCGGAGATGCCGATCCCGCGGACCCGGGAGCGGTCGATCCTCGAGGCGACCTCGCAGATCGCCGCGTCCATGGCCGACACCCATTCCTGGGGGTGGGCCTCCATGTGGCCCGGCGGGAGGCCGGCAATCAGGCGGTGCGGCGCGCGCGCCTCCGCGACCACGCGGCCCGTGTCGAGGTCGAGCGCGATCGCCTTTACGCTCTGGGTACCGCTGTCGACCCCGACATAGAGGCTCATGGCGGTCTAGCGCCCCGTCAGGTAGCTGTTGAGCAGGTTCTCCAGGTACTCCTGGCGGCCGCTCCTCAGGACAGGCTCGCCGAGATTCGTGAGGACGAGCTTTTCCAGCTCCTTGAAGCCGACTGCGCCCTTCTCGATCTGCTTGCCGAACCCGGTGTCGTAGCTCGAGTAGCGGTCGGCCAGGAAGTCGTCGAACTTGCCGTCCTTGAGGATCCGGCGCGCGAGCTTGAACGCGAGCGCGTAGGTGTCCATCCCGCCGATGTGGGCGTGGAAGAGGTCCTCCGGGTCGATCGAGGGGCGGCGAAGCTTCGCGTCGAAGTTGAGCCCGCCCTTGCCGAGGCCCCCCGCCCGCAGGATGGAGACCATGGCGATCGTGATCTCCTTCACGTCGGTGTTGAACTGGTCCGTGTCCCAGCCGAGGAGCGGGTCCCCGGCGTTCGCGTCGATGGATCCAAGCATCCCCTGGGACGCCGCGACCTCGATCTCGTGGTGGAAGGAGTGCCCGGCGAGGGTCGCATGGTTCGTCTCGATGTTGAACTTGAGGTGCTTCTCCAGCCCGTAGGTCCTCAGGAAGGCGATCCCGCTCGCGACGTCGAAGTCGTACTGGTGCTTGGTCGGCTCCTTCGGCTTCGGCTCGATGTAGAACTGGCCCTTGAAGCCGATGCGCTTGGCGTGGTCGACCGCCATGTGGAGGAACCGGGCGAGGTGGTCCTGCTCGCGCTTCAGGTTCGTGTTGAGGAGGGTCTCATACCCCTCCCTGCCGCCCCAGAAGGTGTAGCCGTCGCCGCCCAGCTCGTGGGTGACCTCCATCGCCTTCTTCACCTGCGCGGCCGCGTAGGCGAAGACGTGGGCGTCGGGGTTCGTGGCGGCCCCGCACATGTAGCGGGGGTTGGAGAAGAGGTTCGCCGTGCCCCATAGGAGCCTGACCCCCGTCTCCTTTTGGAGCGCCTTCGCGTGGGCGACGATCGCGTCCAGGTTGCGGTTGGACTCGGCGAGCGTTGCGCCCTCTGGGGCGATGTCGCGGTCGTGGAAGCACCAGAAGGGGGCCTCTATCTTGACGAAGAACTCGAACGCCGCGTCCATCCGGCGCTTCGCGACGGAGATCGGGTCCTTGCCGGACTCCCAGGGCCGGCGGATGGTGCCGGGCCCGAACGGGTCGCCGCCCACCCCGCGGAACGAGTGCCAGTAGGCTATGGAGAAGCGAAGGTGGTCCCTGAGCGTGATCCCGTCATGGACCTCGGAGGGGTCGTAGTGCCTGAATGCCAGGGGATTCTCGGACCGGGGGCCCTCGAACCGGATGTGGGGAACGCTGAAGAATTGGGGTTTCTTGGTTTTCGGCATTGCCGGTGAGGACTACCATGAAAGCCCCGCCACCGTCGAGATTTCGTTGGCGTTTCGGGACCTCGCGGGCACCTTTTCTCACTCTCTCTATAGAGCGAACCATGCCCACCAACCCCGGCCTCAGCATCCTCGCCTCCCTTTTCGTGGCCTCCGCCGCAAGCGGCGCCGAGTTCCATGTCACCCACCACTTCCCAATCCCGGGCGAGGTCCGCTTCGACTACCTCCGGGTGGACGCGGACATGCGACGCCTCTATGTCTCCCACGGGACGCGGGTCGAGGTGCTCGACGCCGACACGGGGTCCCTCCTGGGCGTGGTCGCCCCGATGAAGGGCGTGCACGGGATCGCGATCGCCCCGGGGCCGAAGCACGGCTTCATCACCTCCGGCGGGGACCGGACCGTCGTCATGTTCGACGTGGCGACGCTCAAGGTCCTCAAGGTGATCACGGGGCTGGGCGTGAAGCCCGACGCGATCGAGTACGACCCCGAGACCCAGAAGGTCTTCGTTGCCAACGGGCAGTCGGGCGGGATCACCGTGATCGACCCGACCACGGGCGAGATCACGGCGACCGTCCCGATCGAGGGGAAGCTCGAGGGCCTCGCCTTCGACGGGAAGGGCCGCCTGTTCGTCAACACCGAGGACAAGAGCATGATCCAGGTCGTCGACACCCACTCGCTCAAGCCCCTCGCCTCGTGGCCCCTTGCGCCCGTTGAGGGCGGGACGGGGCTTGCGATCGACGTGGCGACGCACCGCCTCTTCTCGTCTGGCGGCAACAACAGGCTTGCGGTCGTCGATAGCGACACCGGGGCCGTCGTCGCGACGCCCGAGATCGGGGACGACCCTGACGGCGACGCCTTTGACGCGGCAAACGGCCTCATCTTCACGTCGAACATGGTCGGCACGCTCACGGTCCTCCACGAGGACTCGCCCAACTCCTACAGCCTGGTGAAGACGGTGCCGACCGCGTTCGGGGCCCGGACGATCGCCCTGGACCCGAAGACCGGCCGGGTGTTCGTCGCCACTGGGAGGTTCGGCCCCGCGCCGGAGGCCACCGCCGACAACCCCCGCCCGAGGCGCCAGCCGATCCCGGGAAGCTTCGAGGTCCTGGTCGTCGGGCGCTGAGCATCCGCTCAGGGAGAGGGCTTCGCGGCCATCGCGAAGTACACGGCCCCCATCATGAGGACGAAGCTGACGGCGTAGTTCCACGTGAGGCGCTCCTTCAGCACGACCCAGGCGAACACGATGAAGACCCCGAGCGTGATCACCTCCTGGATCACCTTGAGCTGGTACCCGGTGAGGCTTCCGCCGAGGTAGCCCATCCGGTTCGCGGGGACCTGGAGGCAGTACTCGAAGAAGGCCACGCCCCAGGCGACCAGGATGGCGACGAAGAGCGGCTTGCCCTCGAGCCACTTGAGCCTGAGGTGGCCGTACCAGGCGAGGGTCATGAAGATGTTCGAGCCGACCAGCAGGAGCACGACTTTGTACATGGTGCAGCCAATCCAGCCCGGGTGGAGGCGTTTCGCAAGCGCACGGTCCGGCGGCCCGGCCGGCGGACCCGGCCGAAAATTTCGCAAGACGATGCTTGATCGCCGCAAATCGCGCCCTATACCTTGCCCGCAGCTCTGTCTGCATCTACCTTACCCGAATGACCATCAAAGCCTATCTCAAGCCCTCCTGCGGTTGGTCCAACGGCGTCCGCGCCGCGCTCCGCAAGTACGGCCTGGATTACCAGGACATCGACATCATTGGTGACCGGGCGAACTATGCCGAGATGGTTCGCAAGTCGGGGCAGCCGCTCTCCCCATGCGTGGAGATCGACGGCGTGATGCTGGCGGACGTGTCCGGCGAGGAAGTTGAGAACTATCTCCTGAGCAATGACCTGGTGAAACCGACGGAAGCCGCGGCGGACGTTCCGACCAACGCGGGGTGCTCCGACGAGGAGCATGCCAAAATGGCGACGAAAACGATCCGCTTCTTCTGACGAGAGGTCCTGCCAACATAAAATCAAGTTTCCGCAGGGCCGGCTCTCACACCGAAAACCGGCCTTTTTTGCGCACCCTCAACCAGACCTGACCCCCACACCCTGCGACATGGCTCCAAAGTTGCTTCGAGCCTGACCACCCCGCCACCCAGAAATGCCCACAAGACCCGTCGATGCCCGCAAGTCCCGCAAGGGTGCCCCCGGCCTGCCGAGGAAGCAGGGCCTTTACGATCCGTGGTTTGAGCACGATGCGTGCGGCGTCGGCTTCGTGGTCGACATCAAGGGGCGCAAGTCGAACCAGATCCTCAAGCAGGCGATCCAGATCCTGAAGAACCTCGACCACCGGGGCGCCGCGGGCTCCGAGTCGAACACGGGCGACGGCGCGGGCGTCCTCATACAGACCCCGCACGCATTCCTGAGGGAAGCCTGCAAGAAGGCGAGGATCACGCTCCCGGGCCCCGGCGATTACGGCTGCGGGCTCGTGTTCCTGCCGCGCGACCGGATCAAGCGGCGCAGGCTCGAGGAGGCCTTCGAGAAGATCGTCCAGTCGGAGGGCCAGACCATCCTCGGGTGGAGGACCGTGCCGGTCGACAACTCGTCGCTCGGGGAGACCGCCAAGGCGAGCGAGCCCCTCATCCGGCAGGTGTTCGTGGGGCGCAACCCCGCGACGGCCGACACCATGGCCTTCGAGCGCAAGCTCTACGTCATCCGCAAGCGCGCCTACAGCGTCATCCGCACCTCGACGATGGACGGGGCCGAGACCTGGTACATGCCGAGCCTCTCGTTCAAGACCCTCGTCTACAAGGGCATGCTCCTCACGGGGCAGCTCGAGCAGTACTTCACCGACCTCCAGAACCCCACCGTCGAGACGGCGCTGGCGCTCGTGCACTCGCGCTTCAGCACCAACACCTTCCCGAGCTGGGACCGCTCGCACCCGTACCGCTACATCGCCCACAACGGCGAGATCAACACGCTGCGGGGCAACATCAACTGGATGCACGCCCGCGAGGCGCTCTTCGAGTCCGAGCTCTTCGGGGACGACATCAAGAGCATCCTGCCGATCGTGAACCCGAACGGCAGCGACTCGTCGATGTTCGACAACACCCTCGAGCTGCTAGTCCTCGCCGGCCGGTCCCCCGCGCACGCGATGATGATGATGATCCCCGAGCCCTGGTCCAACAACGAGGGGATGGACGACGACCGGAGGGCGTTCTACCAGTACCACTCGTGCCTGATGGAGCCGTGGGACGGACCCGCGTCCATCGCGTTCACGGACGGGATCCAGATCGGCGCCGTCCTCGACCGCAACGGACTGCGCCCGTCCCGCTACTACGTGACGAAGGACGGGCTCGTGATCATGGCCTCGGAGGCCGGGGTGCTCGACAACGCCCCCGAGAACGTCCTCCAGAAGGGCCGGCTCCAGCCCGGGCGCATGTTCCTCGTCGACACGGCGCAGGGGCGCATCATCGAGGACGAGGAGATCAAGGGGAAGATCGCGTCGGAGCGCCCCTACCGCAAGTGGCTCGACGAGCACCTGGTCCACCTCGAGGACCTGCCGGAGGCCCCCGAGGTCCCGCTCCCCGACCACCAGACGCTCATCCAGCGCCAGATCGCCTTCGGCTACACCAACGAGGACGAGCGGATAATCCTGACGCCGATGGCCAAGGACGGCGTCGAGGCGACGGGGTCCATGGGCAACGACGCGGCGCTGGCCGTGCTTTCGAACAAGCCCCGCCTGCTCTACGACTACTTCAAGCAGNNAGCTCTTCGCGCAGGTCACCAACCCCCCGATCGACTGCATCCGCGAGGAGATCATCATCGGGGCGGAGACGCGCCTCGGCTCCGAGGGCAACCTCCTCAACCCGCAGCCGTCCGCCTGCCGGCGGGTGGAGCTCAAGTGGCCGATCCTCACGAACGAGGAGTTCGCGAAGCTCCGGCGCATGTCCGTGCCGGGCCTCACCGTGGGCGTGCTCTCGATCCTGTTCCGCGTGACCCGCGGGGAGAAGGGGCTCGCGAAGTCCCTGGAGGAGCTCTGCGCCATGGCACGGAGGATGATCGAGGAGGACGAGATCAACGTCATCATCCTGAGCGACCGCGGGGTGAACCGCGACTTCGCGCCGGTGCCCGCCCTCCTGGCGATCGCGGGCCTGCACCACTACCTGATCCGCGAGGGCCTGCGCACGCGGGTGAGCCTCGTCCTTGAGACCGGCGAGGCCCGGGAGGTCCACCATTTCTCGCTGCTGATCGGCTACGGCTGCAGCGCGATCAACCCCTACGTCGCGTTCGAGGCGATCGACGACATGATCCGCGAGGGCATGCTCCCGAAGCTCGACCACAAGGCGGCCTGCAAGAACTTCGTCAAGGCGGCCACCAAGGGCGTCATCAAGGTGATGTCGAAGATGGGCATCTCGGCGATCCAGAGCTACCGGGGCGCACAGGTCTTCGAGGCCCTCGGGGTGCGCCAGGACGTGATCGACCACTATTTCACGGGGACGCCGTCGCGCGTCGGCGGAATCGGGCTGGACGTGATCGCGCAGGAGGTCCTCATGCGCCACCACGCCGCGTTCCCTTCGCGCCCGGTCAACGGCCACATGCTCCCGTCCGGGGGGCAGTACCAGTGGAGGAACGAGGGCGAGCGGCACCTGTTCACGCCCGAGTCGATCCACAAGCTGCAGAAGGCGGTGCGCACCACGAGCTTCAAGGTCTTCCAGGAGTATTCCGCGCTCATCAACGAGCAGTCGGTGAACGCCTGCACGCTGCGGGGCCTGCTCGACTTCAAGGCCTCGACGCCCATCCCGATCGAGGAGGTCGAGCCGGTCGAGGCGATCGTGAAGCGCTTCAAGACGGGGGCCATGTCCTACGGCTCCATCAGCAAGGAGGCGCACGAGACGCNNCGCATCGGCGGCAAGAGCAACACGGGCGAGGGCGGGGAGGACCCCGCCCGCTACAAGCTCGAGCCCAACGGGGACTCCAAGAATTCCGCGATCAAGCAGGTCGCCTCCGGCCGCTTCGGCGTGACGAGCGAGTACCTGGTCAACGCC